>JBEEJZ010000232.1:0-61150 GCA_041168905.1 Pseudomonadota bacterium | reverse complement strand
CGTGAAGCCGTTCGGACCCCACCAGCGCGCCAGGCGTTCCGGATTCCTGATGGCGTCAAAGATCGTTTCTGCTGGGGCGGGGATCTCGCGGGAGGTGAAAAAAGTGGTCATGGGCGTTCTTGTTCCGGGCTTTGAAAATGGTTTGCAAACGGTGTGGAAGGCGTGCTGGAACATTCTCACCGCCCCGGGCGCCTGCGTCACAATCCTGTCGCCATGATGTCACCCAAAACACCCAGCCCAAGAGCCAAAGCCATGCTCCTAGCCGCTGGCCGTGGCGAGCGCATGCGCCCGCTCACCGACGCCAAGCCCAAACCTCTGCTGGAAGTGCAAGGCCTGCCGCTGATGCAGTGGCACCTGCAGGCACTGGCGCGTGATGGCGTGCGCTCAGTTGTGGTCAACACCGCCTGGCAGGGCGAGCAGATCCCGGCGCGCTTTGGCGACCGCTGGCAGGGTTTGGACCTGATCTATTCCATGGAAGGTCAGGACTTTGGCGGTGCGCTTGAAACCGCCGGTGGGATTGCCCGGGCGCTGCCTCATCTTGGCGAGCTGTTCTGGGTGCTGGCCGGCGATGTCTTCACGCCCGATTTTGTGTTTGATCCTTCTGCTGTCGTTCGTTTCGCGGCCAGCTCCATGCTGGCGCACTTGTGGCTGGTGCCCAACCCGCCGCACAACGTCAAAGGTGACTTTGGCTTGTCGGACGACGGTCTGGCCCTGAATCTGCCGCCCGAGCACCCCGGCCCGCGTTACACCTACAGCACCATCGGCTTGTACCGACGTGCTTTTTTTGAAGCTCCCCATTGCGACATACCGACCGGCAACTCCCAGGGCATCAAGGCCGCGCTGGCCCCTTTGCTTCGCTCAGCGATGAGCCAGGGAAGAGTTTCGGCCCAGCTCTACACCGGGCCATGGACAGACGTCGGCACACCAGAGCGCCTGGCACAGTTAAATTCGGACTCCACACAGAACACCTAGGTACCACGCACCATGAACGTCTCGATCTACGCCGAACGCCGCGCCCGCCTGGCGGCCCAACTGGGACCCCATGGCATTGCCATCATCCCCACGGCCCCCGAGCAAGCGCGTAACCGGGATGCTGATTTTTTGTATCGGCATGACAGCTATTTTTATTACCTGACCGGCTTCACCGAGCCACAGGCCTGGCTGGTGGTGGCTGGAGACGGCCGCAGCAGTCTGTTTTGCCAGCCCAAGGATCTGGAGCGCGAAATTTGGGATGGTTACCGTCTGGGGCCTGAGGCCGCACCCGCTGCGCTGGGGGTGGATGCAGCCTATTCGAATGCCGATCTGGATGCACGCTTGCCCCAATTGCTGGAAAACCGCGAGGCGGTGTGGTTTGCCTTTGCCACCCACCCAGGCCTGGAGACCCGGGTGGCGGGCTGGCTGAACAAGGTACGCGCCCGGGTGCGTTTTGGCGCTCAATGCCCCGAGCAGCAACGTGACCTGTGCGGTGCGCTGGATGAGATGCGCCTGTTCAAGGACGCCCACGAGCAGGCCATCATGCGCCGTGCCGCACAAATCAGCGCTGGCGCGCACATCCGAGCCATGCAGACCAGTGCACGCATGCTGCGCGCCGGCGCAGACGTTCGCGAGTACCACCTGGATGCGGAGCTGCTGCACGAATTTCGATTGCACGGCTCTCAGTTCCCCGCCTACAGCTCCATCGTGGCCGCCGGTGCCAACGCCTGCGTGTTGCACTACCGCGCCGATACCGCGCCGATACGTAACGGGGATCTGGTGTTGATCGATGCTGGCTGCGAGCTTGATGGCTATGCCAGTGATATCACCCGCACCTTTCCTGCGAATGGCAAGTTCTCTGGCCCACAACGGGAGCTGTACGACTTGGTCCTGGCATCGCAGTACGCAGCAGTTGCAGCCACCCGGGCCGGTGCCCGTTTCACGGATCCGCACGAAGCTGCGGTCAAGGTGCTGGCGCAGGGCATGCTGGATGTGGGCCTGCTGGACCGCAACAAAGTGGGTGGTCTGGACGATGTCATCGCAAATCGCAGTTACTTCGCGTTTTACATGCACCGCACCGGCCACTGGCTGGGCATGGATGTGCACGACTGTGGCAGCTATGTCGAGCCCACCGAAATAGGCCAGGTGTGCGAACGCAAAGACCCGTTGAGCGGTGAAATCATCAAGGACCGGCCCAGTCGCATCCTGCACCCGGGCATGGTGCTGACCATCGAGCCGGGCCTGTATGTGCGCCCGGCACCAGGTGTGCCCGAGCACTTTCACAACATCGGCATCCGGATTGAAGACGACGCCATCGTGACCGACGAGGGCTGTGAATTGATCTCGCGCGGCGTGCCGGTGGACGCTGATGAGATCGAAGCCCTGATGCGCGCATGACCCAGTTTCGTGTATTGCAAGTGAGTGTGGGGCGCGTGCGGCCCTTGCAGGTGGGTGAGCGCAAGATGATGAGCGCCATCGGCAAACAGCCGGTCACGGGCACCGTGGCGGTCAAACCGCTGGGATTAGACGGCGACGAGCAGGCCGATTTGAGCGTGCACGGCGGCTTGGCCAAGGCGATCTACGCCTACCCATCTGAGCACTACGCGTTTTGGCAGCAACAGCGCCAGCAGCGGGGTGTCACCCTATTTGACGAAGCGCTGGGTGGGGGCTTTGCCGGCGAGAACCTGACCCTCGCCGGTGTGTTGGAGCAGCAGGTATGGGTGGGGGACGAGCTGCATTTTCCGGACTGCGTGCTGCGTGTCACTGCCCCGCGCGAGCCCTGTGGAAAATTCAACACCGTCATGGGCTACGCACAGGCGGCGCGAGACATGGTGCAGTCCAGCCGCTGTGGGTTTTATCTGGCGGTCAGCGTGCCAGGCAGTCTGGCGGCAGGGCAGGCGTTTGAGCTGGTGCCCGGTCGGAGGGCTTTGCCTATCCCGCAGGCACTGGCGGCCAAAGGTGCCAAGCATTTGCGTTGAGTCATCGGAGCTTGGGGTAGCTCGATACAGACTATCTATCGATTAGAAATTTCCAATTGGCTCTGACGATTGGATATGGCTAACATTCGTTCTGTGTTGATTGATTTGAACTATCTTTAGCCCCGAGGAATACACCATGACCACTGCACAACGCCCTGCGATCAAGACCATCGCCAACCTCGAAGCCGCTTTTGCTGGCGAGTCGATGGCGCATATCAAGTACCGTTACTTCGCCAAAATTGCCCGCGAAATGGGTGACGAGGACACTGCACGCACTTTTGAAGAAACGGCGGATCAGGAGGTGATGCACGCCTTTGGCCACCTCGACTTGCTTTACCCCAAGGCCACCCTGACACCCGCCAAAGCCTTGCAAATCGCGATTGAGGGTGAGACCTACGAGTACACCGAGATGTACCCTGGCTTTCGCAAGACGGCAGAGGAAGAAGGCAACGCTGCAGCGGTAACTGAGATGAACGAGCAAATCGAAGAAAGCAAGGTGCACGCCGCTCAGTTCAAGGCCACGCTCGAGAAGGCGCAAAAGCGCTTTGCCGCCCTGGCCCGGGTCGAAGAGCGTCACGCCAATCACTACAAAGCCCAATTGGCACGCGTCCAGGCCTGAACCTGACCCCATTTATTGTTTGATCTTCACCGATTTAGAAAGTACCCAACATGAAAACCTATATTTGCATCGTGTGTGGCTTTGTGTATGACGAGGCGGCGGGTCGCCCCGAAGATGGCATTGCCCCTGGCACCTTGTGGGCTGATGTGCCCGAGAGCTGGACCTGCCCCGATTGCGGCGTCGCCAAAGCGGATTTCGAGGCTGTCGAAATCTGAAACTCCTGAAGATCGCTACGCCATGCATCCCATCGTTATCGTCGGCGCCGGCTTGGCTGCCTGGACCACCGTACGCGAACTGCGCAAGCTCGAAGCCACCACGCCCATCACCTTGGTGACTGCCGACAGTGGCGACTTCTATGCCAAGCCCACCTTGTCCAACGCATTTGCGCAGAAGAGAGCCCCGGCTGAACTGGTGACGACGCCAGCCCACAAGATGGCCGAGTCCCTTCAGGTCACCCTGATGGCACACACCCGTGTCACAGGCATCGACCCTGCGAGCCACAAGCTCAGCAGCAGCCAGGGCGATCTCATGTACCGCGATCTGGTGCTGGCCACTGGCGCGCAGCCCGTACGGGTGCCCTTGCAAGGGGATGCCGCAGAGCGGGTGTTATCCGTCAATTCGCTCGATGATTTCGCAAGCTTCCACGGGCAACTCACCGCCAGCGGCGGCGGTGATGCCGGCGTCAAGCACGTGGTCATCATGGGCGCGGGCCTGATTGGCTGCGAATTTGCCAATGACCTGATCGGCGCAGGCTACCAAGTCAGCGTGGTTGATCCGTCGAGCCGTCCGCTGGCTGCCTTGCTGCCCGAGGGCGCAAGTCAGCGTCTGGCATCCAGCTTGGGTGCACTGGGGGTGCAGTGGCACTTCGAGGCCACCGTGGCCTCGGTTCACGTCGCCGGCCCGCGTCTTGAAGTTGGTCTCTCGGATGGGTCCAGCCTGACCGCCGACCTGGTGCTGTCGGCCATAGGCTTGAAAGCGGACACCACCCTGGCGCAAGCAGCGGGCATCCGCTGCGAGCGGGGCATCCAGGTGGACGCGAACCTCATGACCAGCGCTGAAGGCATCTATGCGCTGGGCGATGCTGCGCAGTATCAAAGTGCAGGTAATCGCACCTTGCCCTACGTGATGCCCATCATGCAAGCCGCCAAAACACTCGCAGCAGTGCTGGCAGGTCAGCCCACGGACTTGGCCTTGGGCCTGATGCCGGTCGCGGTCAAAACGCCCGCGTTGCCGCTGACGGTGTTGCCTCCCGCTCCCGGTGTCAGCGGCCAGTGGCAGGCCGACGAGGAGGATGTGTGGAGATTTCTGGATGAGGCGGGGCAGCAGCGTGGTTTCGTACTGGCCGGCCATCAAACCCGGCAACGCATGGCGCAAACCAAAGCAACGCTGGCTTGACGTCTGACGCAAAAGTGATGAACTCTTAAGTCAATACTGACATTAGAGTGCGAGGCCTACAATTCCTTGCACTTTTAATGTCACGCCAGAGTCTGGTTCAGCCGGTGCCCCAAACACCGAAGTGGCCAGCCAACGCAGGAAACTCAGATGCCGCAAGAAACCACGCCTAACGCAGACAACAAACGCGCTGAACTGCGCCGTGCCGCGCTTGAGTATCACCAATTTCCTAGTCCCGGCAAGATTGCCATTGCTGCAACCAAGCAGCTGGTCAACCAGCATGACCTGGCATTGGCCTACTCGCCCGGCGTCGCAGCCCCTTGCGAAGAAATTGTCAAAGACCCCAACAACGCTTTCAAATACACCAGCCGCGGCAACCTTGTGGCAGTCATTACCAACGGTACAGCCGTGCTGGGCCTGGGTGACATTGGCCCGCTGGCATCGAAGCCGGTGATGGAAGGCAAAGGGGTCCTGTTCAAGAAATTCGCCGGCATCGATGTGTTTGACATCGAGATCAATGAAAAGAACGACCTCGATAAACTGGTGGACATCATCGCGGCGCTGGAGCCCACGTTCGGCGGTATCAACCTGGAAGACATCAAGGCACCGGACTGCTTTTACGTGGAGCGCAAACTGCGTGAGCGCCTGAACATTCCGGTGTTTCACGATGACCAGCACGGCACCGCCATTTGCGTGGGCGCGGCCATCCTGAATGGCCTGAAGGTCGTCGGCAAAGACCTGAAAAAGGTCAAACTGGTCACCTCTGGTGCGGGTGCTGCCGCCTTGGCCTGCCTGGGCTTGCTGGTCAAGCTGGGCCTGCCCCGTGAAAACATCTTCGTGACCGACCTGGCTGGCGTGGTTTACGAGGGCCGGACCGAGCTGATGGACGAAGACAAGGTCGTCTTTGCCCAGAAGACCGACGCCCGCACCTTGCGCGAAATCATTGCGGGGGCTGACATCTTTTTGGGCTTATCTGCCGGCGGTGTGCTCAAGCAGGACATGGTGGCCAGCATGGCCGATCGCCCCCTGATCTTCGCGCTGGCCAACCCCAACCCCGAAATCCTGCCTGAGGACGTGAAGGCTGTGCGCAGCGACGCCGTGATGGCTACCGGGCGTACCGATTACCCGAACCAGGTCAACAACGTTTTGTGCTTCCCCTACATCTTCCGGGGTGCGCTGGATGCCGGCGCCTCCACCATCACTGTGGAGATGGAAATTGCGGCAGTACACGCGATTGCCGAGCTGGCTCAGGCCGAGCAAAGTGAGGTCGTGGCCGCAGCCTACGTGGGTGAGCAGCTCGCCTTTGGTCCGGAATATCTGATTCCCAAGCCCTTCGATCCGCGGCTGATGATCAAGATTGCGCCGGCTGTGGCTCAAGCCGCCGCCGACAGTGGCGTGGCCCTGCGCCCCATCGAGGATATGGATGCCTACCGCGAGCGTCTGCAAAGCTTTGTGTATGCATCGGGTACGGTGATGAAGCCGATCTACATGGCAGCCAAGCGAGCCGCCAAGAAGCGCGTCGCCTATGCCGAGGGCGAGGAAGAGCGTGTGTTGCGCGCCTGCCAGATCGTGGTGGATGAGGGCTTGGCCCGCCCGACCTTGATCGGACGTCCGGCCGTGATCGCTCAGCGCATCAAAAACTTCGGCTTGCGGCTGCGTGAGGAACTCGATTACGACGTGGTGAACGTCGAGCAGGACCATCGTTACCGCGATTTCTGGCAAACCTACCATCGCATGACCGAACGCAAGGGTGTGACGACGCAGCTGGCCAAGATTGAAATGCGCCGCCGCCTGACGCTGATCGGTTCCATGTTGCTGCACAAGGATGAAGTCGACGGCCTGATCTGTGGTACCTGGGGTACGACCGCCAACCACTTGGAGTACATCGACCAAGTGATCGGCAAGCGCGCTGGCGGTAGCCCGAGCACGCCCCAGGATGTACGCATCTACGCGTGCATGAACGGGCTGATGCTGCCAGGCCGCCAAGTGTTTTTGGTGGATACCCACGTCAACTATGACCCCACTGCCGAGGAGCTGACCGAAATCACCGTCATGGCCGCCGAGGAAATGATGCGCTTTGGTATCAAGCCCAAGGCAGCTTTGCTCTCTCACAGTAACTTTGGGCAGAGCAATCAGCCTAGCGCCGTCAAAATGCGCCGGGTGCTGGAATTGCTGAAGATCCAGGCTCCGTGGCTGGAAGTTGACGGTGAAATGCACGGTGATGTGGCTTTGGACGGCGCAGCACGCCAGGTCTTGATGCCTCACAGCACCCTGTCGGGCGATGCCAACCTGCTGGTGCTGCCCAACATCGATGCCGCCAACATTTCCTACAACCTGCTCAAGACCGCTGCTGGCGGCAATATTGCCGTGGGACCCGTGCTGCTGGGCGCCGCCAAACCGGTGCATGTGCTGACCGCCAGCACGACCGTACGCCGCATCGTCAATATGACGGCCCTGACCGTCGCTGACGCCAACGCCAGTCGATAGACACCAGGCGCCGGACGACTGAGTTCCGGTGCTTTTTGTGCCATGAAGGCATGCCTGGTGCATGGGCATGCCCTTGCGTTTTCACAACAAATGCGCGACACTACTCGCCTTGAAATTTACGGGTTTACCCGGAGTTTTGGGGAGGTTGTTGATGCTTGGCAAGCCCGCGTTGAAATTCGCGTTTGCAAGGTGCTTGAAGCTGATTCCGGTCGGTTTTTTGGTCGCAGCAGTTTGTTTGCCCAGCCTGTTGCCGGCAAGGGAATCGGTTCAAACAAATCAGTTGGGCACGGTTTCTGTTGCTCAACTGCCGCACCAAGGTCAGCAAACCTACAAGCTTATTTTCCAAGGTGGGCCCTTTCCGTATGAGAAAGATGGCGTTGTTTTTCACAACCGCGAACGTTTGCTGACCGTCCAGCCGCGTGGTTATTACCGTGAATACACCGTTCAGACGCCTGGTGCTCCGAACCGGGGCGTGAAAAGAATCGTATGTGGCGGCGTCCCCAAAACGCCTGATGTTTGTTATTACACGGCCGATCACTATGCGAGTTTTCGCAAGATCGTTCGATGATGTTTTTTGTTTACTAGGAACTTAGCGGGAATGAACATGACCACTCGCCAGCCAGCAGGATCAGCCCCACCGGGTGCTGTCGACACGCCTTTGAAGGGCGTGCGATCCAACATCGTCCAGTCGATCCGCGCATTCCGTGTGCAGGACCTTCAGGAGTCAGCCCAAAAGATGGGCCACCATTTTCTGTACGCCAACCTGGCCAACGCACAGTCCAAGCAGGACGTGCTGGACCTGATTGGTCAGCAGTTCATGTTGCCTACGCAAGTCGGCAAGAATTTCGATGCGCTTTATGACAGCATGACTGATCCGGTCCACAAGTCGGGCCCACAGCCTGGTTTCGTGGCCGTGCTGGAGCACATTCCTGCCAACACTAAATTCGACAAGGAAGCACGCGAGCAGTTGCTCGATATCTTCCGTGACGCTGCGGACTATTGGGGGGACCGGAAGATTCCATTCCGGTGTTTCTATTCTTTTCTGTAGCCCGTTCTGCACAAGCCAGCCAAGCAGAACGGGCGAACGAGGCTAAGGGCGATGTACGCGGTGATGAAGCAGTTGCCGGCATCGAGTTGAATGCCGACGGCGAAAAAATGCCGACGGACAAAATTTTGGATGTTTCACCCCTGGCGCTGCGCATGAGCAGCCCCTTCAATGCGGGCTACTGGCTGACCGCAGCCTGATACGAGTTCGCTAAGAGCAAGCCCGCCGAGGTTCACACCCGGCGGGCTTTTTGATGGGGGGCCGACGCCCTCACATGCATATGAGGCGTCAAACGCTTGCCTGCGCCGACAGGGTTTGAGTGAGGCTCACATACTCGTCCACGCCAACTTCTTCGGCGCGGCGCTGCAAATCAAACTGTCCGGCAAAGTTGTGCTGCTCCAGCCATCGGCCCAGGGAATGTCGCAACAGCTTGCGACGCTGGCTGAAAGCCACTTGCACAATTTCGCTCAGCCGGTTCACATCCACAGCGACGGGCGTTTCATGGGGCACCATGCGTACCACGGCGCTGTCCACCCTGGGTGGCGGATCAAAGCTTTCGGGCGGCACGAAAAGGACATTTCTCATGGCGTAGCGCCACTGCAGCATCACACTGAGGCGACCATAGTCGGAGGTCGCTGGCTTGGCGACCATGCGGTCGATTACCTCTTTTTGCAGCATGAAGTGCTGGTCTTGCACCACCTCCACAAACTGCAGCAAGTGAAAAAGAATGGGCGTGGAGATGTTGTAGGGCAGGTTGCCGACCACCCGCAACCCTGGCTTAGATGCGTCAGACCCGGCTTCATCCCCGCGCGCCCGGCTTGCTGCCGCAACATCCGCCGCCAATCGCCCGAAATCAACTTTCAGAACGTCGGACTCCACCACCGACAGCTGGGGGTGTGTCCGCAGTCGCTTGGCCAGGTCACGATCCAGCTCAATGACCGTCAGATGACCAAGGCGCTCGACCAAAGGCTGGGTCAAAGCCGCCAGGCCGGGGCCGATCTCGACCATCGTTTGTCCCGGGCGGGGTGAAATTTCATCAACGATGGCATCAATGATGCCGCCGTCGGACAAGAAATGTTGCCCGAACCGTTTGCGTGCGATGTGCTTCACTGAGGCGGCTCCCGCATCTCGACGTAGGCCCTGGCCCGCACCTCTTGCGCCCAATTGACGTAGGCCTCGTCCATTTTTTTCTCGCGCAGGACGCCACGTACTGCCTCGCGCTGTTCGCGGTCGCTGAGCTTGACCTCACGGCGCTCCATCAACTGCATCAGATGTACGCCAAAACGCGAGACCACCGGGTCACTGATCTGGCCCGGGCGCAAACTGTTCATCACGTTTTCGAACTCGGGCACGAACTGCCCCGGGCTGGCCCAGCCCAGATCACCGCCCTGGCTTGCCGAGCTGTCTTGCGACAGGGTCTTGGCCGTTGCCGCAAAGTCTGACTGCCCAGCCTCGATGCTTTGCTTCACCAGGCGCAATTTTTCACGTGCGGCAGCTTCACCGAGTTCGGCGGTGGGTCGCAAAAGGATGTGGCGCGCCCGTGACTGCATCACCATCATGGGGGGCAGGCCTGCAACTTGACGATCGATCAATTTGAGTACATGAAAACCAGCTCCCGAGCGAATCACGCCTGACAAGCCCCCCACCGCCAGGTCCTGTGTGGCCTGAACAAACAGCGGCGGGTAACGGTCTGCGCTGCGCAGTCCCAGTTGGCCACCATTGCTACGGTCGGCGGCGTTCGAGAGTTCCCGCGCCAGGCCGGCAAAGTCTTCGCCGGCGCGCGCCCGCTTCAAAGCTGCGTCGGCCTTGGCCTGCAGTGCAGTGATCTGGGCCGCACTGGCCTCGTCGGGCACAGCCACCAGAATCTGCGCTACGTTGATGAGCTGCTTGCTTAGGTCCGTGCCGGACATCTGCTCACGCAAATACTGCTCAACGTCCACGTCAGACACCCGAACCCGCGCCTCGACCTCACGTTCGCGCAATCGGGTCAGGGCCAGCTGCTCGCGCAACTGGCTGCGGAACTGGCTCACACTGACCCCGTCAGCCGCTAGGCGCGCCCGCAGCCCCGCCAGGTCCAGCTGGTTTTGCTGAGCCACCGAGAGCTCGGCCTGATCCACGGCAGCGTCGTCAATGTTGATGCCGGTCTCGCGTGCCACCTGGAGTTGGGCCTTGTCGTTGATGAGCCGCTCCAGCACCTGTGCTTTCAAGTCAGGCAGTGGGGGCGCTGCCCTGCCTTGCTGGGCGAATTGCTGCTGGATGCGCTGCAGTTCGCGGCGAACCTCGTTGTTGGTGATGGGGTCGGAGTTGACCACGGCAACGATGTAGTCGGCGGCCTGCTGCTGTGACGGGCTGGGCACCGCAGTGGTGGAAGGTGCCAACGCCGCGCGAACAGTGGGGGGTTGGCGCAAGGACTGGGCTGAGGTGCCTTGAAACAGGCTGGACAAAAGCACCAAGGTGAGGAGTCGGAGTGCCAGGGCGCGGTGGGTCATGTTGCGATCATTCGTAATTGCTGAAACGGCTGGGTGCGCTGCTTTGATCTCGCAGGTACTCATAGCGCTGGATATTGTCCTTGAGCGTTTGCAGCGGGCTCACGCCCAAGCGGGAGAAACCTACAAACTCCAGCTGGAACATGATGCGTTGGTTGGCGCTGCTGGTGCTGGTCTGCAAACGCTCCAGCACCACGCGCCCCAACCAGCAGGCAGCATCGTATTCCAGGCCCAAAATCGAATCGACCAGGCGGCCTTCACGCAGGCTGTAGTTCAGGCGGCCCACGCTGTACCAGCGACCGGCTCCCTGCCCACGGCCTGCGCCGAGGTCCTGACCTTTGTCACCCCACAGGTCGTTGATTGGCCATTGCCAACCCACGTCAATTTGTTCGCTGGAACCTTTTTGCAGACGGTAGGCGGTGTTGATCACCCGGTAGTGCCCCGGGTTGTAACGTGCTGCCAGTGTGGCGCGTTCGGAGGTTCTGGTTTTGGGGTTGTACTGAACCGTGCCGTCGGCCAGCCACTGCCTGCTCAGGTTCACTGTGCCGCCCAGGATCACATCGCTCAGCCGGTCTTCGACAATGCTGCCGCCAGGCAAGGTCACGTCCTGGTTTTTGAAGCGCAGACGCTGGGCGACGCCAAAGCGGGCTGCTTCTGCCCCGGTGTCTGGTTCCAGCAGACGGGACGTGACGCCTAAGGTGAGTAAATTGCTGTCGGAGATGCGGTCGTTGCCGGCAAAGGCGTTCTCGGAATAGATGGTGGCGAAGTTGAAGTCGAAGGCGCCGGAGTCGTAGTTCGGTAGGCCGCTCTGATCCCGAAACGGCGTGTTGACGTAAAAGGCGCGCGGCTCCAGGGTCTGGATCATGGAAGTGCCCATCCAGCTGGTGTCACGCTCAAACACCAGCCCGCTGTCGAGGCTGAAGGTCGGCACCGCACGTGAGGCCGAGCTGCCACCACCGGATGCGTATCCATCAAACTCATATTGGGCGACATGGAGCTGCATCTTGGGCGTTACAAAGCCCGCCGCGCCCACAAAGGGGCGGCTCACCTGCGCCAACGCGTAGGCGCGCTGTGCGTTGGGCTGCCCGGTGCGGTAGGGGTCAGACTGAAATCGCGTCAGGTCGCCCACGACCGACACATCAAAACCCTGCAGGTCAGACCGGGCGTATTGGGCCACCACTTGGGGCAGTCGATCGTAAGGCGGCACGATGGGTGCCGAGACGTCTTGCAGGGTCTGCCATTTCAGGGTGCGCACGGTGTAAGACAGGCCACCACCAGCCCAGTTGGCCGTCATGTCGGTGGGCAAGAGGCGCTGCGACAGTGTGGGGCGCGCGCCAGAGAAATCGCGCCAGTAGTTGTCGTCACTCACATGGTTGAGGTTCAGATTGACATTGACGCGTCCCAGCAAATCAGTGTTGACAAATCCTCTGTGCAAGGCCACCAGGCCCCAGCGGTCCGCGTCGCGCAATTGGTCTGCTGGCATGTAGTTGCCCGACAGCTCGCCCGAATAACTCGGCTCAAGGTAACGAAACTGCGCTCCCAGATCCACGCCGCGTTTGGTCATGAGCTTGGGGCTCAGAGTGGCATCGCGATTGGGTGCAATGTTCCAGTAGTAGGGCTGTTCGATTTGCACGCCACCCACGTTGTCCACACCGAGCGTCGGTGGCAAAAAGCCTGATTTGCGTTGGTCGCTGAGAGGAAAGTTCAGGTAGGGGATGGGCAAGACTGGCAAGCCCTTGAAGCTCAGCAACGCTCCCACCGCCTCGCCCTCGTTTTGATCCTGGTCCAGGCGCAACTCGGTGGCGCGCAAAATCCAGTCGGGCATCCAGCTCGGACCCGGCAAGCGCCGGCAGGTGGTGTAGGTGGCGTTCTGTATCACCGACCGCGACGCATCCAGAAAATCGACCCGGTCCGCCGCACCGTGCGCGTCGTTGCGCAAAAATTGGTAGCTGGGCTTGTCAAAGTGGCCCTCAAAGGCATCGACCTTGAGTTGCAGGTGTGGTCCCTCAAAGACATTGCCGCCCCGGTTGATGCGCACTTGGCCCTCGGCGCTGGCCTGATCTTCAGCTTGCAGGTAGGTGAGCTTGTTGGCGCGTATCACCGTGTCATTGCGGCGCAGCTCGGCTTGACCCTCCACTACGGTCTCCAGGTCAGGCCGGCCATAGGTGCGGTCGCCAAAGACATAAGTGGGCAGCTGCTCACGCAGGGGTTCTGCCATGCGCTCCTGCAGCCGCGGCGTGCTTTTGAGTTGCAGGGGCGTATCGTCGTTGGCGTCGACCGCCTGTGCCCGGCTAGAGGGCGCCACCAGCATGGCAAACAAGACGCTCGCCAGGCTGGCCAACAGTCCCGATCGCCAAAACGGCAGGCGTGACAGCTTCGCCTCGGGCTCAAAGGCAGGCGGGGTCGAGCGCATGGAGCTGGAACGGGGTGACAAAAAGAGGCTGGGGTGTCTACGTATCAGGGCTCCGGCCCAAGGTTCTCTCGCTGGTCACCAGAGTCTGAGAGCGGTGCCATGTAGCGATTCAAACAGGCCGGATTTGTAAAATGGATTATCCATGAGCTCCAATGCCCCCACCCCGGCCACACAGGCCGCCCCCATGACCCACCTCAAGCCCACATCTGCCGCTGCGGCAACTGCTGTTGAATGGACAGATCCGGCGCGTGCGCAGCTTTTTAACATCTGGCTGGAGCAGGTGGCCGCCTTGCACGGCCTAGAGCCTGCCACCCTGCAGCTGGCTTCGGCCGATGCGAGTTTTCGGCGTTACTTGCGCATTTCGTCCTTGAATGGCAGTCGCATCATCATGGACGCACCACCCGCCAAGGAAGACTGCCGCCCCTTCGTGCATGTTGCGGGTTTGATGGCACAAGCGGGCCTGCATGCGCCCGAGGTGCTGGCTTGGGACGAGACCCATGGCTTCATGCTGCTCAGCGATCTGGGCCAGCACACCATGATGGCGCTGATCAACCCAGACTTGCCACGGGACAACTTTGAGCGCTACATGCAGGCTGTCGATGTTCTGATCGCCTGGCAACTGGCCTCCCAGCCAAGCGTCCTGCCCCCCTACGATGAGGCCCTGCTGCGCCGCGAACTGGAGCTGTTTCCGGAGTGGTACCTGGGCCGCCACCGAGGCATTGCGGTCGAGGGTGAGGTCCGCAGCACGCTGGACGACGCCTTCAAACATATCGTTGCTCAAAACCTGTCGTGGCCCAGCGTTTACGTGCATAGAGACTTCATGCCGCGTAATCTGATGGTCGCAGAAGTTGATAAGTCCCCCACGCTAGGCATTCTGGATTTTCAGGATGCGGTGTACGGGCCCATCACTTACGACATTGCCAGTTTGATGCGGGATGCGTTTTTGTCCTGGGACGAAGAATTTGTACTGGACATCACCATACGCTATTGGCAAAAAGCCCGAAAGGCTGGCTTGCCGGTGGGCGATGACTTTGGCGAGTTTTACCGCGGTGTGGAGTGGATGGGCCTGCAACGGCACCTCAAGATCGCGGGCATCTTTGCCCGCCTCACCCTGCGCGACGGCAAGCCCAAGTACCTGGCCGACACGCCGCGCTTCATTCACTACATACGGTCCACCTGCAACCGCTACCGGGAACTCAAGCCCTTGCTGCGTCTGATCGATAAGGTGGAGGGCTTTGAGGCCCTGTCCGGCTTCGCCTACGGTCGCGTGTAAACACCGGCACCAGCCCGCCCATGCCCCGCTTTCACTGCCCGGTCCCCTTGGCGACAGGCCAGACCCTGGATTTGCCCCCAGGGGCCGCACGTCATGTACAGGTCTTGCGTTTGCAGCCGGGCGACCAGGTCACGTTGTTCAATGGCGATGTGACGACGGCGGGCTTGGGCGCGGTACAGGGCGAGTTCGAAGCCACCATCACGGCCATGGGACGCAACCATGTCGCGGTCGAGGTGGGTCCTTTTCTGCCTGCGGATCGGGAAGCCCCACGCGCGGTGCACCTGGCAGTCGGCATGCCTGCTAACGAACGAATGGACTGGCTGGTGGAAAAAGCCACCGAACTGGGCGTGACGAGCATTCAACCCCTCATGACCGAGCGCAGCGTGCTCAGGCTCAGCGGGGATCGGGCGGCCAAGAAAGTGGCGCACTGGCAAAGCATTGCGGTTGCTGCCTGTGAACAGAGTGGTCGCAACCTGGTGCCCCAGGTGCATGAGGTGATGACACTGACGCAATGGTTGGCGACCAGGGCTATTGGCCAGGCGCTGGGGGCCTCCGCGGCTACTTTGCACTGCCTGCTGTCTCTGCAGCCACAGTCCGTCAGCCCGATGCAGCTGTTGTCCCGGACACCCTTCGAGCCCACCTCCGTGATTTTTCTCAGTGGCCCCGAGGGCGGGCTCAGTCCAGCCGAAGAACAGGCCGCGCTGGGGCATCAATTTGCGCCGGTTACGCTGGGCCCCCGTGTCTTGCGTGCCGAGACCGCAGCCCTCGCGGCCTTGGTGGCCCTTACACTGCCGGCATGAACCGCAATCTTTGGCTGCTGGCGATCTGCCAGGGTCTGTTTCTCACCAATAACGTCACCTTCATCGCCATCAATGGCCTGGTTGGGCTGAGCTTGGCGCCTTTGGGCTGGATGGCGACGCTGCCGGTCATGGGCTATGTGGTGGGAGGTGCGCTCAGCACCTCGCTGGTCGCCAGGACGCAAATGCGCTTTGGGCGCAAGACCTCGTTCCAGATCGGGCTGGCTGTGGCCCTGGGGTCAGCCCTGCTGTGCGCCTTTGCAGCCCTCAGCAAGAACTTCTGGTTGCTGTGCCTGGCTACCGTGGTGGCGGGTTATTACAACGCCAATGCGGGCTTGTACCGCTTTGCCGCCGCTGAACTGAGCGCTCCCGCCTGGCGTGAAAAAGCCGTATCGCTGGTGATGGCGGGTGGCCTGATTGGCGCGATTGCCGGCCCCAATCTGGCGACCTGGACCCGCAATGTGATGGACGTGCCTTTTGCCGGCGCTTATATCGCCCTGGCCGGCGTGGCCTTGCTGTCCACGCTGCTTCTCAGCCAGATCGACTTTCCGCCTCTACCCGCCAAGAAAACAGGCAATGGAGGGCGGCCTTTGGCGGTCATCATGCGCCAGCCCGCCTTCATGGTGGCGGCGGCTGCCGGCGCTCTGGGTTACGGTGTGATGAACTTGCTGATGGCCGCCACGCCGATCGCCATGCAGCAGTGCGGTCTGCCCTTTTCAGATGCGGCGCTGGTGCTGGAGTGGCATGTGATTGGCATGTTTGCGCCAGGCTTTTTCACCGGCCACCTCATCCGCCGGTTCGGTGCCCTGAAGGTGATGGGTGTGGGGGTGGTTCTCAATGCCTTGTGCATAGGGGTGGCCCTGTCGGGCATAGAACTGCATCAGTTTTTGGTCGCCCTGTTTTTGCTGGGCGTGGGCTGGAATTTCCTGTTCACTGGTAGCACCACCTTGTCCTTGCAGACCTACACCCCTGAGGAAAAAGACAAGGCCCAGGGTGCGCTCAATTTCTTCGTTTTTGCCACGCTCGCACTCACCTCTTTTGCTTCGGGGGTACTGGTCACCACTCAGGGCTGGACGCTGCTGAACTATGGCTCGCTGCTGCCGGTGTTGCTGACGGGTGCCGCGCTGATGTGGCTGGCTGCACAAAACCGCAAGACCTTGACAGCGGCAGCTTGAGCACATTGCCCCAGATGCATCGCACCCTGTTTACCACCCCGGGGGTTTGTCATGTGCTTCGGCTGTTGTCGGTCTGCTTGCTGCGACTTCAGGGGTGGCGTGTGGAAGGCGCCTTGCCCACGGACTGCGCCAAGGCCGTGGTGATTGGAGCACCGCACACCAGCAACTGGGACCTTCCCTACACCCTGATGGCGGCATTTGCGCTGCGGGCCCAGGTGTACTGGATGGGTAAGCACAACCTGTTTCGATTTCCGTTTGGTGCGTGCATGCGCTGGCTCGGCGGTATTGCCGTGAATCGTGAAAAGTCAACGGACATGGTGGCCGCATCGGCCAAGTCCCTCCGGGAGGCTCCAGGCTCCTTGTATCTCGTGGTGTCACCAGAGGGCACACGCAGCAAAACGCGCTACTGGAAAACCGGCTTTTATTACATCGCACAACAAGCCGGTGTGCCGATCGTGATGGCCTACATCGACTATGCACACAAGGTGGTGGGGGTCGGCCCTATCTTCATACCCACCGGCAACATCGATGCGGACATGCTGGCGATCAAGGCCTTTTTTGCCCCTTTCCAGGGCAAGAACGCCCATCAGTTTGAAACCAGCTAAATGCCCTGCCCGGGTGACGGGTCAGGGCATTTGCGCGATCACTTGCGCGACTGCGGCGGTGAGCTTTTTGGCATAAGGCACATGCAAAAACTCGTTGGGGCCATGGGCATTGCTTTTGGGGCCCAGCACACCGCAGACCATCATCTGAGCTTTAGGAAAACCTTTGGAGAGCATGTTCATCAGTGGAATCGTGCCACCCTGGCCGATGTAGCCGCATGGCGCACCAAAGTGCGTAGATGAAGCCGTGTTCAACGCCTGCTCGAACCAGGGAGCGGTATCGGGTGCATTCCAGCCGGTTGCGCTGCTGGCGCCTTCAAAGGTGACTTTGGCCTGGTAGGGCGCGTTGTCTTCGAGCAAGGCTTTGAGCTGCTGTACGGCAGCAGAGGCTTCCACCAGCGGGGGCAGGCGCAAACTGAGCTTGAAGGCGGTGTATGGGCGCAGCACATTGCCCGCATTGGCCAGGTCAGGCAAGCCATCAGCACCCGTGACGCTGAGCGTGGGTGCCCAGGTGCGCCGCAGCAGGGCTTGCAGGGGGTCGGTGGTGGTGGGCAGGGTGAAGGCAGTTGCGCCACCACAGTCGTAGTGCGCCCACGGAAAACGCTTGTGCAGCTCGTCCCCCAGAATCGCCGCCGTCGCTTGGGCCTGGGCCAGGCGTTCAGCCGGTACTTCGCAATGAAAACTCTCTGGCAGGAGGCGGCCGGTAGCGCTGTCCTCCAGGCGGTCCAGCACCTGTCGCATGATGCGAAAGCTCGACGGCACCAGCCCACTGGCGTCGCCCGAATGCACGCCTTCGGTCAATACCTCTACTTTGAGAGTGCCGCTGGCCATTCCCCGCAAGCTGGTGGTGAGCCAAAGCTGGTCGTAGTTGCCCGCCCCCGAATCCAGGCAGATGACCAGCGCCACCTCACCCAGGCGGTTGTTGCCGGGCGCGCGCAAGGCATCGATGTAAGGCAGCAAGTCATAAGAACCGCTTTCCTCGCAGGTCTCAATCAAGCCGACGATGCGCGGGTGCGCCAGGCCCTGGCTTTTGAGGGCCTGCACAGCTGCGATGCTGGCGTAGACCGCATAGCCGTCATCGGCACCACCTCGCCCATACAACTTGCCATCCTCGTAACGTGGGGTCCAGGGCCCCAGATCACTGCGCCAACCGCCGAATTCGGGCTGCTTGTCCAGGTGGCCGTACATCAGCACGGTCTGGCCCGACGCGGGCGGCGATGCACCATGGCCGCTGGAGGCGGGAATCTCGAAAAACAGCACCGGCGTGCGACCGTCCAGACGCAGGATTTCCAGCGTCAGTCCTTCCACCTTTTGGGCTTCGACCCAGCTGGCCGCATTGCGCAACACGGTCTCGATATAGCCGTGCTGCGACCAGTCGGCATCGAACATCGGCGACTTGGCCGGTATGCGGATGTAGTCGGTGAGCTGGTGGACGATGTCTTCGTCCCAGGCGCGGCTGACTTGTGTCAGGGCTTGCGGGGCATTCAGGGCGGTTTCAGGCACTCGGGCATTCATCACATGTCTCCATCAGGCAAGAAGCCAAAGATACACTGCCCCGAGTGCTCAGTGTTACGCACATCAGGGTTAACGCCTAGAAGTGCAGATCCCCGGCACCACTAAGATGAGCCTTCTTTAGGCGTCCCGCCTGATTCACTGACACCTACACACCATGCTCAAAGGCGTACCCGCACTCTTGTCACCCGACCTTCTTCATGTGCTGGCCTCCATGGGGCATGGCGATGAAATCGTGTTGGCGGATGCCAACTTCCCGTCTGCCACCCACGCCAAGCGGCTGGTTCGTTTGCCCGGCATCAGCGCCCCAGCGGTGCTGGACGCGGTGCTCGCCGTATTTCCGCTGGACACGTTTGTGGATCAGGCTGCGCTCACCATGCAGGTGGTTGGAGATGCCGTGGCCGTGCCCGAGGCCGTGGCTGACTTCAACAAGGTGTTGCAGGGCCACGGTTGCGCTGACGCAGCGTCGCTGGAGCGTTTTGCTTTTTACGAACGGGCTGCCCAGGCTTTTGCTGTTGTCGCCACCGGTGAAACCCGTATCTACGGCAATATCTTGCTGAAAAAGGGCGTGGTGCTGCCCTGACAAGCCGGGCCGGGAGGCAGGCGTCCTTGGTACAGTGGCGCTTTTGCCCTGCGGGCAGAGGCAAAGCGGCCTCAAGTCCCGCCCAGATTGGACATACGCCCATGCGATTGACACTTTCCCGCCGTCGTAACCTGCTGGCTGCGCTAGCGCTGTCTGCACTGGGTTGGAGCACTGCGGCTCATGCCCAGAATGCAACCTTGAAGGTGCTCGTGGGTTTTCCGCCCGGAGGCGGCACAGACGCAATTGCCCGACTCTTGGCCGACAAGCTGAAAGACCCGCTGGGTGTGCCCGTGATTGTGGAAAACCGGGCGGGTGCCGGTGGTCAGATTGCGGCTCAGGCCCTCAAGGCGGCTGCCCCAGATGGCCACACCCTGTTTCTGACACACGACCACACCATTTCCATCTTGCCCCAGGTCGTCAAAAACCCGGGCTTTGATCCGACACGAGATTTTGTGGCGGCCGGTGGCTTTGCCACGTTTGTGAACGCGCTTGCAATTTCAGGTGGCGCTCCGGCAAAAACCATGAACGAGTACGTGGCCTGGTTGCGGAAAGACCAGAAAGGCCAAAGCACTGTCGGCATACCCGCGCCTGCATCGGTGCCGGAGTTTTTGGTCAAGTTGATAGGCCAGAAATACAGCCTGGACTTGCAGGCCGCGCCTTACCGGGGTAGCGCACCCATGATGGCCGATATGCTGGGCAATCAGATCCATGCCGGCATTGCTTCCGTTCCTGATTTCATTGAAAACCACAAGGCGGGCAAGATTCATGTGGTCGCCGTGCTGGGTGGAGTGCGGCAGGCGGTGCTTCCCGACGTGCCCACGCTAAGCGAGCTGGGTTTAGCCGGTTTTGAGGACGTGCCTTATTACGGATTTTTTGCACCGGCTGGCACGCCCCAGGCCAGCATTGATCGCTTTTCGGCTGCGCTCGCCAAGGTGGTGGCTTTGCCAGAGGTGCGTGATCAACTGACCGCCATGGGACTAACCGTGGGGCATATGACGCCTGCGCAACTTGCCAGCCGCGAGCAAGCCTATCGCCAGACCTGGGCCAAGGTGATCAGGAACAGTGGCTTCCAGCCCCAGTGATGGCCGTAAGTGAGCGTTGAATCAGGGATGCTGCCCGATTATGTGTTTCTGGATCTGGAGACCACAGGGGGTAACCCGGTCACAGATCGCATCACCGAAATCGCTCTGGTTCGCATCACGCAGGGTCAGGAAGTGGCCCGCTGGAGCACATTGATCAACCCGGGCACGCTGATTCCTCGTTTCATCACCGGGCTGACCGGCATCAGCAATGAGATGGTGGCTGAGGCACCTTCGTTTGCAGAGATTGCCAGGCAGTTACTGGCCTTGCTGGAGGGGGCTGTTTTGGCGGCGCACAACGTCCGTTTCGACCATGGTTTTCTGAAAAACGAGTTTGCCCGCTGCGAGGTGGACCTGCGGATCAAGACGCTGTGCACGGTGCGCTTGTCCCGCAAGCTGTACCCACAGCACCGCAGTCACGGGCTGGACGCCATCATGCAGCGCCACGGCTTGCACACCGTGGCCCGGCACCGCGCTATGGGCGATGTGGACATGGTGCTGGCCTGGCTAGACCAGGCGAAAAGCGAGCTGGGGGCGGCAAAGGTGCGGGCCGCAGCTCAGGCACTGCTCACGGGCAGCGCCAGCCTTCCGCCGCAGCTCGAAACCCCTATGCAGGACATCCCGGACGGCCCCGGGGTGTACCTGTTTTTTGGCGAGGGAGTCTTGCCTCTGTATGTGGGCAAGAGCGTGAACTTGCGCACGCGTGTGCTGTCTCACTTTCAGGCCGATCACAAGGTGGCGCGCGAAATGCGGCTCGCGCAGGAAACCCGCCGGGTCGAGTGGCGTCAGACGGCGGGCGAGCTGGGCGCGCTGTTGCTGGAGTCCCGCCTGGTGAAAGAACTGCAGCCCATGCACAACCGTCAGTTGCGGCGCGAAAACGATCTCTGGTCTTGGCGCCTGGCGGATGACCCCGGTGCCAGCCCACCGCTCGCCCTGGTCAAGGGCGATGAATTCGAGGGGGGCTCACTGGATCAGCTGTACGGCGTGTATCGCTCGCGCAAACAAGCGACCGAGGCTTTGCGCGAGTTGGCCGAGGTCCACCTTTTATGCCTGCAAAACCTGGGGTTGGAGTCCAGCCGGGGCCGCTGCTTCGGACACCAGCTGGGGCGCTGCAAAGGTGTGTGCTGCGGACAAGAAGCGCCCGAGCGGCACTACCTGCGATTGCAGCTGGCATTTGCCGCGCAGCGCCTGAAAGCCTGGCCGTTTTCGGGCAAGGTGGGCCTGCGCGAACACGACCCCAGAACAGGGCGTACCGATATCCATGTGTTTGAGCAGTGGCGGCACCTGGCCACCGTGCACAACGAGTCTGACCTTGCTGATGCGGTGCAAACGCGCAGCTCGCTGGCTTTCGACCTGGACACTTACCGCCTGTTGATCAAGCGCCTGCTGGCGCCGGGCGAGCAGCTGATCCAGCTGTAGAGGGGCTGCCAGGTCTCAGTGGGTGAAGGTGAATACGGAAGTGCCCGCCAGCAGGTTGGGCAAAAAGCGCACCACCTGGCCGGCCTGCAGGCCAAAGGCATCCTGAATCTTGAGCCCGTTCTTGCGCGCCAGAACCTCGAGGTCGGCGTGTGTGCCGACACGGATATTGGGCGTGTCGTACCACTGGTAAGGTAAACGCCGGGTCACCGGCATGCGCCCCATCAGCACACTCAAACGGTTGGGCCAATGGGCAAAGTTCGGAAACGCGACAATGCCCATTCGGCCCACGCGCGCGGTCTCGCGCAGCATGGTTTCAGCGTTACGCAGGTGCTGCAGAGTGTCTATCTGCAAGACCACATCGAAACTGGCATCGTCAAACACCGCGAGACCTTCGTCCAGATTGAGCTGCAAGACATTCACGCCACGTTTGACGCAGGCCAGCACGTTGGCATCGCTGATCTCCACGCCGTAGCCGGTACAGCCGCGAGTGGCCTGCAAATGGGCCAGCATGGCACCATCGCCACAGCCCAGGTCGAGCACTCGGGCGCCCTGGGGAACCAGGCGCGCGATCGCCTCCATGGTAGTGATGTCGGTCATACAGCACCCCCGAAAGTCATGCCCGCAAAATAGGCCCGAACCACACCCATGTAGCGCTCGTCATCCAGCAAGAAGGCATCGTGGCCATGCGGAGCGTCGATCTCGGCATAAGCCACGTCACGTCGGTTATCGAGCAAGGCTTTCACGATTTCACGGCTGCGTTTGGGGCTGAAGCGCCAATCCGTCGAAAAGCTGATGACCAGGAATTTGCAGCTCGCACGCTCCAGCGCCCTGCTCAAATTGCCTCCGTAGTCACGTGCGGGATCGAAGTAATCCAGTGCGCGGGTGATGAGCAAATAGGTGTTGGCATCAAAGTACTCGGCAAACTTGTCACCCTGGTAACGCAGATAGCTCTCGATCTGGAACTCGACATCTTGTGTGGAGTATTTCAGGGGTACCAAGGCGTTGTCTGCCGAGGATTGCCCCGACGCTTGCGCCAATGCGGTGGCCCTGAGCTGACGTCCGAACTTGTCGTTCATCACGTCATCGCTGAGGTATGTGATGTGGCCAATCATGCGAGCAATACGCAGACCACGCTTGGGCACGGTGCCATGGCGGTAAAAGTGACCGCCATGAAAATCAGGGTCAGTCACGATGGCGCGGCGAGCCACTTCATTGAAGGCGATATTTTCGGCCGTCAGGTTGGGCGCGCTGGCCACGACCACGGCATGACGGACACGGTCGGGATATTGCAAGGTCCAACTCAGGGCTTGCATGCCCCCTAGGGAGCCACCCATGACGGCGGCCAAGCTTTGTATGCCCAGTGCATCCAGCAAACGGGCCTGTGCACGAACCCAATCCTCCACCGTCACCACCGGGAAGTCCGCACCGTAAACCTGCTGCCTTTCTGCAGGCGCGTCCGGGTTGGCATGCATGGGGCCGGTCGAGCCAAAGCAGGAGCCCAGGTTGTTGACGCCAATCACAAAAAAACGGTTGGTATCGACCGGTTTGCCGGGGCCGATCATGTTGTCCCACCAGCCCTCGGATTTATCCTGGCCTTCATAAACGCCAGCCACGTGGTGCGAGGCGTTCAGGGCATGGCAGATCAGGACAGCATTGGAGCGGTCAGCGTTCAGTTCGCCATAGGTCTCGAAAGCCAGGTCGTAGTCGCGGATAGCCGCGCCGCTTTGCAGTGGCAAGGCGGCATCGAAGTGCATGGTTTGCGGCGTCGCGATCAATCTCATGGCCTAACGTACATCCGAAAAAAAACCGGCATCGCAAAAACGAGGCCGGTGTTGGGGTGCGGTCCGTCTTTAGCTGCATTTGTTAAGCGCCCGCAAGCTGGAGCAAATTGGCGCCAGGAAAGTATATCAAGTGCTTGTCAATCGCTTGGGGATCAACAGTTTCTCCAGACCGCAGCGCTTTTAAGTGGTGCGCATCCCCATCGGGATTGACTGTGGGTTGGTCAGCATGGCGCGAAATTTGCTTAATTACGGTGCAAAAATGTAATTTATTGACTTTTCGCACCAAAACAAATCATTTTTTATCAGAGGTACGACATGGAAGCACTCAAACAGGGCGCGGATGCCTTGTTCATTCTGCTCGGTGGCATCATGGTCTTGGCCATGCACGCGGGTTTCGCGTTTCTAGAGTTGGGCACCGTCAGGCGCAAAAATCAAGTCAACGCTTTGGTCAAGATTCTGGTGGACTTTTCGGTGTCTACCGTGGTCTATTTTGTTGTGGGCTACGGCGTGGCCTACGGCACCAGCTTTTTCGTCGGAGCTGAGCAGCTGGCCGCCAAAAACGGCTATGAGCTGGTGAAGTTTTTCTTTCTGTTGACTTTTGCCGCCGCGATTCCCGCCATCATTTCGGGCGGTATCGCGGAACGGGCCCGTTTCTGGCCTCAGCTCATCGCCACGGCAGTGATCGTGGGCTTTGTGTACCCCTTTTTCGAGGGCATTGCCTGGAACCAGCATTTTGGGGTTCAAGCCTGGTTGAAGGCCTGGACTGGTGCGGAGTTCCACGATTTCGCGGGCAGCGTGGTGGTGCATGCTGTGGGGGGCTGGATTGCCCTGCCTGCAGTGATCTTGTTGGGTGCTCGCAGCAACAGGTACCGCAAGGATGGCGCCATATCAGCGCATCCACCGTCGAGCATTCCTTTCCTGGCTTTGGGCGCCTGGATATTGACAGTTGGGTGGTTCGGCTTCAACGTGATGAGCGCGCAAACATTGGACAAGATCTCGGGACTGGTGGCCGTGAACTCCCTGATGGCGATGGTGGGTGGCACGCTGGTGGCGTTGTTGATGGGCAAAAACGACCCTGGGTTTGTACATAACGGCCCCTTGGCGGGTCTGGTCGCGGTCTGTGCTGGCTCCGACCTCATGCACCCTCTGGGCGCGCTGGTGGTTGGCGGTGTAGCCGGCGCCATCTTTGTGGCCATGTTCACCTTGACGCAGAACAAATGGAAGATCGATGATGTGCTGGGTGTCTGGCCTTTGCATGGGCTGTGTGGAACCTGGGGCGGCATTGCAGCCGGACTGTTCGGCAGTCAGGCACTGGGTGGCTTGGGTGGAGTCTCCATGGGTGCCCAAACCATAGGCACGCTGATGGGCGTCATTTGGGCTGGCCTGAGTGGCCTGCTGGTGTACGGCGTGTTGAAGGTGACGCTGGGACTGCGCTTGAGTCAGGAAGAAGAATTCGACGGCGCCGACCTGTCCATCCACAAAATCAGCGCTACACCTGAGCGCGAAGCCAACTGGTAGACCGTAGCTAACCTTGTAATTTCGTGCTTGAGTTGAACGCAAACGTGCTCACCCCGGCTTCCAAGTGAAGCCGGTTTGAGAATTCAACACAAAATTTGTTTGCATTTACGGCCGTCTGAAGCATAATGGCCCGATATGTCTGTTAAGCGGGCATATGCGTTTGCGGTGATTAGTCAGTTTCGCGTGCACTTTAAGTCTTCATTGGTTTGTTGATAGCGGGTTAATTGCGGGTATGGACTCCATCGCGTTTTGAGTTATTTTGAGGAGTCCTTGAATGGGCAACAAACTTTACGTGGGCAACCTGCCCTATTCTTTCCGTGACGAAGACCTGCTCCAGGCTTTTTCTGCTCACGGCAACGTCACCAGCGCCAAAGTCATGATGGAACGTGACACCGGCCGTTCCAAGGGCTTCGGCTTTGTGGAAATGGGCAGCGATGCGGAAGCACAAGCCGCTATCAGCGCTGTGAACGGTCAGCAGTACGGTGGTCGCGGCCTCGTGGTGAACGAAGCTCGCCCCATGGAACCCCGTCCCCCCCGTAGCGGTGGCTTCGGCGGCGGTGCAGGTGGTGGTGGCGGTTACGGCGGCGGCGGCCGCAGTGGCGGCGGCGGTTACGGCGGTGGCGGCGGTGGCCGTAGCGGCGGTGGCGGCTACGGTGGTGGTGGCGGCGGCGGTTACGGCGGTGGCCGTAGCAGCTACTAAGCACAGCTACTGTACACACACAGGGTCTTTGCAGACCCTTCGTAAAAAAGGCTCCCTCGGGAGCCTTTTTGCTGGGTGCTTCATGATCTGCCGCCTCAGCGAGCCCCTGATTTCTGTAACAAGTTTGAATGTTCCGAACTCAATCGGCGGTGATTCGGTGTTTGCGAGGTCGTCCCGAGAGCAACCGGTCATAGATGCCATTGGGCAACAGACGTAAAAGTTTGGCGACCCAGCCCATCTGCCATGGAATCACCCGGTAGCTGGCGCCGTGCTCAATGGCTTCGAATGCGCGAGCTGCAAACGACTCGGGCGTCATCAAAAAAGGCATGGCGTAGCTGTTTTTTCGGGTCAGGGGCGTGTCGATGTAGCCGGGACAAATTGTCAAGGCTTTCACACCAGAGGCTCGCAGCTCACCGCGCAGGCTTTCCATGTAACTGATCACCCCTGCCTTGCTCGCGCAGTAAGCGCCATGACCGGGCAGGCCCCTGATACCGGCCACGCTGCCGATCCCTACCAAAGTACCTGAGCCTCGTTCACACATGGCCGCAATGAACGGGTGAAAAGTTGCTGCCATTCCTAGGTTGTTGGTGGCAAACGTCAGCGCCATGACGTCAAGATCCACGCGCTCGGAGGTATCGATACCCAGGCTGATGCCCGCATTGGCAATCACGACATCCGGTACGCCAAATCGTTCCAGACAATCCCTGCCGGCCGCCACGATGCTGTCTATTACGCACACGTCAGCACTCATGCTGTGAATTCGGCCCAGATCCAAACCCTTTTCCAGCGCCCAGTGATCAATGAGTTGTGACCGGCGTGCGATCAATGCAAGTCGATAACCAGCACGGAAATAGCGTTCGGCCAGTGCCATGCCTATGCCACTGGACGCGCCGGTGATGAGCACCAAGGGGCGGTCGATGATGGTGCTACTGGACTGCACTTGGTTTCAGTGTGCCGCGCACACGGCCACGAAGGTCCACCACACGGTTCAGGTTGTCAAACTCCATCGCATCTGCTGTAAAGCGATCTTGCCCCCGGACTATCGTCACGGGTTGGTGTGACGACAGTCGCTCAGTTTGCAGAAAAGCATGCAAAAACTCACCCTGGAATTCAATGCGTGGCAGAGGCTTGCCTGTCGCATCCAACGCTGCCTCTCGAACCACCCGGGCATCGCCAAACAGCTGAACTTCACTGCCGTCTTCATTGCTCAAGGCCCGCTTAGCGCTTGCCGTGCTCAAGCGCCCTTGCTCGCTGATGGAACGGATGCGAATCTGATCAATTTCGAGGGTCTGTGTGTCTGGAAAGTGCTGCGCCTGAGCGCCAAAAATCTCGCTTTTCAGGCGCCCTTGAGCGTCAAAAGAGCGAACCGCAAAATCTTGCATGAAGTAATCTGGATCATGCGTCAAGGCGCGTGCGGGTCCGGGACCTTCAAAGACTGGTGCAATGCGCACCATCCAGTAGGTGATCAGTGCCAGCAACAGCATCATCACCATGGGGAGGTACAGGGACAAGCGCTCCCAGACTGAACGCCACTTGACACTCACTTGGCGCTTTCCTCCAGCAGGTTGACGTACTGACCGCTCGCCACCACCAGCAGATCACAAAATTCGCGCGCAGCACCCTCACCACCCTTTGCCAGCGTGACATGATGCGCCACCGCCTTGGCCTCCGGGTGGGCGTTGGCAGGCGCACAGGCGAATGCGCAACGTCGGAGCACCGGCAAATCTGGCCAGTCGTCTCCGATGGCGGCGGCTTGGTGCCAGGCGAGACCCAATGACTGAAGAATCTGATCCGCCGCTGGGCGCTTGTCTTCGGTGCCAAACACCGCGTGATTCACACCCAGCGCCTTGAGCCTCAGGCGCAGCGGCGCAGAATCCCGCCCTGTGATGACCACCGGGGTAATGCCCGCCCGTTGCAACAGCTTGACTCCCTGACCGTCCAGGGTGTTGAAGCGTTTCAGGGTCTCGCCGTCAGCGGAAAAGTAAATGCCACCGTCTGTCAACACACCATCAACATCAAAAAAAGCCACCTTGATTCCCTGTGCCAGCAATAAAAGCTCAGGGGCAAACGTAACAGCTGGGGCAAGGCGAGCCAGCGCGGGGGACTCCATTGCGAGCGTATCGGACATGGTCAAATCACCTTGGCACGCATCAGATCGTTGGTGTTGAGCGCGCCGCACAGCAGCCCATCGTCATCGACCACCAACACACTGGTGATGCGACTTTGCTCCATCAGTGCCACAGCCTCCGCCGCCAATGCCTTGCGTTCGATGCTTTTGGGCGAGGCATGCATGACGTCTTTGGCTGTGATGTGCCGCAAGTCCGTGCCTTTTTCTACCAAGCGACGCAAATCGCCATCGGTGAATATGCCCACCACTTGCTGCTTTTCATCGACGACGGCGGTGGCGCCCAAGCCCTTGGTACTCATTTCTCGCATCAATTCGCCCAAACCCGCGTCGGGTCCAACGCTGGGTACATCGGAGCCTGAGCGCATGACATCCTCTACCAGAGTGAGCAGTTTGCGCCCCAGAGCGCCGCCAGGGTGCGAACGCGCAAAGTCTTCAGCCTTGAAGCCGCGCGCGTCCAGCAGGGCGACCGCGAGCGCATCACCCAGGGCCAATTGGGCGGTGGTGCTTGCGGTGGGTGCCAGGTTCAGGGGGCAGGCTTCTTTTTCCACACTGCAATCAAGCACCAGATCGGCATAGCGTCCCAGACTTGATTCTGGTCGGCTGGTGATGGCGATCAAGGTCGGCCCCAAGCGCTTGAGCACCGGCAGAATCGCTGTTAGCTCGGAAGACTCCCCGCTGTTGGAGATGGCAAGCACTGCATCGACAGGCCGGATCATGCCGAGGTCGCCGTGGCTGGCTTCTGCCGGATGCACAAACAGGGCTGCGGTCCCGGTGGAAGCCAGTGTCGCTGCGATTTTTCGGCCGATATGTCCGCTCTTTCCGATGCCCATGACCACCACGCGGCCCTGTGTTTCCAGCAAAACCTTTACGGTCTGCGCAAAACTCTGTCCGGTGCGGGCCTTCAGCCCCAGGACGGCAGTCGCTTCAATATCAAAAGTCTCGTGCGCCAGTGCAAGGGCGCGTTCTGCTTGAAAGGGGCGATCTGGAGGCGTGCGGTGCGTCATTCATTGATTTTATGGGCGGGGCAGTCACGGTCGGTGTCCTGTGACACGGCTGCTTGCTAGTATCGGGGCATGTCCGGCCTGGAACTCACTCTCCTCTATCTGCTCGCAGCCGTGCTGGGCGTTGTGGCGTGCCGCTCATTCAAGTTGCCGCCAATGCTGGGCTATCTGGTGGTGGGTGTGGTGATAGGTCCTAACGCGATGGCACTGGCCAAGAATGCCGAGGGCGTTCAGCATCTGGGCGAATTTGGTGTGGTGTTCTTGATGTTCGTCATCGGACTGGAATTCAACCTGAACAAGTTGCGTGCCATGCGTCGACACGTTTTAGGGTTGGGTATGTTGCAGGTGGTGGTCACCATGCTGATCGCCTCAGTGGCTGTTCTGGCCCTGGCTGGACTGGTGCCCGGTCTGTGGGGCATGGGCTGGCAGGCGGCGCTGGCGCTTTCGGGTGCCCTGGCGATGAGCAGTACAGCAATTGTGGTTAAGCTGATGGCGGAACGGCTGGAGCTGGAGTCGGAGCACGGCAAACGCGTGATGGGTGTCTTGCTGTTTCAGGACTTGGCGGTAGTTCCCCTGCTGGTGCTGATTCCGGCGCTGGGCGCATCCTCCGACGACCTGCTGGCCTCGCTCGCCTTGGCTGCCCTGAAGGCCACTATCCTGATCGCTGTGTTGCTGGTGGGTGGGCAATGGGTCATGCGACGCTGGCTGACCTTGGTTGCGCGTCGCAAAAGCGATGAGTTGTTCGTTTTGAACCTGCTACTGGTCACACTGGGCTTGGCCTGGCTGACGGAATTGGCTGGCTTGAGCTTGGCACTGGGTGCCTTCATTGCCGGCATGCTGATCTCCGAGACCGAATTCAAGACCCAGGTGGAAACCGATATTCGGCCTTTTCACGATGTTTTGCTGGGCCTGTTTTTCATCAGCATCGGCATGATGCTGGATTGGCGCATGGTGCTGGAGCGTTGGCCGCTGGTGCTGCTGTTGCTGACAGCCCCGGTGGTGTTCAAGGCGGTCCTGGTCTCCTTACTGGCGCGGGCACTGGGCGCGACCACCGGCACGTCATTGCGTACGGGGCTCTACTTGGCTCAGGCGGGTGAGTTTGGTTTTGTGCTGTTGGCACTTGCCCAAAAAAGCGACCTGGTCCCCCCGGCGCTGCTCAACCCCATTCTGGCGGGCATGGTTTTATCTATGGTGGCCACCCCTTTCATCATCTTGTACAGCAACGTCATCGTGATGAAGTTTGTCAGCAGCGAATGGCTGCAGCAGTCGTTGCACATGACCAGCATTGCACGCAAATCCATCAACACCAGCAAGCACGTGATCATTTGTGGCTATGGGCGTTGTGGTCAAAACCTGGCCCGTATGCTGGAGCGCGAAGCGATTCCGTATATGGCACTTGATCTCGACCCAGATCGGGTACGGCAAGCGGCGGCGGCGGGTGATTCCGTGGTGTTTGGTGATGCCAGTCGTTTGCAGGCCCTGATGGCAGCCGGCCTGGCCCGTGCGAGTGCGGTGGTCATCACTTACCAGGAGGTGCCCGGTGCCATGAAGGTGCTGGCTCACATCCGGGCGCATGCCCCGCAAGTGCCAGTGATCGTGCGCACACAGGATGATCACGACCTGGAGGCCTTGCAGCAGGCGGGTGCCACCGAGGTGGTGCCCGAAGCCATTGAGGGATCTCTCATGCTCGCCAGCCATGCGCTGGCGTTGGTGGGTGTGCCCATGCGCCGGGTGATACGTGTGGTGCAGGACCAAAGGGACGCACGATACAACCTGCTGCGTGGCTATTTCCATGGCGCGGACGACAGCTCGGTGGACGAACTTCATCAGGAGCGCCTGGCATCCGTCACCTTGCCTCTGGGAGCTCGGTGTATCGGCAAATCACTGCAGCATTTCGAACTGGCGGCTTTGGGGGTGCGTGTGCTGAGCCTGCGGCGTCAATCAGGCAAAAGCGTCGATATAGAAAGCCCGGATGTCTTGATTGAGGGCAGTGACACGCTGGTGCTTTCAGGCAAGGCCGAGGCGCTTGCGCATGCCGAAGCAGCGCTGCTCAAAGGCGTGTAGACGCACCGCAGCGTCGTCAATGCCTAAAAAGTCCTGGCATGGACACGCGATCCTCAAGGGGCAGGGTGGTTCACTTGCCAATACAAAAACTGGAAAAAATGACACCCAGAAGATCATCTGAAGTGAATTCACCGGTGATCTCGTTCAAAGCGTTTTGCCCAAGTCGCAGTTCCTCGGCCAGTAGGTCCAGCGAGGGGGACCGGGCACACAAATGGGCTTGAGCCTGTGTCAGGTGCGTCTTGACCCGCTGCAGTGCCTGCACATGTCGCTCACGGGCCATGTAAACACCCTCAGGCGCACCCTGCCAACCCGCAAGCTCCAACAGTCGCTGGCGCAAGGCGTCCAGGCCCTCACCCGTGCGCGCGGAAAGTGACAATCCCGGTGCCTGCGAGGTCTGGATAGCAGCATCTGCCTTGTTCCAGACATGGATGACGGGCGTGTTTGCTGCCAGCTTCTGGTTCATGGACTCGGCGATCAAGGTGTCTGCGCTGGCGTATTCCGGCTCGGCGATACGCGTCAGGTCATGCAAAAACATGACCGCATCTGCCCCCTCAATTTCAGACCAGGCCCGCTCGATGCCGATTTTTTCGACCAGATCCGTGCTGTCTCGCAGACCTGCCGTGTCTATCACGTGCAGCGGCACCCCCTCGATCTGGATGGTTTGCTGCACCTTGTCACGGGTCGTGCCTGCGACCGGTGTCACGATGGCCAGTTCGGCACCCGCCAGTGCGTTCAGGAGCGATGATTTGCCGGCATTCGGTTGGCCGGCAATCACTACCTTGATTCCCTCCCTGAGCAGAGCCCCTTGGGTCGCTTTGCGGGCAATGCTGGCCAGTGTGGCTTGAAGCTGCTCAAGCTGTCCGCGGGCATCGGCCTGCTCCAAAAAGTCGATCTCTTCTTCGGGAAAATCAAGGGTCGCTTCGACCAGCATGCGCAAGTGAATCATGGCTTCGCGCAAGGCCCCGATTTCGCGGGAAAACTCGCCCGAAAGAGAACGGCTGGCACTGCGGACAGCGGCCTCTGTGCTGGCATCAATCAGGTCGGCAATGGCCTCTGCCTGAGCCAGATCGATTTTGTCGTTCAGAAAGGCACGTTCTGTGAACTCGCCAGGGCGTGCCAGGCGCAGGCGCGGCAGAGTGGCTGTACTTGTTGAGGGATCCGTGCATTGCGCGGCATCCAGACACCGAGCCAGCAAGAGTTGCAGCACCACCGGCCCGCCGTGAGCCTGCAGCTCCAGTACGTCCTCCCCCGTGAATGAATGCGGTCCAGGGAAAAAAAGCGCCAGCCCATGGTCTATGGGTGAGCTGTCGGCAGCCATGAATGGGCCGTAGGTCGCCTCCCGGGGTTTCAAAGTGCGGCCAAGCAGTGCTTGCATTAAACCTTGCAAGCCCCAGCCGCTGATACGCACGATGCCCACGGCCCCACGGCCCGGTGCGGTGGCAATTGCGGCAATCGGATCTGGGCGGAGCTGCGTCATGGTTTGTGCGTGGCTTGTACCGGGTGGACCTTCTACCACCCGCCTAGATTTGTCGGGCCGGGACGCTTATCTGCAAGCTATCCAGGTCACGAGTCAGCTGGATGCGGCAGGCCAAGCGGCTGTTGGGCCGTCGCTCATCCGCAACATAGTCCAGCATCTGGTTTTCTGCATCTTCTGCCGGGGTCAGCTTATGAAGCCCATCAGCTTCAATGTAGCAATGGCAGGTGCCACAGGTGCCGTTTCCACCGCACTCGGCCAGAAAACCATCAATCCCAGCCATTTGTGCTGCGCGCAGCAGCGTGTCCCCGGCCTGGCCTTCGGCTTCATATTGGCCACCATGGGCCAGTGTGATCAAGATCAGAGGCATAAATTTGAAATAAAAAAGCCCCGTCGTTGAATTCAACGTCCGGGGCGGTTGGTCAATGGCAGCCAGGTTTTTGCTTAAAACTTAGGCAGGTTGAACTGGGGTGGCACGCCCATACGGGTGTTGATGATCCACTGCTGTGCAATCGACAGTACGTTGTTGGTAATCCAGTACAGCACCAGTCCCGAGGGGAAGAAGAAGAACATCACACTGAAGACCAGCGGCATGATCCACATCATCTTGGCCTGCATGGGGTCCGGCGGGGCCGGGTTCAGCGCCGTTTGCAGCAGTGTGGTTGCCGTCATGACCAGCGGCAGGATGTAGTAAGGATCGGGTGCCGAGAGGTCGTGTATCCACATGACCCAAGGCGCATTGCGCATTTCCACGGTGGACAGCAGCACCCAGTACAGGGCGATGAACACCGGAATCTGGATCATGATCGGAAAGCACCCCCCCATGGGATTGACTTTTTCTTCACGGTAGATCCGCATCATCTCCTGCTGCATCTGCTGCGGTTTGTCCTTCAGGCGCTCGCGCATTTCCATGATCTTCGGATTGATCGCCTTCATTTTGGCCATGCTGGAGTAGGCCTTGGCGTTCAGCCAGTAAAAGGCGATCTTGAGCAGCAGAACCAGGGCCACGATGGACCAACCCCAGTTGCCTATGAAGCCCTGCAGCTTGTCCAGCAACCAGTACAGCGGCTTCGCCAAAATGGTCAGCCAGCCATAGTCCTTCACCAGCTCCAGACCTGGCGTCAAAGACTCCAGCACCTTTTCTTCTTGCGGCCCCGCAAAGAACTTGGCCTCAACGGTTTTGCCTGCACCAGGAGCAATGGCGTCCAAGGGGGCAATCATGGTTGCTCGGTAACAGCAGTCGGCCAATGGGGAGCCGATATCCACTGCATCGAGGGAGAATGTGCGCTTGATGCCATCAGGCAATATCCAGGCGCTGGCAAAGTAGTGCTGGACCATGGCAACGTAGCCGTTGGTCGCTTCTTTTTCGACATCGACCGTCTTTTTCTTGATGTCGGCAAACTCCACTTTTTGGTACTTCTTGGCGTCGGTGTAAATCGCCGGGCCGGTGAATGTGGAATAGAAAGACGATTCTCCCGGCGGCTTGTTTCCATCACGCACCAACTGGAGATAAAGCTCCGGTGACACAGGTGCTGCACCCACGTTGCGCACTTCATGCTGAACTTTGATGGCATAAGACCCGCGGGTTAGCTGGTAAGACTTGATGAGTTTGACCCCACCTACCTCTGGAGATTCAAAGCTCACCGTGAGTTCATTCGCACCTTCTTTGAACGCACGTTCGGTGGACGTGACCTTCATCACCGTTTTGTGGTTTGGCAGCGCCGCAGCAGTGGCTCCACCAATCAAGCCGGTCTGGGCCAGGTACACGCGCTCCTTGCTGTCATCGAGCAACACAAAGTTCTTGCCTTTGTCGTTCAGCGAGGCGTGCTTGAGCAACTCAGCTCGTACCAGAGAGCCACCTTCTGAGTCAAAACCCAGTTTAAGGACGTCCGTGACCACCTCGAATTGCTCGCGAGCTATTTGCTGCTGTGCCTCACCTGCCGGTGGAGCGGACGCCACGGCCGTGGCTGCTGGCGCTGCGGGCGGATTGTTCGTGGTTGACGATGTGCCGGCACCCGCACCTGACGCTGTGGAGACGGCCGCAGGTGTCGGGAAGAACGTGGCTTTATTCCCGGTGTGGACCTGCCAGCGGTCCCACAGTAACACCATGGAGAAGCCAAATATGACCCACAAAATAGTACGGCGAATGTCGTTCATGAGGTTTTCTTGTCAGAAGAAGAGAGATGCAGTCGCGTAAAAAACCGTGGCAAGTGATCGGGAACCGGGTCCAGACCGCCGTCGCACCAAGGGTGACATCGTCCCAAACGCTTGAGCGTGAGGTAGCTGCCAGCCATGGCGCCGTGTGTTTCCAGTGCGCCAAGTGCGTAAATCGAGCAACTGGGCTCGAAACGGCAGGCTGAACCGAGCCAGGGGCTCAAGAACACGCGATAAGCTCGCACGACACCAATGAGCAGCTTTTTCATGGTGCAGCTGTTTCGCTCGTAGCGGGTGTTGCGCGTGACCGGCTGAGGTGCAGGCGACCCAGCAACTGCTTTAGCTCAGTACGCACAGCGAGCTTCAGTGCATCTGAAGTTGCACTGACAAACTGTTTGCGATCAAAGCCGGCGCGCAGGCGTATCACATAGGCTGCAACAGGCATGTTTGCCTCAACGGACGAGCATGCGGTGTAGATTTGTCGCTTGATTGCATTGCGGGTCACTGCACGCCTGGCCCAGCGCTTGGGCACCATGGCGCCTACCCAGATTGCGTGTGATGCAAAGAGGGGCTTGGTGATCGCGGGGGTTTCCTCAGCGCCTTCACCAAACACGAAAGCCTGCTTCAGAGGCAGGCTATGCAAGGCAAAGTGGCTTGTGCGTGAAAGCGTGCTTCCAGCCAAGACAGATTGGAACTGTGCTCGCGTTTGAAGTCGCTGCACGCTGATCGATGCTGAAGGACTTTGTCAGGTGCGCTGGCGGGCTAACTACCGGCAACTAGGGCGTAAGTTACACCAGAGCAGTATTAGACGGCCAGGCGCTTGCGGCCTTTGGCGCGACGAGCGTTGATCACCGCGCGGCCACCGCGGGTCTTCATGCGAACCAGAAAGCCGTGGGTGCGGGCGCGGCGAATCTTGGAGGGCTGATAAGTACGTTTCATTTTGGAATCCTGTTTTGGCGTCTGCCGAGAAGTTAGCCCGCGATTATGGCAAATTTGTTCCCTGCCGGCAAGGTGGCCCTCCCGTAGCGCCTGCGAACACCTGGATCGTTCTTGTGGATAAATTCTTGATAAATTAGAATCGACTGCTTTGCCAAACCGAGCTATCCACATAAAACCGACAAGAACAATGGAAGAGGGACTTACAGACAAACCCGCATCGGGCATCGGAACCGGCAGCGATTCAGATGTCGGCCTGAGCTTGTGGTTGGCCTGCACTGAGCAGCTGGCGCAGGAGTTGCCCGAGCAGCAATTCAACACCTGGATCAAGCCGCTCACGGCCCAAACTTCACCAGACTTGGCCAAGACCACCATTTACGTGGCCAACCGCTTCAAGATGGACTGGGTGCGCGCCCAGTACAGTGGACGCATTGCGGCCTTGCTGGAAAAGTTGACCGGCCAAACCGTGGTTGTTGAGCTGGCTCTGGCACCCCGGGATGCCCCGGCGCGCGCGCCTGCCGTGCAGCGGGCCGCCGAAGTTGCCGCTGTGGCCGAGCCGGTCGAGGCACCAGAGGAGCCGACCCAGGGGGTGCTTAAAAACCGCCTGAATTCGGCTCTTACTTTTGACAGTCTCGTTGAAGGAACGGCCAATCGCATGGCCCGTGCAGCGGCGATCCATGTGGCAGGCATGCCCGGTCAGATGTACAACCCCCTGTTCATTTATGGGGGCGTGGGTCTGGGCAAGACGCACCTGATGCACGCCGTTGGCAATCGCTTGCTTGCCGACCGTCCGAATGCCAAGGTCTTGTATATCCATGCGGAGCAATTTGTCTCGGACGTGGTCAAGGCTTATCAGCGCAAGACCTTTGACGAGTTCAAGGAGCGTTACCACTCGCTGGATTTGTTGCTGATTGACGATGTGCAGTTTTTTGCTAACAAAGAGCGCACGCAAGAAGAGTTCTTCAACGCGTTTGAAGCCTTGTTGGCCAAGAAATCGCACATCGTGATGACCAGCGATACCTATCCGAAGGGGCTTGCGGACATCCATGAGCGCCTCGTGTCCCGCTTCGACTCAGGCCTGACGGTGGCCATCGAACCCCCGGAGCTGGAGATGCGGGTGGCGATTCTGATCAACAAGTCGCGTGCCGAGGGCTCAGAAATGCCTGAGGAGGTCGCTTTTTTTGTGGCCAAAAACGTGCGCTCCAACGTCCGTGAGCTGGAAGGGGCGCTGCGCAAAATCCTGGCTTACTCACGTTTCAATCACAAAGAGGTCTCCATCCAGTTGGCCCGCGATGCTCTGCGTGATCTGCTGTCCATCCAGAATCGGCAAATCTCTGTGGAGAACATCCAAAAGACTGTGGCCGACTACTACAAGATCAAGGTGGCCGACATGTATTCCAAGAAAAGGCCTGCCAGCATTGCCCGCCCGCGGCAGATTGCCATGTATCTGGCCAAAGAGCTGACACAAAAGAGCCTTCCTGAAATCGGAGAATTGTTCGGCGGCAGGGATCACACCACGGTGCTCCATGCGGTGCGCAAGATAGGTGCTGAGCGCCAGCAAATGCTGGATCTGAATCAGCAGTTGCACGTGCTGGAGCAGACGCTCAAAGGTTAGTGCAGACAAGAGACAATGGCAGCTGATGGTGATTTGGCTATATGGCGGCAACGCCCAGTAAAAAGCAAGATGAAGAGGTTGACATGATTGTTCTGAAAACAACACAAGACAAGGTTTTATCGGTATTGCAGGCGGTCTCTGGCATCGTTGAGCGGCGCAGTACGCTGCCCATCCTGGCCAATGTGATGCTGCGCAAAACGGGCACTTCTCTGCAGCTCACCACCAGCGACCTCGAAATCCAGATCCGCACCACGGCGGACCTGGGCGGCGATATTGGCGATTTCGCAACGACCATCGGCGCGCGCAAGCTCATCGATATCTTGCGAACCATGCCCGCCGACCAGACCGTTTCCCTCGAAACCAATGCGTCCAAACTCCTGCTCAAGGGAGGCAAAAGCCGCTTCACGCTTCAGACCCTGCCGCCAGAAGACTTCCCGCTGGTGCAGGAGTCGGCCCATTTCGGCCCCGTGTTCAGCGTTCCCCAGAAGACCCTGAAAGATCTGCTGGGCCAGGTGTCTTTTGCCATGGCAGTGCATGACATTCGCTACTACCTCAATGGAATCTTGTTCGTGGCGGAGGGCAAGCAGCTCAGCCTGGTCGCCACCGATGGTCACCGACTGGCCTTCGCCTCGGCCACGCTGGACGTTGAAGTGCCCAGACAGGAAGTGATCCTGCCCCGCAAGACCGTCATTGAAATGCAGCGTCTGCTGAGCAATGCCGAGGGCATGATCGAGATGCAATTTGCCAATAACCAGGCCAAGTTCAGTTTCGAAGGCATGGAATTTGTGACCAAGCTGGTCGAAGGCAAGTTCCCTGACTACAACCGTGTCATTCCCAAAAACCACCGCAACAGCGTTGTGTTGGGACGTGCCGCCCTGTTGGCGAGTTTGCAGCGCACCGCTATCCTGACCAGCGACAAATTCAAGGGCGTGCGGCTGAATCTGGACCCCGGCAGCCTGCGGGTTGCCTCCAACAACGCCGAGCAAGAAGAAGCCATGGACGAACTGGACATCGACTACGGCGGTGACAGTATCGAAATCGGCTTCAACGTGACCTATCTGATCGATGCTCTGGTCAACATGGACCAAGACATGGTTCAGCTGGAGTTGACCGACGGCAACAGCTCCGCGCTCTTCACGATACCGGACAACCCCAACTTCAAGTACGTGGTCATGCCGATGAGAATTTGACGCCACCTCGACCCTGGCGCACCCAGACGCAAACCCCCGGTGATCGGGGGTTTGGTCATTCAAGAGTTTAGAAATTTGCCCGCAAATCGTTTGAAAAGCCTGCCATGACCGAAGAAAACCAGAACGTAAAACCTGAGGAAAACACCGCCAGCTCCAATTTTCAGCCGGTGATCGATACCAATCAGGCTGGCGCGACAGAAGCCTACGGGGAAGGCTCCATCCAGATTCTGGAAGGGCTGGAGGCCGTGCGCAAGCGCCCAGGCATGTACATCGGCGACACCTCGGACGGCACGGGCCTGCACCATCTGGTGTTTGAGGTGGTCGACAACTCCATCGACGAGGCGCTGGCAGGGCACTGCGATGACATCCTGGTCACCATCCATTCCGATAACTCGGTAAGTGTGGTGGACAACGGCCGCGGTATTCCCACCGGCGTCAAGATGGACGACAAGCACGAGCCCAAGCGCAGTGCGGCAGAAATTGCGCTGACCGAATTGCACGCAGGTGGCAAGTTCAACCAGAACAGCTACAAGGTGTCTGGCGGACTGCACGGCGTGGGTGTGAGCTGTGTGAATGCGCTGTCCAAAATGTTGCGTCTGACCATCCGTCGCGATGGCAAGGTTCATGTGATGGAGTTCAGCAAGGGCTTCGTACAAAACCGCATCACCGAGGTCGTCAACGGCGTGGAGGTGTCGCCCATGAAGGTGATTGGCGACACCGAGAGGCGCGGAACCGAGGTCCACTTCCTGCCCGACACCGAAATCTTTCAGCAAAACAGCGATTTCCACTACGAAATTCTGAGCAAACGCCTGCGTGAGCTGAGCTTTTTGAACAACGGCGTGCGCATACGGCTGAAGGACGAGCGCTCCGGTAAAGAAGATGACTTTGCTGGCGCGGGCGGCGTTCAAGGCTTTGTGAACTTCATCAACAAGGGCAAAACGGTTTTGCACCCTAACGTCTTTCACGCCATGGGTGACCGCCAGAGCGACCAGGGCACCAATATTGGCGTTGAAGTGGCCATGCAGTGGAACAGTGGCTACAACGAGCAGGTGCTTTGCTTTACCAACAACATCCCGCAGCGCGACGGCGGCACCCACCTGACTGGCCTGCGGGCGGCCATGACGCGGGTCATCAACAAGTACATCGACGAGTCCGAGCTGGCGAAAAAAGCCAAGGTGGAAGTCACCGGCGATGACATGCGCGAAGGCCTGACCTGCGTTTTGAGCGTGAAGGTGCCAGAGCCCAAATTCAGCAGCCAAACCAAAGACAAACTGGTCAGCAGCGAAGTGCGCGGGCCGGTGGAAGACATCGTCAGCAAATTGCTGGCCGACTACCTGCAAGAGCGCCCCAGCGACGCCAAGATCATCGTCGGCAAAATCATCGAAGCGGCTCGCGCCCGTGAAGCCGCGCGCAAGGCCCGCGACATGACCCGCCGCAAGGGCGTGCTCGACGGCATGGGCCTGCCCGGCAAGCTGGCCGACTGCCAGGAAAAAGACCCCGCCATGTGCGAGATCTACATCGTCGAGGGTGACTCCGCTGGTGGCTCCGCCAAGCAGGGCCGGGACCGCAAATTCCAGGCCATCCTGCCCCTGCGCGGCAAGATTTTGAACGTGGAAAAAGCACGCTACGAAAAGCTCCTCACCAGCAATGAAATCCTGACACTCATCACCGCCCTGGGCACCGGTATCGGCAAGGCTGGCGGTAGCACCGGCGGAGACGACTTCAACGTGGCCAAGCTGCGCTACCACCGCATCATCATCATGACCGATGCCGACGTGGACGGCGCGCACATCCGCACCCTGCTGCTCACCTTCTTTTACCGGCAAATGCCCGAATTGGTGGAGCGCGGCCATATCTACATTGCCCAGCCGCCCTTGTACAAAGTCAAGGCCGGCAAGGAAGAGCTGTACCTGCAAGGGCCAGCCGAGCTTGACGGATTTTTGCTACGCATCGCGCTGGTCAACGCCAGCGTATCAACGGGTGGCGAGCAACCCACCACCTTGACCGGCACCACCCTAGCCGAACTGGCACGCAAGCACATGCTGGCCCAAGGCGTTATTGCGCGCCTGCAAAACTTCATGGATGCGGAGGCGCTACGCGCTGTGGCAGACGGCGTGGTGCTCAATCTAGACACTGTGGCAGAGGCAGAAGCCTCGGCAACCGCCCTGCAAGCCCGACTGCCCGACGCCGAAGTGGCGGGTGAATTTGATGTGCGCACCGATAAGCCCATCTTGCGCATCAGCCGCCGCCACCACGGCAACGTCAAAAGCAGCGTGCTGACGCAAGACTTTGTTCATGGCTCCGATTACGCCGCGCTGGCGGAGGCGGCCAACACTTTCAGAGGCTTGTTGGGGGCCGGTGCCAAAGTCATGCGCGGCGAGGGCGAGCGGCAAAAAGAGGAAAAAGTCAGCGACTTCCGCGAGGCCATGGCCTGGTTGATCGCACAGGCGGAACACGCCACCAGCCGCCAGCGCTACAAGGGCCTGGGTGAAATGAACCCCGAGCAGCTCTGGGAAACCACCATGGACCCCGCCGTGCGCCGCCTGCTGCGCGTGCAGATCGACGACGCCATCGAAGCCGACCGCGTCTTCACTATGCTGATGGGCGATGAGGTCGAGCCCCGACGCGACTTCATCGAAACCAACGCGCTGCGCGCCGGCAACATCGACGTTTGACCTGGTCTGGGCCAGGCCCAGCAATGACAAAAGTGTCAGTTTTTGTGACTAAGCGGGCATCGAAAACGACACTCTTGTCGTGAAAGCCGGGAAAAGGCGCCGATTTGCCGCTCAATTCGGCCTTTTGAGACCTGGCACGAAGTCTGCATAGAGTTCAGGCCCCGATTCGGGTCTAACTGTTCACTAAGGAGCTAAACATGAAACGTTCTATGCAAAAGGGTTTTACCCTGATCGAATTGATGATCGTCGTGGCGATTATTGGTATCTTGGCCGCAGTGGCTTTGCCGGCTTATCAGAACTACACCAAGAAGGCGAAGTTCAGCGAAGTGGTGATGGCTACTCAGGCATTGAAGACGGCGGTTGAGCTCTGTGCTAACGAAACAGGCGCTGTTACTAATTGCACCGCAGGATCTAATGGCATTCCCGCTGACTTGGGTACATCTGGTAAGTACATCACGAGCGTTGCTACGGCTGCTGGTGTAATTACTGCGACTGGCAATGCAGACGTTGACTCTAAAAACTACATTTTGGAGCCCACCTTCTCGTCCAGTACCGGTGTCTCTTGGACCACTAAATCTACCAGCACTTGCTTGGCTGCCAATCTGTGTAAGTAATTACATTCGATGCCTCAAAAGCCCCTGAATAAGGGGCTTTTTTATTTCAGCGCTTTGATTTCCAGAATAGTTGTCCATGTTCAGCTTCAATAAACTGGCCTTGATGCTTGTGTCTTTCGCTGCTGCAGTATTTGTTCTGTATGGCCAATTCACTCGAAATCCTATTGTTTTCGACGACCTGCCGTTCTTCATGGTGGATGCTGCAAGCGAGCAGCCGGTATCCGCTTTTCAATTCGAGCTGCTGCAACTGCGTTCCCTGCCCTACGCCACGTTGGCCTGGACCAAAGCCGCTTTTGGACTGGACTTGATTTATTTTCGGCTGGGTAACCTGCTGCTGCATGTGGCCACCGTCTGGACCCTGTTTTTTTTGCTCACGGCTTTGTTTGAGACCGTAAGCGACCCGGAGGCGACCGACACGCTCCCGCCGAGGTGGTTGGCTATTTTTGCCAGCCTGATCTTCGCTGTACACCCGGTTGCCACCTACGCCGTCGGCTATCTGGTACAACGCACCATTCTGATGGCCACCTTGTTCAGTCTCTTGGCCTTGCTGGTGTACGTGCGCGGCAGCTTGCGGCGACAGCCTGTGTGGATCTGGCTTTGCGTACCGTTTTATTACCTGGCGGTTTTCTCCAAAGAGCACGCCATCATGCTGCCCGCCGTCTTGGTGGCCATCACGCCGTTGCTGCATGCCGATTGGCGTTCCAAGTTGACCCAACGCTGGCCGGTTTTTGTAGCCCTTGCAGTAGTGGCCGGTGTTGTTTTGCTGGCCAAAAAAGGCATGATGGGGTCCATTTACGAGCTCAATGGGGCAGAGATGCTGGGCCAGGACAATTTGGCGCTGGCTTACCCCTTGAGTGTGCTTACCCAGAGCTGGCTGTTTTTCAAATACGCTTTTCTTTGGGCGTTGCCCAACCCCGCCTGGATGTCGATCGACATGCGCGAGCCTTTTGCCCCGGGCTTGTGGTCGATGTATGCCCTGGCGGCCATCGGCTTTCTGGCGTGGGGTGCCGTGGCTACCTGGCTGTTGTTGAAGCGTGGTCGCAAGGGTTTGGTTGGCTTTGGGCTGCTGTTTCCCTGGTTGCTGTTTATGACGGAGTTTTCGACGGTGCGCATCCAGGAGGTGTTTGTGCTCTACCGCAGCTACCTGTGGGCCCCGGGCGCGCTGTGCTTGCTGCCCGTGGTGATGGGCAAGCTCAATCTTCGAATGGCGTCGGTGACGGTAGCGGCAGTGGGCGCACTATTGTTTGGATTGTCAATGGAGCGATTGATGACCCTCTCGCACCCGGTGCTGGTGTGGGACGATGCCGAGAAGCTGGTCAAAGGGCGCACCGATTTGCCGGGGGCTTACCGCATCTACTACAACCGAGGCACTGAGCTCATCAAGATCGACCAGCCCGACCACGCCATCGCAGACCTCAAGCAGTCAGTTGCCTTAAGTCGGGACTTTGCAGAGGCCCACGGCAATTTGGGTGCTGCTTACATGAAGAAGCAGGATTGGACACAAGCCCAAGCTTCTTTGACCAAGGCCATAGAGATTGCGCAAGAAGGCGGCAAATCCCCATCACCTCGTTATGTTTATGGTCGTGCCCAGGCGTTCGAAAACTTGGGCGAGCTGGAAAAGTCACAAGCTGATTACCGACTCAGCTGCCAGCTGGCCAAGCTGGGTTGCGACAAAGTTTCTGGTTAAATATCCGCAAACAACTGCGCCGCCGTCATCTCGAGGCCGACGCTTTCCAGCCTGACGGCCTCCCCCAACGCGAATGGGTGTAGCACCCACAGACCATCAGCCCCCTTGCGATACACATCGGAGGTGCGGCTGTCCAGGTCGATGAGGGCATATTCTTCGAGGCTGGGCAGGCTGCGGTAGTGGCTGAACTTGATGCCACGGTCATAGGCCGCCGTGCTGGGTGACAGCACCTCGGCGATGAATTTTGGCTCTTGCTTGACCATGCTCGAGGCTGCATCCAGTGGGCTGCAGGTGACCAGGACATCGGGGTAAAAATAGCTTTGCGCAGCTGCCACGTGCAGGCGCATGTCGCTCATGTAGGTGCGGCAGGGGCTGCCAGAAAGGTGCTGTCGCAGCGCAAATGCCAGGTTCATGGTGACGGTGACATGCCGGTCTTCCGCCCCCGCCATGGCAAAGGTTTCACCGTGCACGAATTCGTGCCGCTCGGGCTGCTCGTCCTCCCAGGCCAGGTAATCGGCGGTGCTAAAGATTGGTTTGCTGGCAGCTTGACCCATGGTGTTGTCCTTGTGTTCGCAGAGAGGGTGCTCGGTTTTTGGTCTCTTGTTTCACCCTATTGTGGACGAGTGTGGGCGTGTCTGGCAGGCACCTTTCTCAACCTTGTCTTTCAGGTCATCTGCACAGGGCTAATCACTAAAACCATGCTTTAGTCCAATAATGCGAAAAGTCGGAATAGGTCTCCGAGATTTCGCATTATTATCAGGTCATGATCCTTCGTGAAGACCATCACGCACAAGTTTTACAAAGCTTGAAGCACTTTCCTGTGGTGGCGCTGCTGGGTCCGCGCCAGGTGGGCAAAACCACGTTGGCGCGACAGCTCTCAGCTCAGTGGGCGGGGCCTGTCACGCACTTTGACCTTGAGGACCCCGATGATCAGGCGCGCTTGTTCGACCCTGCTTTTGTGCTCAAGCCTCTGACTGGGCTGGTGGTGCTAGACGAAATCCAGATCCGTCCCGAGCTGTTTCCTTTGTTGCGTGTGTTGGCAGACCGCCCACAGACGCCAGCCAGATTTTTGATCCTGGGCAGCGCTGCGCCCCAATTGTTGCGACACACCTCGGAAAGCTTGGCCGGCCGGGTGCATTTTCACCAGCTGTGCGGCCTTGATCTTACCGAGACGTCACCAGATCAGACCGACACACTGTGGTTGCGAGGTGGTTTTCCCAGGTCTTACCTTGCCCCTGACGATGCCGCCAGCTATGCCTGGCGTGAAGCATTTATCAGGACTTACCTCGAAAGGGATCTGCCGCAACTGGGCATTAACTTGCCCGCTCTGACCTTGCGCCGATTCTGGACCATGGTTGCGCATTACCACGGGCAAACCTGGAACAGCAGCGAACTTGCGCGAGCGCTGGCCGTCAGCGATAAGACGATTTCACGCTACCTGGATATTCTGGAGGGCACATTCATGACCTGGAGATTGAGGCCATGGCACACCAACCAGGGTAAGCGCGAGGTCAAGGCACCCAAGGTTTACTTGGCAGACACAGGCATCCTGCATAGTCTGCTGGGTATCAAAACCCACAACGATTTGCTCGCGCATCCCAAAAGCGGGGCTTCCTGGGAGGGCTATGCCCTGCAGGAGGTGATCAGATGCACCGGTGCAGGACGTGATGATGCCTATTTTTGGGGCTTGCACTCGGGGGCCGAGTTGGATCTGTTGACGATCAGACAGGGGCGCAAACTGGGTTTCGAGGTGAAATTGACAAGGTCTCCCAAGGTGACGGCCTCCATGCGCACCGCACTCGAGGCCTTGAGTCTGGATCACCTTTACGTGGTGTGCCATGGCGCAGGCGCCACAGAGACCTGGCCCCTGGCCCAAGGGATAACAGCTTTGCCGCTTGCGGCACTGAGCCAGCGCAATCAAAGGCTATAAAAACGCAAAGTCCCAGTGCACAAAGGCACTCAGGCCTACAAGGTTCTCAATCCCTAGCCACAAAGCTCCCCGACTTGCCGCCGTGTTTTTCGAGCAGGCGCACGTCGTTGATGGTCATGCCGCGGTCCACGGCCTTGCACATGTCGTAAATGGTGAGCAGGGCCACTTGTACGGCGGTCAGGGCTTCCATTTCCACGCCGGTCTGGCCATTGGTTTCGACTGTGGCAGTGCAGCGCACGCCCAGTGCGCCAACTGATTCATCGTTGCAGGTTTCCAACTCCAGCGCCACGCGAGTCAGCGCCAATGGGTGACACAGGGGGATCAGTTCACTGGTTTTTTTGGCGGCCATGATGCCGGCGATGCGGGCAATGCCCAGCACATCCCCTTTTTTGGCAGTGCCGGACTCGATCAGCGCCAGGGTGCTGGGTAGCATGTCGATGCGCCCGCTGGCCACGGCGATGCGGTGGGTGCTGGCTTTGGCAGCAACATCCACCATGTGGGCCTGACCTTGGGCGTCGAAATGGGTGAGTGTATTCATGGGGGTTTACAGAGGCGTTACGTTTTTCAAGCATCATACGTTCATGAAGTTTCCACTCCGGCCGACCAGGCTGCTGGCAATTTGTTTGGCGGGCGCACTGGCGTTGGCGCCCCTTCAGCTCACGCTAGCGCAAATGTACTCATCCCCTGCCGGCACCGCCTTGCCTGCCCTGGGCGACGGCAGCGGCATGAGTCTGAGCACCGAGCGCCGCATGGGCGACCGTATCGTGCGCGAGCTGTACCGCGACCCCGACTACATCGATGACCCGGTGCTGGTGGATTACGTCAACAGCTTGTGGCAGCCCCTGCTGGCCGCCGCCCGGCTGCGTGGCGACCTGCCGCAAGAGTTGGACGACACCTTTGCCTGGCAGATCCTGTTGGGGCGAGATCGCTCGGTCAACGCTTTTGCCTTGCCTGGCGGCTATTTTGGCTTGCACCTGGGGCTGCTGGGGGTGGTGAGCAGTGCAGATGAACTGGCCTCGGTGCTGGCGCACGAGCTGAGCCACGTGACCCAGCGCCACATTGCCCGTCTTCTGGACCGGCAAAGCGCACTCGCACCCTGGATGCTGGGTGCCATGGTGCTGGGCGCCCTGGCCGCCAGCAAAAGCGGCGACGCTGGTGGTGCGCTGATGGTGGGCGGGCAGGCCGCGGTTATGCAAAACCAGCTGAATTTTTCGCGCGACATGGAGCGTGAGGCTGACCGCAACGGGTTTGGCGTGATGACCCAGGCAGGCTTTGCGCCTCAGGGCTTTGTGGGCATGTTTGACAAGTTGCAGCAGTCCAGCCGGCTCAATGACAGTGGCGCCTACCCTTACCTGCGCAGTCACCCCCTCACAACCGAGCGCGTGGCCGACATGCAATCGCGCATGACCATGGGCGAGGCGGCAACCCCTGTTGCCCCAACGCTGACGCACACCATGATGGCGGCGCGAGCCCGTGCGCTGGGTCAAGTCGGGTCGGATCACCTGCAGAGCATGGTGGCACAGGCGCGCCAGCCCGACCTCGCAGCCAAGCCGCTACCTGATCGTGTGGCCGTGCTGTATGGCGCGGCGATGGCGGCCATTCAGCTGCAAGATCGAGCCCAGGCTCAGGGCTTTTTAGGGCAGTTGGCCGCGCTGGTTGCGGGTGACGACGCTGCCGCGCGGCAAATCCGATGGGCCCAGGCCGAGCTGGCCTTAGGCCGAGGGGATGCCGCTGGTGCGCTGAAATGGTTGAAGCCCGCCACGCCTGATGCCTGGCTACGCACCCAAACCTTGTTGACTGCACGCGCGCAGTTGCAGGCTGGGCAAGCGGCGGACGCTGCCCAGGCTTTGCAGCTGTGGGTGGGCCGCCATCCGCGCGACGCCCAGGCCTGGCAGTTGCTGGCCAGCGCCCAGGCGGCCCATGGTCACACGCTGCGCGCCATACGGGCGGAGGCCGAAGCCCAGGTGGCTGTGCTGGACTTTGGCGCAGCGGCAGACCGGTTTCGCGCCGCACAGGAGTGGATCCGCAAGGCGCCCGATGCCCGCAGCATCGACCCCATTGAAGCCGCCGTCATCGACACCCGCTGGCGCGAAGTGCAACAGGTGCTGCGACAGCAGGCCGCTGAAAAATAATCTCGTCAAAACTGGCAATCAATCGTTAGTTTTTTGTTTGAAAACATATAGTTAGACAACTAAAATCTCGTCATAACTCCACTCATAACTCGTGCGGCCACGTCATCTTTTTGCCCGAAATCAGCTGCCCACCTTGCTACGCCAGCGCCCGGGTGCCAAGGCTGCGGAGCTGGCCACTGACGCAAGTACCAGTCTGGCGACCATGACCCGCATCCTCAACGAGGCGGCTGGTGAGGTGATTCGGGTGGGCAAAGCGGGGCGCACGGTTTACTTCTTGCGCCGTGCTCTACGTGGTCAGGCGGGTGAAGTGCCGGTTTATGCAGTGGATCACTCGGGCCAGGTCAGCTCGGTGGGCGCCTTGTGCCTGACCGCACCGGCAGGCGCTGTATGGGACGTGGCGGCTTTGGGCTGGCCAGTTGCCGACGAATTTGCGCAGGGTGTCTGGCCAGGTTTGCCGTATCCGCTGCAGGATATGTGTCCGCAGGGTTTTTTAGGGCGCAGTTTTGCGCGCCAGCACGCTGCGGCTCTGGCTGTGCCAGACAACCCCAGGCAGTGGACTGATGACGACGTTCTGCATGTTCTGAGCCAGCGCGTGTTCGATACCAGTGGGCATTTGATTGTGGGCAATTCGGCGCTGCAGCAGTGGCTCGCCCTGAAAGCACAAGGCCAGGTTCCCATCTCGGCTTCAGATCTTGAGCAGGCCTATGCCAGTCTTGCCGAGGATGCCGCTGCGCAAGGCCCGGCGGGTTCCAGCGCTGGGGGCGAGTTTCCCAAGTTCACGGCACTGCGAGCCCTTGAAGGCAGCCAGACCCCGCATGTGATCGTCAAGTTTTCGGGTGCCGAGCCGTCGGGGACGGTACGGCGTTGGGCTGATTTGCTGGTGTGTGAACACCTGGCGCTGCAGGTCCTCGGGAGTCTGCCCGGTCTGCAGTGTGCGCCCAGCCGTATCCTTCAAAGTCAAGGGCGAACCTATCTGGAGGTAGAGCGCTTTGATCGACATGGACTTTTCGGCAGAAGTCCCTTGTGCAGCTTGGCCACCCTGGAGGCAGCCTTGCTGGATAGGTCGAGCGAGGACTGGGCCGTATTGGGTGCCGCCATGCAGGCGCAAGGCTGGCTGACCTCAGGGGATACCACTCGCCTGCGTTTGATTGTGGCTTTCGGCAGGCTCATCAAAAACACCGATATGCACAAGGGCAACGTCAGTTTTGTGCCTGCAGATGGTTTATTCAGGCTGGCACCGGTCTATGACATGTTGCCTATGGCATATGCCCCATTGGCGGGGGGGGAGCTGCCGGTCGTCACCTATGCGCCTGGATTACCGATGCCGCAGGACCGTGAACTCTGGCAACTGGCCAGTGCGGCTGCGCAGTCATTCTGGCGGGCAGCTGCCAGTGACGTGCGCATCAGTCTGGCGTTTCGCGACATCTGTGCCTGCAACGCTGAGGTGTTGTCTAGGTTGCATGACCTTGCCTGACATGAGCCCATTGGGCACCGGGCCAAATGCCGGGAGTGTTCAACGTCGGGGCTATTGCGCATTAACATCGCCACCCCTGTCACACCCCCATCATGTCCGCCATCCACATCACTGACATCGAAGCCGCCATCAATTACTGGCGGGCCCGCGCTCCATCGCCCGACGGAGTGACCCTGGGGCCGGAGTTACGCGCTTTGGCGGAGGTGTATGCCCTGATGGTGTACTACCATGAGGATGAGGCTGACGAGGTGTCGTTCCCGCCCAAGGCCATGGCCGCCTGGAGCGCCTGGTATGCATCCACACCCGACACGCCCTGCATCGCCATTTGCTCCACCAGCCAGGGTGACGAGGAATGCAAGGGCTGCGGGCGCAGTTTTGAAGAGGTGCAGCACTGGCCGGCCATGACGCCGGCTGAAAAACGCAGCACCTGGCGGCGCATCACGCTGCACAGCACTGCCTGGCGCTTCAACCGTTATGCAGAGCGGGCGGCAGAAGGCGTCAGCGCCGAAGCAATGCCAGCATCCCCGCAAGCCGAGACCGACTCTGAGCCTCGCTAAGCCAGCGTTGGGGGGAACCTTACTTCCAACGCGTCGGTTCGATATCGACGCTCTGCTCGCTGTTACCCAGAGACAGCACACCCTCCTGGATCGTGGCCTGCAGCTGCATGCTGCGCTGGGCCAGTTTGGCCAACGCCTGGGATTGCTCTGCCGGCACGCGCCAGACTTGCAGCTTGTCTAGCCGGGTGAGCTTGGACTCGATGCCCTTCCACCACACCTCGGCAGCGTGGTGAAAGCAGTACACCAGCACGCTGTCGGACTTTTGGCAGGCTTTCAGCAGGGGCTTGTCCTCGGGCTGCCCGACTTCAATCCACACGCGTTTGCGCCCGGTGTAGTCGGTCAGGGAGGCATCCGGGTCCTCGGGGTCGCTCAGGCCGGCACCAAAGGCCAGCGTGCCGTCGCCAGCGCACACATCCTGCAAGGTATGCGCCTGCAGGGCCATGGCTGCCAGACGGATCATCATGCGCTCGTCGGTTTCGCTGGGGTGGCGCGCCAGCGTGAAGGCATGGTCCGCGTAATAGCCGTGGTCGATGTCGGCGATCTGCAGACTGGCTTTGAAGATGGTGGATTTGAGTGCCATCAGACCCGACGCGCCAGTTCGGCGGCTTTGCCGGTGTAGCTGCCCGGGGTCATGTCCAGCAAGCGCTGCTTCTCTGTGGCAGGAATATCCAGCGCGGCGATGAAACCTTGCATCAGCTCCTTGGTCATGGGGGCGCCACGGGTGAACTTCTTGAGCTGCTCATAGGGCTGAGGCAAACCATAACGACGCATCACGGTCTGGATGGGTTCAGCCAGCACTTCCCAGGAGGCGTCGAGGTCGGCGGCAATCGCAGCTTCGTTGATCTCCAGCTTGCCCAGGCCCACGCTCAGCGACTGATACGCCAGCACGGCATAGCCCAGCGCCACACCCATGTTGCGCAGCACGGTGGAGTCGGTCAGGTCGCGCTGCCAGCGGCTGATGGGCAGCTTTTCGCTCAAGTGGCGCAGCAAGGCATTGGCCAGGCCCAGGTTACCCTCGGCGTTCTCAAAGTCGATGGGGTTGACCTTGTGCGGCATGGTGCTGGAGCCGACTTCGCCTTCGCGCAGTTTTTGCTTGAAGTAGCCCAGGGATACATAGCCCCAGACATCGCGCGACCAGTCGATCAGAATGGTGTTGGTGCGGGCCACGGCGTCAAACAGCTCGGCCATGTAGTCGTGCGGCTCGATCTGAATGCTGTAGGGCTGAAAGGTCAGGCCCAATCCTTGCGGCTCGGGGGTCTCCACCACACGCTGGCTGAAAGCTTCCCAGTCAAAGTCGGGCCAGGCAGACAAGTGGGCGTTGTAGTTGCCCACCGCACCATTCATCTTGCCCATGATCTTGATGCTGGCAATGCGCTCGCGGGCGGCGGCCAGGCGCACCACCACGTTGGCGACTTCCTTGCCCACGGTGGTGGGGCTGGCGGTCTGGCCGTGGGTACGACTCAGCAGCGGCACCTCGGCAAAGGCGTGGGCCATGCTGCGCAACTTGGCAATGACGGCGTCCAGCATGGGCAGCACAACCTGGTCGCGTGCGGACTTGAGCTGCAAGGCGTGGCTGGTGTTGTTGATGTCTTCGCTGGTGCAAGCAAAGTGCACAAACTCGCCAGCTTTCAGCAGCTCGGGGCGGGATTCGAACTTGGACTTGATCCAGTACTCCACGGCCTTGACGTCGTGGTTGGTGGTCTTTTCGATCTCCTTGATGGCCATGCCATCGGCTTCGGAAAAATTTTGGACCAAGCCTTGCAAATAGGTGCGGGCACCCGGGCTCAGGGGCTTGAATTCGTCAAAACCGGCGTCGCTGAGGCTGATGAACCAGGCCACTTCCACTTGCACCCGGCGGTGCATATAACCTTGCTCGCTCATGAGCGGGCGCAGTGTGGCAAGCTTGGCAGCGTAACGGCCATCCAGCGGCGAAAGGGCGGAAATCGTGGTGAAAGTCATGCCCGGATTGTAGGTAGGCCTGTGGCTAGAATCACTTCAAGACAATTCCCAGGGAATCCATGAAACTCATTGGCAGCACTTCCAGCCCCTACGTCCGCAAGGTTCGGGTGGTCATGGCAGAGAAGAAACTCGACTATGTGTTCGTCCAGGACAACGTCTGGTCGGCAGATACCCGCATTGCTGAATCCAACCCCCTGGGCAAGGTGCCCTGCCTGATCATGGAGGGGGCCGACGCCATGTTCGACTCCCGTGTCATCGTCGAGTACGTCGATACCTTGTCGCCTGTGGGCAAGCTCATTCCCACCGTGGGGCGCGAGCGGGCGGAGGTCAAAACCTGGGAGGCACTCGCCGATGGGCTGCTGGATGCTTCCATCCTGGCGCGCCTGGAGGCTACCTGGGCAGACCGCCCACCCGAGCAGCGCAGCCAGGCCTGGATTGACCGCCAAATGGGCAAGGTTGATGCCAGCGTCAAGGCCATGAGCCAGGGTCTGGGCGACAAGCCTTTTTGCGTAGGCATACACCTGAGCCTGGCCGACATCGCCGTGGGTTGTGCGCTGGGTTATCTGGACTTCCGCTTTCCGCAGCACCCCTGGCGCAACGAATACCCCAACCTGGTCAAGCTGCAGGACAAGCTCACGCAGCGCCCCAGCTTCATCGAGACGCACCCGGCCTGAGCCGCCAGTCTCCATCTGTCGATCGAATCGCCGCGCCAAAACCAGCGCGGCTTTTTTTCGTCTGAGGCTTTAGTTATTGGCGCGCTTTTTGAGCCAGCGCATCAGGCCACCCACCAGCGGCAGCTTTTCGTACAGTTCTTCCGCCGCATCCCAGTAGTCGCGGTGCAGGCTGATGCGGCCGTCGGGCGCCAGCACCAGGTGCGTGCCGCCCAGAATCACCTGGTCTTGCTGGGTTTGAAAACGCTTGAATCGAAAGCGAAATTCCCAGGTCAGAAAGCACTGGTTGCCCTCCACAATGCGCCCGGTAACGACAAAGCGTGGCTCGTGCAGGGCCACATACATGTGCCGAAAAATCTGCCGAATGGCCGGCCGACCCCGCACGTCGTTGAAGGGGTCCTTGAAGCGGGCATCCGTCACATACAGCGTAACGAGCTGCTCGATGCTGCCCGGCGTGAGCTGCTCAAAGCATTGGACGATGTGATCGATAGGGTCGAAGGGGTGGGTCATGGGGAGGAGGTGACTTCGGGCCGCACCCGGGTGCCGCGCGTGATCAACCGAACCAGGGGAAAAAAGGCGCGGTAAGGCAGCAGACGCAATAACTTCATCACACGCGAAAAACGCTTGGGAAAGTGGATTTCAAATTCACCCAGACGCCAGCCCTCCACCATTTCCCGAGCCGCCTGCTCGGGTGACAGCAGAGCGGGCATGGCAAATTCATTCTGGGCGGTGAGAGGGGTTTCCACAAACCCCGGGTTGACCACCGACACGCCCACGCCCAGCGGGTGCAAGTCCAGGTACATGGCTTCGGCCAGGTTGATCAACGCGGCCTTGGTGGGGCCGTAAGCCAGGCTTTTGGGCAGGCCCATGTAACCGGCCACGCTGCCCACCAGGCTGACGTGGCCTTGCCGCTGCACCAGCGCTGGCAGCACGGCATCCAGCACGTGCAGTGCGCCCAGATAGTTGATCTGGTTGTGGCGCAGCATGTCGGTCAAATCGAGCTGAGTGGCAGACATGTCCCGGTAGTGCCCGGCGCAATACACCAGCATGTCCAGACCACCGGTATCCTGCACCGTCTGGGCTGCGGCACGCACCGCGCTGGCGTCGGTCACATCCAGCGCCAGGGCTAGTGCACCGGGGTGGGCGGCCACAAAGTCATCGAGTGCGCGGCCGTTGCGGGCCGACACCAGCACCTGCGCCCCCAGCGCATGCAAAGCCGAGGCCGTGGCCCGCCCGATGCCGCTGGAGGCACCCACCAGCCACACGCGCTTGCCGTGCCAGTCCTCGATCCGGGGATTCAGTGCCATGTTGTTCCGCCCTGGGTTCTGTTGGTGGTCTTATCGTTTATGGAAGGCCAGGGTCACTTCGCCCAGGCGCACGCCGAACTTGCTCATGGTGGCCTTGTTGAGCATGACCTGGTCGGTCATGAGGTACATCCAGTCGTCAAAGTTGACCTCGAACACCCGCCCGTCCACTGGCAGGCTGAGCGTGTAGGTCCAGTGAAAGGCATTGCCGCTGACCTGGCCCTGGGCCTCGCCCACCACATCATCAGCTCGGCCGGTGTAGCGTCCCTCAGGCCCCTTTTTAAGGCGCCAAACCCGCTTTTGCCGGCTGCCGTCCGAGTAGCTGAAGTCTTCGTCTAGCACGCCCTCATCGCCTTGCCAGCTGCAGTTCATGACCACCGTGAAGCGTTTGACCACCGCGCCCGATCGGTCGGTGAAGACGCCATAGGCATCAAGCTTGCCGTTGAAGTAAGTCTGCAGGTCCAGCACCGGTTTTTCCTGTGCATAGCTGTCGATGTTCTGGGAGGCGCAGCCAGCAAGGCTTCCAAGGGCGCCCAGAGCGCCTGCCAGTGCTGCGGTGAGGGTGAGTCGACGTTTCATGGGTTTCTCCTGATGATCAGGGTGTAGAGGCAAGTGGCCGCCAGCAACTTGAGCAGGCAGGGCAACAGGCAGTAAGCAAAGGTCAGCGCAGTCAGGGCCTCGTCACTGCGGGCACCGGGGGTGTAGCCTGCCAGCGCGAGCAGGGGCAGTGCCAGCCCTGCAGCCAGGGCCAGGTTGAGTTTGGTGGCAAAGTTCCACCAGCCGAAATAGGCACCTTCCGCACGCCCTTGGTCTCCGGCCTGAGAAATCACCCCGGCCAGCAAGGCGCCTGGCAAGGCCAGGTCGGTACCCAGAGCGACGCCCGACAGCGCACACACCACCGTGAACGCGAGCACATCGCCCGCCCCCAGCGTGGCGGCAAAACTGAACACGCTGATGGACAGCACCATGCCCACCGCCCAGGTACGGGCCAAGCCCAGCCGGTTGACGAGTTGGAGCCACAAGGCGAGGGTCAGGGCCGCACAGGCAAAGTAAGTGCCCAGAAAAACCGGCTCCATCGTGGCTGCTGCCTGCAACCGGTCTTGCACAAAAAACAGCATCAGGGTGGCGGGTACCGCCGTGGCAATGCCGTTGAGTACAAACACTATGAGCAGGCGCCGGAAATCCGGCCGTTGCAGGGGCAGCCACACGCTGATGGTGGTCTGAGCGCCCGCAGGTGCTGCAGAGTTTGTGTCCTGGTCCTGCGGGTGCCAGTGGGCCTGCGGCCTGGGCGATCTGGTCCAGGCTAGCCAGCCCAAGGCCAAAGTGACCGCAAACAGCGCCACGGTGCCCGGCATGCTCAGCAGCGTGGGGCTGACGGCCGCAATCAGCACACCGGCCAGGCCCCAGCCTTCACGCCAGGCCACGATGCGACTGCGCTGAGTCTCATTACCGCCGAGCCGGGCCCCCCAGGATTGATGCGCCACGCTCAAAAAGCTATAGGCGGTGTAGGTCACGACCAGCATCACGGCCGCCCAGGCCAGCAGGGCGTCGATGGCGCGCATCGGAGGAAAAAACAGCAAGCCAAAGCCCACGGCCAGCACGCCGGCCGCCGCCGCTGCACTGGTCAGCAGGGCAGGTAGGGACCGCGCAAAGAGACGATCGCTGACGCGGCCCAGCCAGGGGTCGATCAAGGCGTCCAGCAGCCGCGCGGCCAGCAACACCAAACCGAGGCTGGCCAGCGGCACATCCAGCTCGCGGGCGTAGTGGTTGGGCAACACCACATACAGTGGCAGGGCCACGAAGGCCAGCGGCAAACCCAGCAGCCCATAAAACACGCCCTGACGGCCACTCAGTGTCATGGTGATGTTCCGGCCAGCAGGGCAGTTCGCAAGTCAGGTGCCGAGGTGGCTGTGTCCAGCCAGATGCCAAAAAACCGCCGGCTGAAATCGGCGTCTGCGACCTCACCCAGGGGCCGACCGTTGATGAGAAAGCGGGCACCGCGGTGCGGCAGATGCAGCCCGGTCAGGGTGTCGTCTTTTTTGACGTTGGGGAATAGCCGCGCCATGGCAGCCAGCCATTCACTGTTTTGAGCGGGCGACAAGCTGCCGGCGCGTTGCATTTCTTCCAGTGAGCGTTTGGCGATGGCACCGCCATCCAGTGAGCGCCGGTAATTCAAGCCCAGGGCAAAGGTCGTTAGCCAGTAGCTGCTGGCCCTGAAGTCAGGCGTGACCCAGAGGCTGGCTTCGTATACCTCCAGGCCCCAAAACCGAAACAGGCTGCTGCCGGCCCTGCGCGGCGTTCCCAGCGCATCGGCGATGGATGCCGGCATGGGGTCGACTCGGGCCGTGTCTTGCGCCTGCAAGGAGGCGTGCGGCCCCGCCAGCAAGCCAGCCACGCCCCACGCCAGTACCTGGCGGCGTCCAACAAGGGGGCGTATGCACGTTGTCATGGGATGGGTGCTCAGGTCCGTTTTTGCAGCGTGTACTGCACCACGTCGGTGTTGCCTGCGTCAAAAGCGGCTTCACAGTAGGCCAGGTAAAACTCCCAGATGCGCGCAAAACGTGTATCGAATCTTTTGCCGGCTTCCAGGGCATAAACCTGCTGAAGTTGCGCCATGAAACTGTGCCGCCAGCGGCGCAGTGTTTCGGCGTAATCGCGGCCAAAGGCGTGCTCCTTGACCACATCAAAGCCCGCAGCCTGAGCGTGTTCACGAAAGGCCTTGGGGCTGGGCAGGCAACCGCCCGGGAAGATGTACTGCTGTATGAAGTCGGTCGAGCCCAGGTAGCGCTCAAACAAGGCATCGTCGATCACGATGCTCTGGATGCAGGCCTTGCCCCCCGGCTTGAGCAGCTTGTGCATGGCCTGAAAGTAAGTGGGCCAGTATTCCTGCCCTACGGCTTCCATCATTTCGATGGAGCACACCGCATCGAAGGGCCCGTCGTCGATGTCGCGGTAGTCTTGCAAACGCAAATCAGCCTGGCGCGAGGTGCCCAGGCGGACCATGCGGGCCTGGGCAAAGTCCAGCTGCTCGGTGCTGAGGGTGACGCCGGCGATGCGGGCACCAAACTCGGTGGTGGCCATCTCGGCCAGCGCGCCCCAGCCGCAGCCAATTTCGAGCACGCGCTGGCCCGCTTGCACGTCGGTCTCCACCAGGGCGCGGCGCACCTTGGCGTATTGAGCCTGCTCCATGGGCAAGGAAAAGTTGCCATCAAAAAGTGCCGACGAGTAATTCATGGTGGGGTCCAGCCACAGCTTGTAAAACGCGTTGCCCAGGTCGTAGTGGGCGTGGATGTTTTTGCGGCTGTTGGCGCGGGTGTTGCGGTGCAACAGGTGCTTGACCCGGTAGAGCAAGCGGCCCAGCCACGAGCCGTACACCACGTCTTCCATGCTCTGGCGATTGGCGATCAGCAGGCCCAGCAGGTCGGCCAGGTTGGGTGTGCTCCAGTCGCCGGCAATGAAGCTTTCGGCAAAGCCAATGTCGCCCGAGCGCAGCGCAGCGCCAAACACCTTCCAGTTGTGCAAGCTCAGGGTTGCGTGGGGGCCTTGCCCTTCGCCAAAGTTGCGCAGGCTGCCATCAGGCAGTTGCACCGTGAGTGTGCCGTGGCGCAGGCCTTGCAGCAGCTTGAACACGGTGCGCGCTGCAGCAGGCGTACCACGCGGAATATCAAAGGATGCTGGGTGGGCTGTGGTGCTGTTCATGGTGGCGTTTCCTGAAGGGCGGCTGGAGGACTGAAAGACAGTGTGGGTCGTGATGCGTGCTGGTCAGCGCGTCACAAAATTCTGCGGTGGCAAGGGCTTGCTGAAAAAGCGCACGTTCTTGCGCCACAGCTTGAAGGCCTGCCAGTGGATGCGGGCCATGACACCCAGCGTCATGGCCGGGTAGCGCCACAAAGCTTTGTGGATGGAGGCGCGTGTGATGGCTTCCAGCGTGCCACTGACGCTGGTCTGGATCAAGGCACCTTCGGCGTCGTCGTAATCGATGCGCGCCACGGTGCGGCCCATGTCGCTGGTCAGCATGAACCTGAAGCGGTAGCTGCCTACGACTTGGCAAAACGGCGACACGTGAAACACCTTGTCAGCACGCAGCTCGGCGCCAAAACGGGGCGCGTCCAGCAAGTAGCAGTGCCGCTCGCCGAAGGTGTTGTTGACTTCGACGACGATGGCGCGCAACTGGCCCTCGGGCGTGTGGCAATACCAGAAGCTCACCGGCTTGAAGGTGTAGCCCAGCACCCGTGGGTAGCAATGCAGCCAGACCTCGCCGGTCGCATCAGCGATGCCTTGCTGGGACAGCAGTTCGTCCAGCCAGGCCAGCGCGCCACCTTGCTCGGGGGAGCGTCCGTCGCCATGGTCGATGTCAAAAAAGCTCAACGCAGCGCGACGGTTCACCGCCAGGTCACCGCTGCCCTGAATCTTCATGGCGCGCATCGGCAACAACAGGAAGTAGTTAGGGTAAGCAAAGGCATTGCGCACCGGGCGTAGGCGCGTGTGGCGCACCTGTCCAAACCCGATCAGGGGCCCCACGGCAGCTGGTGAGGTCTGCAGCTTGCTCATGGTCGGGCTTGGGCTGCGGTTTGCAGCAGCAGTTGTCGCGCCACGCCCAGACCAGCTTTCAGGCCATCTTCGTGAAAGCCATAACCCATCCAGGCACCGCAAAAATAGGTGTGCTGCTGGCCCTGCAATTCGGGGACTCGGCCCTGGGCTTGTATGGCGGCTGAGTCGAACACCGGGTGGGCATAGTCAAACTCGCCCAGCGTTTGCTCCTGCGCAATGTCCGAAGTGGGATTGAGAGACACCACCACCGCCTGCTCGAACGGCAGGGGTTGCAGCTTGTTGATGAGGTAGTGCAGGCAGACCCGGCTCGATTCCTGGGCCGAATGGGCGGCGCGCTCGTAGTTCCAGGCCGCCCAGGCCGCCGGGTTGCGTGGCAGAACGCGGGTGTCGGTGTGCAAGACGGCCCGGTTGGCCTGGTAGCGTATGGCGCCCAGCACGTCGCGCTCAGCCTGGCTGGGCTGGCGCAGCAAGGCCAGAGCCTGGTCGGAGTGCGTGGCCAACACCACTTTGTCAAAGCGTTCAGCGCGCCCTTGGGTCATGATGCGCACGCCGTCGGCATCCCGCTCGATCAGCTGCACCGGGGTATTCAGGCGCTTGTCTGCAATGCCGGAGATGATCTTGTCCACATAGTGGCGGGCACCGCCCGTCACGGTCCACCATTGAGGGCGCTGGGTGATCTGAATCAGGCCGTGGTTGTGACAAAAGCGGACCATGGTCTCGACCGGGAACTGCAGCATCTGGTCGGTGGGGCAGCTCCAGATACAGCCCAGCATGGGCAAGAAGTACCAGTCCTTGAACTCGTCAGAAAAGCGGTGCTGGCGCAGAAAGTCGCCCAAGGGCTGCAACAGAGCTGATGCCTGACTAGAGCCTTTGCCGCCTTTATCCCCCTGGTGCGCCAGCTGTGTTGCCAGGCGCGTGGCCAGCGCGTTGAAGCGCACCACATCCTTGAGCATGCGCCAAAAACGCCAATTGAGCAGGTTGCTGCGCTGGGCAAACACGGTGGCCAGCGTGGAGCCGCTCCATTCCAGCGGGTGACCCCGCAGTGCGCCCGGCACTTGCACGGAGAAGGACATGTCCGACTTGGCGGTAGCCACGTCCAGCTCGGCAAACAGATTGATCAGGTTAGGGTAAGTGCGTTCGTTGAACACCAGAAAGCCCGTGTCCACGCCGTGGGTGACCGGCCCTTGCGCCGTGGGCAGCGTGACATCCACCGTGTGGGTGTGGCCGCCAAAGTAGTCGCCGGCCTCGAACAAGGTGACGTCAGCCTGCCCGCGCAGGGTGTGCGCGACGGCGAGGCCGGAAATGCCGGAACCAACGATGGCGATTTTCATGGGTGCTCCAGCCTGAGCCTGGTTCGTTGAGCCCGGCGGGCAGCGAAATGATTTTGGAAAGCGCTCATTTGAAACCGAATGGTATGTTCGTGACTGACTGGTTTATATTTGTACGCATGGTATCAAAAATTCTTTTGCAGTGTAAGAACTGAAGCAACAAATGAGATTCAATTTGCTGTCTGACAACCCCCCCAAACGCCTCAGGCGCCTGTGTCTGGTGCTGGGTGATCAGCTCTGGCTGGGCAATCCCACCCTGCAGACGCTGGACCCGGCGCAGGATGCGGTGCTGATGATTGAAGCCCACAGTGAAGGCCTGGCGGTGTGGAGCCATCAGGCGCGCATCGTCCTGTTCCTGTCTGCCATGCGCCATTTCCGGCAGACCCTGCAAGACAGGGGCCTGCCTTTGCATTACCACGAGCTGAACGCCCATCAGCGCAGTTTTCAGGACCAGCTGACCCAGGTGCTGTCCGATTTGCAGCCCCAGGAGCTGTGGGTGTGTGAGCCCGGCGAGTGGCGCATGCTGGCGCTGATTCAAAACGCGGCATCGGACACCGAGACGCCGCTTGCCGTGTTGAGCGACACCCATTTCATGTGCAGCCGCGAGGACTTTGGGCACTGGGCCCAGGGTCGTCAAGAGTTACGCATGGAGTACTTTTATCGCGAAATGCGCCGGCGCCACGGTGTGCTGATGCAAGGCTCGGGCAAAGCCGCAACCCCTATCGGCGGGCAATGGAACTTTGACGCTGATAACCGCCAGGCCTTTGGCAAGGCGGGCCCGGGCCGGGTGCCCGAACCTGCCCGTTTCGAGCCCGACGCCATCACCCAGCAGGTGATGCAGCAGGTGCAGCAGCGTTTTGCCGATCACCCCGGCGAGCTGGCGTCCTTTGCCTGGCCCGTCACACGCGACCAGGCGCTGCAGGCTTTGCAGCACTTTGTGAGCACAAGCCTGGCAGACTTCGGCCGGTTTCAGGACGCCATGTGGACCGACATGCCCTGGGGCTGGCACTCCCTCCTGTCGGTGGCGCTGAACCTGCACCTGCTCGACCCGCGAGAGGTGGTTGCGGCGGCAGAGGCGGCCTATCACCAGCACGGGCTGCCTTTGGCCAGTGTGGAGGGCTTCATTCGCCAGGTGCTGGGCTGGCGCGAGTTTGTGCGGGGTGTGTACTGGCTCGACATGCCCGGGCTCCAGGAGGCCAACCACTTTGACCACCACCGCGCCCTGCCGGACTGGTACTGGACCGGCCAGACCCGCATGGCCTGCATGCGTGAGGTGATTCAGCAGAGCCTGCGCCATGGCTATGCGCACCATATTCAGCGCCTCATGGTCACGGGCCAGTTCGCCCTGCTCGCAGAAATCAAGCCCCAGGCCGTGTGCGACTGGTACCTGGCCATGTACGTCGATGCAGTGGACTGGGTGGAGCGGCCCAACACGGCGGCTATGGCTCTTTTTGCCACCGGCCCGCGCCTGACCAGCAAGCCCTATGTGGCCAGCGGCCAGTACATCCGGCGCATGAGCAATTACTGCCAGGGCTGTGCCTACCAGCCCGAGCAGCGCGCCGGCCCCCAGGCCTGCCCCATGACCACCCTCTATTGGCATTTTCTGGATAAACACGAGGCCGAACTGGCCCGCAACCCGCGTACAGCCCTGATGGTGAAAAACCTGGCCCGCCTGGGTGAGGACGAGCGCAGGGCCGTGCGGGACCAGGCCGCGCATGTGTTGACGCACCTGGACACGCTGTAAGCCCTTCCGCTCGGTGGAAGCCCCCACTGACCGCCAACTGACACACAGCCCACCTAAAATTAATTCAAACGCCGACGCACAAGGATAGCCATGCTCTACCCGGAACTATTCAAGCAACTCGAGTCCCTTC
>JBEEJZ010000231.1:0-3955 GCA_041168905.1 Pseudomonadota bacterium | reverse complement strand
ATGGTTGACACCAATGTCATGGGCGTGTACTTCAGCATGAAACACGAACTCGCGCAAATGGTGAAGCAAGGCAGCGGGGCCATTGTCAACCTGGCATCCATCGCCGGATTTAACGGCATTGCGTGGGCTGGCCCATACGGATCCACCAAACACGCGGTTGTTGGCTTGACCAAGTCCTCGGCCTTGGACCACGCAACCCAAGGCATTCGCGTGAACGGTGTCGCTCCGGGCGCAGTCAAGACAGTCATCATCGCGGCCCAGCTGGAAGGCGGTGACCCCAACTACAACGAAGCCAGCATCTCGGCCATGCACCCGATGAACCGTCTGGGCCGACCAGAAGAAGTGGCCAACGCCATCTGTTGGCTGCTGTCGGACGAGGCCAGTTTTGTCACTGGTCACATCCTGAACGTGGACGGCGGCTTCCAAGCAAAATAAAGCCCATGACCATCTCCTTGCCAGACAAGATGAAGATTCCCCCCACTTTGTGGGAGGGGCTCAAGCGCGCAGGACTGGACCGTACGGAGGTGGTGCGGCGTGCAAACCTGCCGTTCAGCGTAGTTAAAGACGATGCGTCGATAACAACCTTGCAGTACTTCGCGGTTTGGCAGACCATTGAAGCGGTCAGTGCGACGCCCACGATTGGCTTGCGCATTGCCTCGGTTCTCAAAGGTGCTGTAATGCCTCTCGCATTCGTTGCGGCCTACCACGCAAGGGACTTCAGGGACGCGCTTCAGCGGGTAGCCCGATTCAAACGCCTTTGCGCTCCGGAAGATATTTTGCTCACGGAATCCGGCGCGCGTGGCGAAATCGTTATCCACTGGCCACATGCTGGAACAGCAGTTGCACCGCGTTCTTTGGTGGACGCGACCCTGGTATCTTTTGTGGAACTCGGTCGCAGTGGCGCGGGGGAACCCCTAGTTCCGCTCAAGGTTGAACTCAGTCGTCCCGAAGCGTCCAGGCAAGAGCTCGAAGGTTACTTCGGGTGCCGAGTCACCTTTAATTCCAAAGTGAACCGGATTACCTTCCGCCAGGAGGACTTGGACAAACGATTTGCTACGTACAACAAAGACCTTCTGGATGTCCTCGCACCAGAACTCGACCGCAGGCTCGAAAGCCATGCGGCGTCGGAATCAGTCGCTGAGCAGACCCGGTGGGTTTTACGCCGTCGCCTGACCGCCGGCCGTCCCGACATTCGTTCGGTCGCGACAGAGTTGGCCATGAGCGAACGGTCCTTGCAACGCCGCCTGACCGATGAGGGTTTCAGCTTCCAGACCCTGGTGAGCGAGACGCGGCATCAGATGGCTCTTGAACATCTCGCAGATGCGTCACTCACGCTCATAGAGGTTGCCTACCTGCTGGGTTATGAAGACCAGAACTCATTCTTCCGTGCCTTTCGGCAATGGGAAGCTCAAACTCCATCGGAATGGCGAACTGCAAACGCAGTAGGCAACCCTTCCAACAAGTAAGACACACCAGTACCTAGCGCGCTTAACAGCGCTTGACGGCCAGCATTAGACGTCCATTGATTAGATGGCTTCTATGCGCGGCAGAACAGTCATAGGAACAACAAATTCGGATGGCGGCATTGGGTCGGATGCTACCGGTCAGACGACCAACCTTGAACGACTGCAAACAGCCTGAACCGGCCACTTCCATGGCTCGTCTTACCTGCCACCTCTCAGGCTTACGCACTAGCAGCCTGACTTATGCAGTTTCCGCTGGGTCAATACAAAAATAGCCGCTTTCTCTTGAACGATGTATCCGATACCCGGCTTGCTTGCCGTTCAGGGTTTTCACCGAATAGTTGTTTGGCCGGATTGTCCGACAATTAATTCCAATGAACGACAAGACCTCATTGGATTCGGCTGCCATCGCGCAGGCCTTCACGGCTTTGAACTTGCCTGCCCTGGTGGCTTGGCTGGCACCGCGTGTGCCGGGGGTGGACGCGCAGCTGCGGGCCCAGCGCATGGATGGCGGGCAGTCCAATCCGTCATGGCTCTTGCATGGGGCCGGGCAGACCTGGGTCTTGCGCGCCAAACCGGCCCCTGCCGCTGACTTGTTGCCGTCGGCCCATGCCATCGAGCGCGAATACCGCATCCTGCAAGCATTGGCCGACACCGATGTGCCGGTGCCGCGTGTGCGGGCGCTGTGCGAAGACGAATCGGTGATCGGCGTCGCGTTTTATGTGATGGATTTTGTGCAGGGCCGCATCTTTCGTGACGCCACCTTGCCCGAAGTGCCCGGAGCAGAACGCGCAGCGTATTTCATGGAAGCCAACCGTGTGCTGGCCGCCTTGCATCGGGTGGACTGGCGGCAGTTGGGCCTGCACGACTTTGGCCGCCATGATGGCTATTACACGCGCCTGATTCGCCGCTGGACCCAGCAGTACCGCGCCACTTGTGAAGCGCCTGTGGCGGCGATGGAGCAGATGATCGCTTGGTTGCCCAGTCACATTCCGGTCGGCAGCGATGGGGCCGATGACACCTGCATCACCCACGGTGACTACCGCATGGAGAACCTGATGTTCCACCCCACACGACCCGAGGTGGTGGCCGTGCTGGACTGGGAGCTGTGCACGCTGGGACACCCGCTGAGCGACTTGTCGTACAGCGCCTTGGCCTGGCACATGCCCGCAGGCATCTTGCGCGGCTATGGCGACCAGAATCTGGCCGCGCTGGGCTTGCCGCTTGAACAGGATTACGTGGCCCGCTATGCCCAGCGCATGGGGCTGGACACCCAGACGGTGCTGAAAGACTGGCCGTTTTATCTGGCTTTCAACCTGTTTCGTTTGAGCGCGATCCTGCAGGGCATTGGTCACCGCGAGCGTGAAGGCACAGCGTCCAATGCCACCGCCAAAGAAATTGCGGCGATGGCCGAACCCGTCGCCCAGTGGGGCTGGGCCATTGCACAAGGTCAACACGCGGACGCACACCAGAAGGAATGGGCATGATTTTTCAGGAATCCGACAAAGCCCGCCAACTGCGCGTAGCCACATCGCCATGAACGACACCCTGAAACCTGCACACGATGCTCAGGCCCATCTGAATTTTTGGCCCGAGGGCGTGCCGCACCAGATCGATGTGCCTGACGAGTCGCTCTGGGCAGGATTGCAGACGCGCGCTTCGCAAACGCCCCATGAGGTGGGGCTGGATTACCTGGGTCGCACATACACCTGGCAACAACTGCTGCAAAGTGCCGAACACCTGGCCGGTGGCTTGCAGGCGCTGGGTGTTCAAAAGGGTGAGCGAGTTATTTTGTTCATGCAAAACTGCCCGCAGTTCATCATCGCCTTCCATGCGGTGATCCGCCTGGGCGCAGTGGTGGTGCCCGTCAACCCCATGAACAAGGCGCAGGAGCTGGGGCATTACATCCAGGACGCCCAGGCGCATCTGGCCATCGCCTCGTCGGACATTGCGCCCGAGCTGGCCAGTGCCAGCCAGATGCCCGAAGCGGGTCATGCGCTGCAGCATCTGGTCGTGTTTGATTTGGCCGACGCCCTGCCTGAGGGGCACGAGGCACACATGGCGCAATGGCCTGTGGTGTGGCAACACTGGCTGCCTGTGCGCCATGCGCTGCCGCAGGTCGCGAGCTTGCAGGTGCATGCCTGGCAAGCCTTGCTGGACAGCCAGTTGCAGCCGTCGGCCGTCTCGGTGTGTGGCGACGACCTGGCCTTGTTGCCTTACACCAGTGGCACCACGGGCGCGGCCAAAGGCTGCCGCCACACCCATGCGACGCTGATGCACAACGTGCTGGCTGCGGCACCCTGGCTCGACATGCGCGCAGGCGATGCCACCTTGATCGCGGTGCCCATGTTCCACATCACCGGTTTGGTGATGGGCATGCTGGCTTCTGTGCGTCACGGCTGCCGCCTGGTGTTGCTGCCGCGCTGGGACCGCCAGCAGGCCGCACAAGCCATTCAGAAGCACCGCGTCACGCACTGGCCCAACATCCCGAC
>JBEEJZ010000230.1:0-3637 GCA_041168905.1 Pseudomonadota bacterium | reverse complement strand
GGGTTGCGCTGCATGAGCGCCTTGATCGGCACGGCGCCCAAATCATCTGCGCGCACGCTGCTCAGGGCGCCGCCGTAGCGGCCAAAGGGGGTGCGGATGGCGTCAACGATATAGGCTTGTGTGGTGTGAGGCATGACTGAGTCCTGAAGTTGAATGAGTTACAGCGGCAGCTTGAACAAGCTGGTGGCTTCCAGGTCCAGCACCTCGGTGCCAGACGCATTGAACAATTGCCAACGCCAGCGCAAGATGCCCAGGCTGGGCTGGCTTTTGGAGCGGCGCACATCCAGCACCGAGGCCCGCACGGACAACTGGTCGCCAGGGCGCACCGGATGCGGCCACTTGATATACGCCAGACCGGGCGAGGCGTAAGACTCTGAGCCCTTCAAGACGGCGTCGGCTACCAGGCGCATGGCCACACCACAGGTGTGCCAGCCACTGGCGATCAGGCCGCCAAACGGGCCCTTTGCGGCGGCGTCCACATCGGTATGAAACCACTGGGGGTCATAGGCCGTGGCAAATTGCAGGACTTCTGCCTCGGTCAGTTCATAGGGGCCGGCCTCGATGACCTGGCCCACATAAAACTCGGCAAACTTCATGGGCGTTTCACTCCTGCCCGAACATCGGTGCGCGTTTGGCGTTGATGGCGGCAAAGCCCTCGCGAGCGTCGGCACCGGCAAAGCCCAGCACCTCCAGGGCCAGCGAGTGCTCGAAAGCCGGCCAGGCAGCACGCAACCAATGGTTCAGACTGCGCTTGGTGAATGCCAGTGCCGTGGGGCTACCGGCAGCCAATGTGCGCGCTATCTCGCGGGCCTTGTCCAGCAGTTGGTCATCGGGCACAGCCACGCTCACCAGTCCGATGCGTTCGGCCTCGGCACCATCGATGGCATTGCACATCAGCAGGTGGTACTTGGCCTTGGCCATGCCACACAACAGCGGCCAGATGATGGCTGCGTGGTCGCCAGCGGCCACCCCGATCTTGGTATGGCCATCAATGATCTTGGCACGATGCCCCGCCACCGACACATCGGCCAGCAGCGCCACGGCCGCCCCCGCACCCACCGCCGCACCGTTGATGGCCGAGACAATGGGCAGGTCGCAATCGATCATGCCCTGCACAATGGCGCGGCCCTCGCGCATCACCCGCAGACGAGCGGACTGGCTGTCGAGCATGCCTTGCACCACATCAGGCGTGCCGCCGGCACAAAAGCCCTTGCCCACGCTGCGCACCAGAATGCAACGCACGCCTGGCTCCGCGGCGAGCTGAGCCCACACCGTGCCGAGTGCAGCATGCCCCTCGGCATCGGTCATGGGCATGCCGCCCTCGGGCCCAAAGACCAGTTCGGCAACACCGTCATCGCCGATGTCCACATGAAGGTGGGCGGCGATCTCCAAACGGCGCGTCATGCCTGGCCAGCCTTCCACACTTGCTGCTGCAACCAGGGGCTGGCGCGGTAGCGTTCGCCCCGGTAGTGGGCGTCCAGCGCGTTGAGCACGCCCACCACGGCGGCCGCATTCCAGCTGGCCAACCACTCAAACGGGCCAGCCGGGTAATTCACGCCCAGCTTCATGGCCGAATCCGCGCCTTGCTGCGAGCAAACGCCCTGCTGCACGGCATCAGCCGCTTCGTTGATGAGCATGGCCAGAGTTCGGGCCACCACCAGGGCCGGGGTGTCGGCAACTTGATGGGCCTGAAACCCCAGCACGCCCAGCCAAACGGGCACCTGAGCCTGCCAGGCCGCCGAGGCACCCGACGCTGCCGCCCAGGCCAAGGCGGCGCCGGCCTGCTTGGAAACCGGCAAATCAAACACCGCCACCTGTGCGCGCACATGATCCACCGCTTGAGCAGCCTCTTGAGCAGCCACTTGTGATGCCGGGCGGCCGTCGGTCAGGCGCAACTGGCATCCGTCCACCTTCAGGCCGGTCCAGCTGGCACCCACCTCGCGTTCGAACACCGCACCAGCCGCCTGAAGCTGGCCAGCCAGCCGGTCAGCCAATGCACCGGAGCCGACCACGCTCAGCACTGAATACGTGGGCAAGGCCACTGGCTCGGCTGCGGGCGCAAATGCAGGCAAGGCAAGCGACGATGCGCCCGGGCTGTAGTCGTAAAAGCCACGGCCAGACTTGCGCCCAAGCAGGCCACCGTCGACCAGTTCGCGTTGCACCAGAGACGGCACAAAGCGCTTGTCGAAAAAGTTGGCTTCAAACACCGACTGCGTCACCGAGAAATTGGTATCGTGACCGATCAGGTCCATCAGCTCGCAAGGCCCCATGCGGAAACCGACCGCGCGCAGACACACGTCCAGCACGGCCGGGGTCGATGCCTGCTCTTGCAGCAGGGCCAGGGTTTCAGCGTAATACGGCCGGGCAATGCGATTGACAATGAAGCCCGGCGTGGAGCGCGCATGCACCGGCACCTTGCCCCAGACCTTGCTGATCTCGAAAATAGCCTCGGCCACGGCCGGCGATGTTTGCAGACCCGACACCACCTCCACCAGCTTCATCAGCGGCACGGGGTTGAAGAAGTGCATGCCCACCAGACGGCCGGGATGCTGCAGACCATTGGCGATGGCCGTGACCGAAATCGACGACGTGTTGGTAGCCAGCACGCAGTCGGCGCTGACGATGGCTTCGAGCTGCTTGAACAGCCCGCGCTTGGCATCGAGCTTTTCGACAATGGCCTCCACCATCAGGCCGGCCTGGGCTGCGGACTCCAGGGACGTGATCGCTTCAATGCGGGACAAGGCCTGATCCACAGATTCAGCCGTCAGTTTGCCTTTGGCCACTAGCGCCTGCAGACTGCTGGCCAGCTTGGCCTTGGCGTCGGCTGCCGCGCCTTCGCGCATGTCGAACAGCATCACGGCATGGCCTGCCTGGGCCGCCACCTGGGCAATGCCTGCGCCCATGATGCCGGCACCGATCACCAGCACCGGCGCGCCTTTCAAGTCGATAACGCTCATTGTGGGATCCAGTTAGCCGGCCGTTTGGCCAGGAAAGCGGCGAAGCCCTCGCGGGCCTCGTCGGTGCCGCGCACGCGGCTGATGGTTTGGGCCGTTAGCTCGCGCGCCTCGGGCGTCACAGGGCCGACATGCAACTGCGCAAACAGGGCCTTGATCTCGCGCTGGGCGTTGGGACTGCCCGCCAGCAGCTCCTTGACGGTGGCATCGACCGCCGCATCCAGGGCGTCCAAAGTCGTCACCTGATGCAGCATGCCCATGGCTAGCGCCTCTGCGGCACCGATGCGTGTGGTGGTGAGCGCCAGGCGACGGGCCTGACGCTTGCCCACGGCATTGGTCACATAGGGGCCGATCACGGCGGGCAAGATGCCAAACTTGGCCTCGCTGACTGAAAAGCTGGCGTTGTCTGCCGCAATGGCGATATCGCAAGCGCACACCAGACCCACACCGCCCCCCAGGGCAGCGCCATTGACGCGGGCCACCACGGGTTTGGGGCAGGATTCGATGCGGTACAGCATGGCGGCAAAACGACGGGCGTCCGCCAGGTTCCACTCTTGCGAGGCCGTGCTGGCGCGCTGCATCCACTGCAGGTCGGCACCGGCACTGAAGTGTTTGCCGTCTCCCGCCAGCACAATCACGCGCACGGTGGGGTCGTTGATGAGTTGGTCAAAAGCCATGTCCAG
>JBEEJZ010000229.1:0-3864 GCA_041168905.1 Pseudomonadota bacterium | reverse complement strand
GTTACGAGGTGATTGTGTTTGGTGTACTGCTGGTGCTCACCCTCAAGTACGCACCCGAGGGCATCTGGGCCTCGATTGACAAGCGCCTGCCCAAGAAGCAGCGCAAGGTCGACTGGCTTTCAGCGCCGCCTTTGCCCACCCGCGAACTGCCCAAGGCCGGCGAACTGGTGCTGAAAGCCACCAACATCCGCAAGCAGTTCGGCGGGCTGGTGGCGGTCAACGACATCAACTTTTCCATCACGGCGGGCCAGATCGTGGGCTTGATCGGGCCCAACGGCGCCGGCAAATCCACCACTTTCAACCTGATCACCGGCGTGCTGGGCTTGACCAGTGGTGAGGTGACGTTCCGGGGCGAAACCGTCAGCAACCTGTCTTCCCGCGACATTGCCAAACGCGGCATGTCGCGCACCTTCCAGCACGTGAAGATGATTCCTGACATGACGGTGCTGGAAAACGTGGCGCTGGGCGCTCACCTGCGCGGCGACAAGGGCGTGGTGTCGGCCATGGCCCGCCTCAATGCCGATGAGGAAAAGCAACTGTTTCATGAAGCACAGCGCCAACTCGAGCGCATCGGCATGGGTGCCTATCTGCACGAGCAGGCAGGCAACCTGGCCATGGGCCCGCAACGGCTGATGGAAATTGCGCGCGCCCTGTGCAGCGACCCCGCCCTGCTGCTGCTGGACGAACCTGCGGCCGGCTTGCGTCACAAGGAAAAACAGGCCCTGGCCCAGGTGCTGCGGCAGTTGCAGGGCGAAGGCGTGAGCATCCTGCTGGTCGAACACGACATGGATTTGGTGATGGACGTTTGCGATCACCTGGTGGTGATGGAATTTGGCACCCTGCTGACCCAGGGCACGCCCGCAGAAATTCAGGCCAGCCCGGCCGTGCGCGCCGCTTACCTCGGAACGGAACACTGAAGATGCAGCCACTCCTGAAAGTCAACGACCTGCGTGCAGGCTACGGGCGTGCAGAGGTCCTGCATGGTCTGAATATCGAGGCTGCCAAGAGCAGCGTCATCACCGTGATCGGCCCCAATGGCGCCGGCAAGTCCACGCTGCTCAACACCCTGATGGGCATCCTGCCAGGCCGCGGCAAAGTGGAATTCGATGGCCAGAACATCACCGATCTGACCCTGGAAGAGCGGGTGATGATGGGCATCGCCCTGGTGCCCGAAAAGCGTGAGCTGTTTGGCACCATGCCGGTCGAAGACAACCTGGTGCTGGGCGGGTATCGCCAGATGCGCCTGGGCAATAAGGGCTGGCGCGACGGTCTGGAGCAGGTCTACGCCTTGTTTCCGCGCCTCAAAGAACGCCGCCTGCAATTGGCGGGCACCTTGTCTGGCGGCGAGCGCCAGATGTTGGCGGTGGGTCGCTCGCTGATGTCCGGCCCCAAGCTCCTGATGCTGGACGAACCCAGCCTGGGCCTGGCGCCCCTGATCGTGAAAGAGATCTTTTCCATCATCGAAACCCTGCGCAAGACCGGCGTGACCATCGTCTTGGTAGAGCAAAACGCCCGCGCCGCGCTGGCCGTAGCTGACCAGGGCTATGTGCTGGAAATGGGCGAAGTCAGCCTGAGTGGCGCTGCCGCCGACCTCGCCCATGACCCCCGTGTGATCGACACCTACCTGGGTGCGGCACGCAAGGAAACCACAGATTAAGTCGAAAGCCCCTATGACCACCGTCTTGCACAGCCTCCACATCGCCACTGTTTTTACAAGCATCGCCACCCTGGCCGCCTGCAGCACCACCGGTGGGCTGCCCACCGGCCCAGCCCCAACAGCCCAGCTCGCCGCCGCCACCAGCGGCACCTTGAAGGCATGCGATGCACTCGGCAGTCGCTTCACATTCGAGCAAACGATCCTGGACTCTGCCACCTTGGTGCAAGCCGGCAGTCTGAAGGTGGGCCCGACGGCCATCGCGGAGCATTGCCTGGTCAAGGGTCGCATGCATCCGCGCAAGGGCAGCGACGGTCGCGATTACGCCATCGGCTTTGAGATGCGCCTGCCCTCAAACTGGAACGGTCGTTTCTACTACCAGGGCAACGGTGGGCTGGATGGTGCGGTAGTGCCCGCCCAGGGCGCCCTGGGTGGCGGCCCCGTCACCGGCGCGCTGGCCCAAGGTTTCGCGGTGATCAGTTCAGACGCCGGCCACAGTGGCCCGCAAACCCCGTTTTTTGGCATGGAGCCGCAGTCGCGACTGGATTACGGCTACCAGGCCGTTGGCAAACTCACCCCCATGGCCAAGGCGCTGATTCAGGTCGCCTATGGGAAGGCGCCAGATCGCTCCTACATTGGTGGCTGTTCCAATGGTGGACGGCATGCCATGGTGGCGGCGGCGCGTTACGGCGATCAATACGATGGTTATTTGATAGGCGCACCCGGCTACCGTCTGCCCAATGCGGCGCTCGCCCAGCTATGGGGTGCCCAGCAGTGGCAGACCATTGCCACACCCGGCGCTACCGTCAAGCACCCGATGAATCCCAATGGCACCCTGGCCGATCTGGGCAGTGCGTTCACCGCACAAGAACGCCAGACGGTCTCAAATGCCCTGCTCGACAAATGCGACGCCCTCGATGGCTTGCGTGACGGCATGGTCCAGAACACCCAGGCCTGTCAGGCCAATTTCAAGCTGGATACCGATGTCGCAACTTGTCAAGGCACCCGCACCGGTAGCTGCCTCACCTCTGCCCAGAAGCAGGTCGTTGCCAGCACATTTGCCGGCGGCAAGACCGCCAGCGGCGCCAATATTTACGCCAGTTTCCCCTACGACACCGGTGTCGCTGGAGCCAACTGGGCCGTGTGGAAGTTCGTCAACTCGCTGGCGCTCGACCCCTTGGCGGTGGGCGCAGTGTTCAGCGTGCCCCCTGGGCGTGTGGACCCCTTGAGCGAGAACATCAACACCCGCTGGCCGCTCCTGCAGGCCACCAATGACAGCTACCGCGAGTCGGGCCTGGCACTGATGACACCACCCGGACACGAGCAGCCTGCCAACCTGCAGCCCTTGCGTGATCGGGGCGCCAAGATGGTGCTCTACCACGGCGTCAGCGATGCCATTTTTTCTGCGGAAGACACCCGCCAGTGGTACGGCCGGCTCGACCAGGCCCAGGCCGGCCGGGCCGCTGATTTCGCGCGCTATTTCCCAGTGCCAGGCATGAACCATTGCAGCGGAGGCCCTGCCACCGATCAGTTTGATTTGCTCAGCGCCTTGGTGAAGTGGGTTGAGCAAGGCCAGGCACCTCAAGCCGTGGTCGCCAACGCCCGAGGAAGCAGTAACGCTGGTGGTGCCAATGCTGAACTGCCGGCCAACTGGTCATCCCAGCGCACTCGCCCCTTGTGCGCCTACCCCACCGTGGCCCATTACAAAGGCAGCGGCGACACCGAGAACGCCGCCAGCTTCATCTGCCGCTGAGGCACCACGTCCAGCCCGATCCCACACTTCCGAGATCCGCACACCCATGCAGTACCGCCCCGCCTCCTCCGACGTGAACTTCATCTTGCTGGAGGTGCTTAAAGCTCCAGCGCAGCTCAAAACGCTGGCGCCTTTTGCCGAGGTGGATGGCGATCTGATGCAGCAGGTACTCGAGGAAGCCGGCAAGTTTGTGGGCGAGGTAGTGGCCCCCCTCAACCGCGAAGGTGATGAAGTGGGCGCGCAATGGAAAGACGGCGCCGTCACCATGCCGCCCGGCCACAAGGAGGCCTACCAGGCGTTCTGGCAAAGCGGCTGGCCAGCGTTGTCGAGCGCCCCTGAAGACGGTGGCCAGGGTTTGCCTGCTGTGCTGGAGGCGGTGCTTTACGAAATGCTCAGTGCTGCCAATCACGGCTGGACCATGGCGCCGGGCCTGCTGCATGGCGCCTACGAGTGCCTC
>JBEEJZ010000228.1:0-4314 GCA_041168905.1 Pseudomonadota bacterium | reverse complement strand
CACATGGCTTTGGCAATATGATCGTCAGCGATGTGATGGGTAACTGGCTGAAGTTCTTTGCCACGATTGCAGTGATGGTGACCCTCGTTTATGCGCGTCCCTACGCGGCAGAGCGCGACATGATGCGCGGTGGTGAGATGTTCAGTTTGAGCATGTTTGCTTTGCTCGGTATGTTCATCATGATCTCGGGTAACAACTTCCTCGTGATCTACATGGGCCTGGAGCTCCTGACTCTTTCGAGTTATGCCCTGGTTGCTTTGCGCCGTGACGATGCAACGGCGACCGAAGCCGCCATGAAGTACTTTGTGCTGGGTGCATTGGCCTCTGGTTTCCTGCTGTATGGCCTGTCGATGATGTACGGTGCAACCGGTACTCTGGACATCAATGAGGTTGCCAAGGCCATTGCCGGTGGCCAGGTCAATCATCAGGTGCTGGTGTTCGGTTTGGTGTTTGTTGTTGCTGGCCTGGCGTTCAAGTTGGGTGCGGTACCGTTTCACATGTGGATCCCGGACGTTTACCAGGGTGCCCCTACCGCAGTGACGCTGATGATCGGTGGTGCACCCAAGTTGGCCGCTTTTGCCATCGTGATGCGTTTGCTGGTGGAAGGCATGTTGCCCCTGGCCATGGACTGGCAGCAGATGTTGATGGTGCTGGCGGTGGGCTCACTGCTGGTTGGCAATATGGCCGCTGTGGCGCAAACCAACCTCAAGCGGATGCTGGCTTTCTCCACCATCTCGCAGATGGGTTTTGTGCTGTTGGGCCTGATGTCTGGAATATTGCAGGGCAACACGCTTTCGTCGGCAGACGCTTATGGTTCTGCCATGTTCTATGTCGTCACCTATGTGCTCACAACGCTGGCTTCCTTCGGTGTCATCATTCTCCTGTCACGTCGTGGTTTCGAGAGTGAAGAGATTTCTGACCTGGCAGGATTGAATCAGCGCAGTCCACTGTATGCGGCAGTGATGGCGATCTGCATGTTCTCTCTCGGCGGCGTTCCCCCCATGGTGGGCTTCTATGCCAAGCTGTCTGTTTTGCAGGCATTGATCGCGTCTGGTGAGAGCTTGCACATGGGATTGGCCGTGTTTGCCGTGATGATGTCTCTGATTGGTGCCTTCTACTACCTGCGCGTCGTGAAGGTGATGTACTTTGACGCTCCGGTCCAGACCGACGCCATTGCAGCCCCCTCCGACGTACGGGTCGTCCTTTCGCTCAACGGTGCCATGGTGATGCTGCTTGGACTGGTGCCCGGTGGCCTGATGGCACTTTGCTCGAGCGCAGTTGCCCAGTTCACTGGCGGCTGAATGGGTACAAGGCCTGTCTTCCATCCCTGATTGATACTTGAGTGACGCAATCGGTGGCTTCTTGGTGGGTGCTTATTGTGGGCTTGCTGTGTGCAAACCTGCCTTTTCTGTCCGAGAAGTGTTTAGGTCTGATTGCCTTGAGGCGACCCAAGTCGTTTTTCATACGCTTGATGGAGCTTGTGCTTCTGTATTTCTTGGTTGGCGCGGTCGGGCTTGTGGTCGAGCAGAGCATAGGCCAGCGCAGCCCTCAGGGTTGGGAGTTCTATGCCATTACGGGCACCCTGTTCCTGACCTTCGCATTTCCTGGTTTTACCTACCGATACCTCTTGCGTCGTCGTAGCGATTAAGCCCATCATGGCAGACGAACACTTGGTGGAGCGACAGCTGAGCACTCAGAAAGTGCACAGTGGTCATTTTCTGCAGGTGTACCGGGATACGGTTGCGCTACCTGATGGTGACACGGCAAGCCGTGAATACATTGTTCACCCAGGCGCGGTGATGATCATTCCATTGATAGAGTCTCCCGATGGGCAGCTCCGCGTGGTGTTGGAGCGGCAGTTTCGTTACCCCGTTGGGCGTGTGATGATCGAGTTTCCGGCTGGCAAGTTGGATCCGGGTGAAGATGTTCTGGCTTGTGCACAGCGTGAATTGCGGGAGGAAACGGGTTATTCCGCGGCTCTTTGGGCTCGTGCCGGGCAGATGCATCCTGTGATTGCCTACTCCACAGAATTCATCGATATCTGGTTTGCCAAAGACTTGCAGTTGGGTCAGCAGACCTTGGACCGGGGCGAGTTTCTGGAGGTGTTCACAGCCACAGTCGACCAGCTTTTGCAGTGGTGTCGCTCAGGCGATGTGACCGATGCAAAAACCTTGGCCGGTGCCCTTTGGCTACAGAACCTGGTGGCAGGTGGCTGGGACTTGAATTGGCAAAGAGTCCAGGGCTGACATCCTTTGATGCGGAGCATGGGATCGACCGTTCATGAAAGTACTCGATCTGGCGTGTTGTGAAGGCCACGTTTTTGAAGGCTGGTTCGGCTCGGAGCAGGATTTTTCTTCCCAGTTGGCTCGCTCTTTGATCACCTGCCCGGTGTGCGGTCAGGCTGATGTTCATAAGCGCTTGAGTGCGCCACGGCTCAATTTGGGCCGAGGACGTCTCCCCGAGCCGCCCGTGCAAACCCAGGCAACATCCTGCCCAGCCCCAGACAGGGCGTCGCCTGCGCCCAGTGAGCAAGGCGCCTCAGCCCAGTTGCAGGCGGCATGGATATCTGCGGCTCGTCGATTGTTGGCCAACACAGAGGATGTTGGTGCCGAATTTGCAGCGGAGGCGCGAAAAATGCATTACGGCGAAGCGCCCGAGCGATCCATACGCGGCCAAGCCAGTGTTCAGGAAGCGGTGGATCTGATGGAGGAGGGGATCGATGTTCTGCCGGTGGCACTGCCTGAGGGGTTGAAGACCACGTTGCAATAAGGGGTCACGCGATGGTGTTGAGAAGGCGGCCTGTTTGTTGCATTCCGCCGTAGCGCCTGACGTTGAGCTGATAAGCAAGGCTGCTCTGTTCGTCGTTCTGTTTTTTTGTTTCCAGGGCATCACTGTCCCTGCGCTGGTCGTCAGCATCCCGCTGCGCTTGTGTCGCTTCCCGGCGCAGCGCACGGGCTTTCGCCTCAGCCGTGTCGGCCGCACGCCTGGCGTTCGCCAATTCGCTCGCGCTCACAGCACTGACGCCGGGGGAACTGGCGCCGCTGTACCCCATGGCGCCTAAAGAAACCGATCCGGTGACGCCGCTGATCATCGTGAGACTGCAAACGCCGTTGGTTGGACAACGGTCACAGGAACCCTGTTCAGGCCTTGACGTTGAGCAAGCGTCCCGTGGTCTGTCCTTGGGCGTTGATGACAGGTTTGGATGGAGCGCTTTCCGGGGCCTGTTTTTCAGACGCTGTGCGCGCAAGCTGCGCCGTCTCCGAGGTCTTCACCGCCTCGGCACGTGGCGCTGGGGCGGTACGCTGAGCGGCGTTCGATGTCGAAACGGATTGAGTGTTCATCACCATGGGAAACTCCTGCTGTTGGCGGAATTTTAGGCAGTGTCTACAAGCAGATCAACCAGGTCAAACACACATCAAACGCGTGGGCGACCCAGCACGTCGCGGATCGCGTCGGACAGTTCGTGGGCGTCGAACTTGGCAATATAGGCGTCTGCCCCTACGCTTTTCACATGACTTTCATTGGTCGTGCCCGTTAGAGAGGAGTGGATGATGACGGGGATGTCGCTCATCCGGCGATCCTGCTTGATGTTGCGGGTCAGAGTGAATCCGTCCATTTCGGGCATTTCCAGGTCGGTCAACATGAGGGCGACCTTGTCCTTGAGTGTCTTGCCTTCTGCCACAGCCTGGGCGGCCAGCGCGTTAAGTTTGTCCCAGGCTTCCCTGCCGGTCTTGGTCATGATGTAGGGCAAACCCATGGCGCTGAGTCCCTTTTCTATCAGCATGCGGGCCATGGGGGAGTCGTCCGCCGCCATAATCACCGCCCCAGGGGCGAGATGCATGGGCGCCCCGAGGGAGCCCGCCTTCAGGTCTGGTTCGTTGCCAGGCATGACGTCACGCAGGATCTGTTCAACATCAAGTACCTGGGCCAGGCGCGTGTTTTCTACATTGCCGTCCAGCCGCGCAATGCTGGTGACCAGGCCACCACCGTTGCCTTCGGCAGACAACACCTGATTCCACTCAAGGCGCACGATCTCGTCGACTTCCTCCACCGCAAAGGCCTGGGTTGTACGGGCGAACTCGGTCACCAGCAGGATCGTGTGCCCGTTTCTGGGGGTGCAACCCACCACAGCGGGCAGGTTGATCACGGGAATGATCTGACCTCGAATATTGGCCACACCCATCACGTGAGCCGGTGCATTCGCCATCGCGGTCACCGGCGGCATCACCATGATTTCCCGCACCTTGAATACATTGATGCCAAACAACTCCCGGCGGTTGGACCCTGACGCTTCCCCCAGTCTGAATAGCAGCA
>JBEEJZ010000227.1:0-3912 GCA_041168905.1 Pseudomonadota bacterium | reverse complement strand
GGACATGGCCAGTCTGGAGCAGGCCATGAGCCGGCTGGATTTCGATGCGGCCATACGGCTGCTGGCGGACTTGCCGCCTCAAGCCTGAAGCGCTTACACGGTCTGGACTGAACCCCGAATCAATCGGGGCGTACGGGACGCGCGGCTATTTTGGGGCGAAATGCCGCACAGACCGAGGTCCGGCTTTCCAGATAGGGGCCGCCGATGAGGTCGATGCAATACGGCACGGCCGCAAATATGCCCGCCACCAGTTGTTTGCCCTCAGGCGACTTCAGGCCTTCCAGTGTTTCGGCAATGGCCTTGGGCTGACCGGGCAGGTTGATGATCAGGCTTTGGTCTCGGATGACGGCCACCTGGCGCGACAGAATCGCCGTCGGCACAAATTGCAGGCTGATCTGGCGCATTTGTTCGCCAAAACCAGGCATTTCCTTGTGGGCCACGGCCAGTGTGGCCTCCGGGGTCACATCCCTCAATGCGGGCCCCGTGCCACCCGTGGTCAGCACCAGGCTGCAGCCGGCGTCCACCAGCTCGATCAGGGTCGTACTGATGCGGTCCTGTTCATCGGGGATCAATCGTGCGTCAAACGTTATGGGGTTGTGCAGTGCGCGCGTCAGCCAGTCTTGCAACGCGGGCAATCCCTTGTCTTCATACACGCCGGTGGAGGCGCGATCGCTGATGGACACGATGCCGATGCGCACCGGCTCGGGCGGGGGGAGGGATGAACGGATCGTGGTCATGGTCGCTCCGTGTAGGTGGCGTCGTCTTCGGGGGGCGGGACATCATCGGCCGATGTCATCTCGCCACGAATCAGCTGAAACAGGTCGCGGTAGGCGCGGCCGTGGCGCGGAGCCATGCCGGGTTTTTCAGGCACCGCGTCTTTACGAACCTGCCGTATCAAGGCGCGTAGCTGCTGGCTGTCGGTTTGGGGAAACTCATTCATCCACAGCTGGAGTGCTTCTTCATGCGCGATCAGCTTGTCACGCCACTGTTCAGCCTGATGCAGCACCAGCGTCTCGCGGGCGGATGGCATGCGTTGCTCCTGTAGCGCGTCGCGGGCGGCCTGACGGGTGTCTTCGTCGAGCTGGCGCATGAGCTTGCCGATGAACTGCATCTGCCGGCGCCGCCCTTCGAAATTGGTGATGCGCTTGGCATCCGCAATCGCATCCATGAACTTGTCGGACAGATTCAGGCGTGCCAGCAGGTCTGCGCGCAGCGTGAGCAGGTCCTCGCCCAGTTTTTGCAGTTCGGTGCTTTCGTGCTTGAGCTCGGTGCGGCTGGGTTCATCCGAGCCCTTGAGCTCGCGCTTGAGTTCCAGATCGAGCTCGCTGCCTTCTGCGACAAACTGGCCCCGGACAAAGTAGCCTTTTTTTGGTTTTCGTGACATGGTGGGGAAATGGGTGAGCGTCAACAGGCGACGCCATGTAGCCAAGTATCATAGCCCGCCATGAAGAACCCTCCCGCCCCAGCAGTCGCTCATCAGACTGAAAACCAGCCCGAAAACGGATTCAGTTACAGCCGCGCTTTTTTTGAAGATCTGGTGGATACCGCCCTGGATCACGCCAAAACGCTGGGTGCCACCAATGCGGGGGCCGAAGCCTCGGAAGGCTGCGGTCTGAGCGTGTCAGTACGCAAAGGCGAGCTGGAGACCGTGGAACGCAATCGAGACAAGTCGCTGGGGGTAACGGTGTACCTCGGCCAGCGCCGCGGCAATGCCAGTACCTCTGACTTTTCCAGGGCGGCCATTGAGCAAACGGTGCAGGCCGCTTTTGACATTGCCCGCTTCACGGCCGAAGACCCCATGGCGGGCCTGCCCGATCCCGATGAGGTGGCCACTGTCGCAGAGCAACGCACGGATCTGGACCTGTTTTACCCCTGGGCCATCGACAGTGAGGGGGCGGCACAGCTGGCCCTGGCTTGCGAGGCAGCGGCGCTGGGCACGAGCAAGCGCATCACTAACAGCGAAGGCGCTGGTGTCTCGGCTCAGCAGTCTCACTTCTTCAGTGCCCACACCCATGGCTTTCGGGGTGGTTATGCCAGTTCGCGCCACTCCATGTCCGTGTCGCCCATTGCCTCCTTGCCCGGCAAGAAACAGGACATGCAGCGCGACGCCTGGTACAGCTCCATGCGCAATGCCGCCGATCTGGCCAGCCCGCAGGCCATAGGCGTTTACGCCGCACAACGGGCCTTGAGTCGACTGGGCTCGCGCAAGATCGCCACCACCGAGTGCCCGGTGTTGTTTGAATCCCCCTTGGCTGCTGGCTTGCTGGGTGCGTTTGTACAGGCGATCAGCGGCGGTGCCTTGTACCGCAAGAGTTCGTTCTTGTTGGACTCATTGGGCAAACAGGTGCTGCCGAAGCACATCGACATTCAGGAAGACCCGTTTGTGCGCGGTGGCAAGGGCAGCTCGCCATTTGACGAAGAGGGTGTGCGTGTCCAAGCTCGCCAGGTGGTGGAGACCGGCCGCGTTCAGGGCTACTTTTTGAGCAGCTATTCCGCCCGCAAGCTGGGCATGAAAACCACCGGCAACGCAGGCGGTTCGCACAATCTGGTGCTGACTTCCCGCCGTACCCGCCCTGGCGATGACCTGGACGCCATGCTGCGCAAGCTGGGCACAGGCCTGTTTGTGACCGAACTGATGGGCAGCGGTGTGAATTACGTCACTGGCGACTACTCGCGTGGGGCCAGTGGCTTTTGGGTGGAGAACGGCCAGATCGCTTTTCCGGTGCATGAAATCACCATTGCCGGCAACATGAAAGCCATGCTCAAGGGCATCGAGGCGGTCGGCGCTGATACCTACAACTATGGTGCCAAAACGGTCGGCTCCATCCTTATCAACAAGATGAAGGTGGCGGGCAGTTGATGCCTCCTGTTCTGCAGCGGCGCGTCGATGCGTGCTGAGTGGCTGGCGCTGCTTGCCGCAGCCTGCTGGGCGGCGGGGAGCCTGTTTTCGGCGGCGGCCTCCAGCCACATGGGGGCGTTTGCCTTCACACGTTGGCGGCTTTTGTTTGCCCTGGTGCTGCTGTGGGCAGGTGCCTTGTGGAGCGGACAGTGGCGCACGCTTGACGTGTCCAGCGTGCTGTGGCTTTTCTTGTCCGGCCTGGTGGGAATTTTTGTGGGTGACACAGCCCTGTTTGCCTGCATGAACCGCCTGGGGCCACGTCGATCCGGCGTTTTGTTCGCCACTCACGCGGTGTTTTCAGTCGCTCTGGCCTGGATCTTTCTGGGGGAGACCCTGTGGGGTTGGAGTCTGCTGGGCAGCGTGCTGCTGGTGGCCGGGGTGATGGTGGCTATCGCGTGGGGGCGGCGCGAAGACGAAGCCCATGCTTGGGAGCACACCCGTGGCAGTCTGCGTGCAGGACTGGCTTTGGGGCTGGTGGCGGCGCTGGGCCAGTCGGTGGCCACCCTGATGATCAAACCTTTGATGGCCACCGGTATCGATGCCGTGGCGGCCTCGGCCGTGCGGACCAGCGCCAGCTACGGGGCACATGTGCTCCTGCTGTGGTCCGGTTTAGGTCTGTCGCGCCTGCAGCAGCCCCTGAACTGGCGCGTGGCACTCAACACGCTGGCTAGCGCAGTGGTGGCCATGGCGATGGGCATGACGCTGATCCTGCAAGCCCTCAAGACCGGTCAGGCCAATCTGGTGGGCATTTTTTCGTCGGTGACACCAGTGCTGCTGTTGCCTTTGTTGTGGGGCGTTTACCGGCGTCGGCCGGCTGCAGGTGCCTGGTGGGGGGCTGCCGTAGCCGTGGCGGGCAGCGCGCTGATCATCCGGGCTTGAATTTAGCCAGCCAGGGCTGCCTTGACGGCGGTAGACACCTGGCTCATTTCCGCTTTGCCGGCCAGGCGTGTTTTGACCACTCCCATGACCTTGCCCATGTCGCCAGGTCCCTTGGCGCCGATTTCGGCCACGAT
>JBEEJZ010000226.1:0-3280 GCA_041168905.1 Pseudomonadota bacterium | reverse complement strand
GCGCTTGAGCACCACGAAAGCGCAAATCGCTTCACCGGTGGTGTCGTCAGGACGGCCCACCACGGCGGCTTCGGCCACCAGTTCGGTGCAGCTGACCAGGGCCGATTCGATTTCCATCGTGCCCATGCGGTGACCCGAAACGTTCAGCACGTCGTCGATGCGGCCGGTGATGGTGAAGTAGCCGGTTTTTTCGTCACGGATCGCGCCGTCGCCAGCCAGGTAGTACTTGCCCTTGAAGTCTTCGGGGTAGTAGCTCTTCTTGAAGCGCTCGGGGTCGCCCCAGATGTTGCGGATCATGGAAGGCCATGGGCGCTTGACGACCAGGATACCGCCTTGGCCATTGGGCATGTCTTCGCCGGTTTCGCTCACGATGGCCGCCTGAATGCCGGGGAAAGGCAGTGTGCAAGAACCGGGCACCATGGGGGTCACGCCGGGCAGCGGGGTGATCATGTGGCCACCGGTTTCGGTCTGCCAGAAAGTGTCCACGATGGGGCAACGGCTGCCGCCCACGTGCTCGTAGTACCACTCCCATGCGGCGGGGTTGATCGGCTCGCCGACCGAACCCAACAGGCGCAGGCTCGACAGGTTGTAGCTCTTGGGGTGCACTGCATCATTGGCTTCAGCGGCCTTGATCAGCGAGCGAATCGCTGTAGGTGCGGTGTAGAAGATCGAGACTTTGTGGTCCTGGATCATCTTCCAGAAGCGGCCAGCGTCGGGGTAAGTGGGCACACCTTCGAACACGATTTCGGTGCCGCCCAGGGCCAAGGGGCCGTAGGTGATGTAGGTGTGGCCTGTGACCCAGCCGATGTCGGCCGTGCACCAGAACACGTCATCTTGCTTGAGGTCAAACGTCCACTTGGTGGTCAGCGCTGCGTGCAGCAGGTAGCCACCGGTGGAGTGCTGCACGCCCTTGGGCTTGCCAGTGGAGCCGGAGGTGTACAGCAAGAACAGGGGATGCTCGGCTTCAACCCACTCTGGCTCGCAGGTGGTGGACTGGCCTGCAGTCACGTCGTTCATCCATTTGTCACGCCCGGCGGTCATGGCGATGTCGGAACCACTGCGCTTGACGACCAGCACGCTCTTGACGGAATCACAGCCACCCAAAGTCAGGGCTTCGTCCACGATGGATTTCAGGGGCAATTGCTTACCGCCGCGCACCTGGTGGTCTGCGGTGATGATGGCCACTGCGCCGGTGTCTTCAATGCGGTCACGCAAAGATTGGGCCGAGAAGCCGCCGAACACCACAGAATGGGTCGCACCGATACGGGCGCAGGCCTGCATGGCGGCCACGCCGTCGATGGACATGGAGATGTAGATGACCACGCGGTCACCCTTTTTAATGCCCAAAGAACGCAGACCGTTGGCGATCTGGCTGGTTTTGGCCAGCAGGTCTTTGTAGTTGATCTTGGTGACTTCGCCGCCGTCGGCTTCGAAGATGATGGCAGTCTTGTCGCCCAGGCCTTTTTCGACATTGCGATCCAGGCAGTTGTAGGACGCATTGAGCTTGCCATCGGCAAACCACTTGAAGAAAGGCGCATTGCTTTCGTCTAGCACTTGGGTGAAGGGCACTTTCCAGCTTAGAAGTTCCTTGGCCAAACGGCCCCAGAAACCTTGGTAATCGGTTTCGGCTTCTTTGCACAGCGCGTCGTAGGCGGCCATGCTCGGAATGGCGGCGTTTTTGACAAAGTCCGCGCTAGGCAAGTAGATGCGGGCTTCAGATGCGGCTGTTTCGCCGACAGTGGTTGCGGTCATTAGAAGTGTCTCCTCGGTTTACAAAACTGGCCGGATGTTGGTGCCAAGCACTTACAACTCACTGACTTATGCCCTGCTTACGGCGCACTGTCAGGTGACCGTTGGGGCAATTGGCTAAACTCCATTGGTTAACCCTAGCACCCACTATCCCATGACATCCACCACACCCGTATTCATCCGCCAGACCGACCTGATCGAATCTGTTTCTGCCGCGCTGCAGTACATCAGCTACTACCACCCGGCCGACTACATTGCCCACCTGGCTCGCGCCTACGAGCGCGAACAAAGCCCGGCAGCTAAAGACGCGATTGCGCAAATTCTGACCAACAGCAAGATGAGCGCCACCGGACACCGCCCCATCTGCCAGGACACTGGCATTGTGAACGTGTTCCTGAAAGTCGGCATGGACGTGCGCTGGGAAGGCTTCACAGGGTCTCTCGACGACGCCATCAACGAAGGCGTGCGCCAGGGCTACAACCACCCCGATAACACCCTGCGCGCCAGCGTGGTGGCCGACCCCGAGTTCCTGCGCAAGAACACCAAGGACAACACGCCAGCCGTGATCTTCACTGAAATTGTCCCCGGCAACACCGTGGAAGTGACTGTGGCCGCCAAAGGTGGTGGCTCTGAGAACAAGTCCAAGATGTATATGCTCAACCCCGGTGACTCGGTGGTAGATTGGGTGCTGAAAACCGTGCCCACCATGGGCGCCGGCTGGTGCCCCCCGGGCATGCTGGGCATCGGCATCGGCGGCACAGCCGAAAAGGCCGCGCTGATGGCCAAGGAAAGCCTGATGGACGACTTGGACATGTACGAGTTGCAGGCCAAGCAGGCCAGTGGTGCCGCGCTGGACAATATCGAAAAACTGCGCCTTGAACTGTTTGAAAAGGTCAACGCGCTGGGTATTGGTGCCCAGGGCCTGGGCGGCCTCACCACGGTGCTGGACGTCAAGATCAAGATGTACCCCACGCACGCTGCCAGCAAGCCCATTGCCATGATCCCGAACTGTGCCGCCACACGCCACGCGCACTTTGTGATGGACGGCAGTGGCCCGGTGTACCTGACACCGCCCTCGCTGGACACCTGGCCCGATGTAGCCTGGACCCCTGACTACGTAAAAAGCAAAAAGGTCGACCTCAACACCCTGACACCCGCCGAAGTGGCAAGTTGGACACCCGGCCAGACGCTGCTGCTCAACGGCAAGATGCTCACTGGCCGCGACGCAGCCCACAAGCGCATCCAGCAAATGCTGGCCAAGGGCGAGAAACTGCCCGTGGACTTCACCAACCGCGTCATCTACTACGTCGGCCCCGTGGACCCTGTGGCTGGCGAAGCTGTCGGTCCTGCAGGCCCCACCACCGCGACCCGCATGGACGGCTTTACCGAAATGATGCTGGCGCAAACCGGCCTGATCAGCATGGTGGGCAAGGCCGAGCGCGGCCCGGTCGCCATCGAGGCGATCAAGAAACACAAGAGCGCTTACCTGATGGCCGTGGGCGGCGCAGCCTACCTCGTGTCCAAGGCGATC
>JBEEJZ010000225.1:0-3254 GCA_041168905.1 Pseudomonadota bacterium | reverse complement strand
AGGTCAAAACCGGCAACGTGGAAACCAGGGGCCTCAAAACACGCCCGCCCGCACGTTACTCTGAAGCCACCCTGCTGGGCGCCATGGAAGGCGCGGGCAAGACGGTAGAAGACGACGAGTTGCGCGAGGCCATGCAAGAAAAAGGGCTGGGCACGCCTGCCACGCGCAGCAGCATCATCGAAGGATTGATTGCCGAGAAATACATGCTGCGCGAAGGCCGTGAACTGATCCCCACCGCCAAGTCGTTCCAGCTGATGACGCTGTTGCGCGGCCTGGATGTACAAGAGTTGACCAAGGCCGAATTGACGGGTGAGTGGGAATACAAACTGGCCCAAATGGAGCAAGGCAAGATGAGCCGTCAAGCGTTCATGGCCGAAATTGCTTCCATGACCGAGCGCATGGTCAAGAAGGCCAAGGAATACGACCGCGACACCATCCCCGGCGACTACGCCACGCTGGCCGCACCTTGCCCCAACTGCGGTGGCATCGTGAAAGAAAACTACCGCCGCTACACCTGCACCGGCAAGACTGGCTCCGAGGAGGGCTGCGGCTTCTCATTTGGCAAGTCGCCCGCTGGCCGCACCTTTGAGCAGGCCGAGGTGGAGCAGTTCCTGCGTGACAAGCACATTGGCCCGCTGGACGGTTTCCGATCGAAAGCGGGTTGGCCATTTGTCGCCGAAATGGTGATCAAGTTCGACGACGAAACCAAAAACTACAAGCTGGAATTTGACTTTGGCGACGACAAGGCCGGCGAAGAGAGTGGCGAGATCATCGACTTCTCGGCGCAAGAGTCGTTGGGCGCATGTCCCAAGTGCGGCGGATCTGTCTTCGAGCACGGCAAGAACTACGTGTGCGACAAGTCGGTGCCCACCACCGCCCAGCCGACCCCGAGTTGCGACTTCAAAACCGGCCAGATCATCTTGCAGCAACCGATCGAACGCACGCAAATGCACAAGCTGCTGGAGACCGGCAAAACCGACTTGCTGGACAAATTTGTATCCATGCGCACGCGCCGTGCATTCAAGGCCATGCTGGCCTGGGATGCGGAAGCAGGCAAGGTGAACTTTGAGTTCGCGCCCAGCAAATTCCCGCCACGCAAGACGGCTGTCAAGACAAGCGCAAGCAAGCCCAGTGCTACAAAATCAATAGCTGGTCGCGCAAGTACCACGGGGGCCGCAGCCAAAAAAGCACCTGCAAAGAAGGCCGCGACCAGCAAAGCCGCCGCAACCAAAGTGGCCAAACCCAAAGCACCGCGCAAAACCACCGCAGCCTCCGGCAAAACGCCCAGTGCCGCATTGGCCGCCGTGATTGGCGCTGAGTTGGTGGCTCGTCCCCAGGTGATGAAAAAGCTGTGGGACTACATCAAGGCCAACAACCTGCAAGATGCGAAAGACAAGCGCAGCATCAATGCCGATGCCAAGCTGCTGGCGGTGTTTGGCAAGCCACAGGTCACCATGTTTGAACTGGCTGGCATTGCGGGCAAACACCTGTCCTAAGACGCCGTTAAGTCGAAGCCCCTACGATTGCGGCCTATTTACCTCTGTCACTTTCCATGAATTTCACTGACCTGGACGACGCCTCTGAACACAGCTCGCACACACCGGAGGAGCGCTCTGCCGCCGCATCACGCAGCACATGGGTCAGCGTTGGGGTGAATGTGGTGCTATCCACCACGCAAATCGTGGTGGGCGTACTGGCCAAATCACAGGGCTTGATTGCCGATGGCATTCACTCGCTCTCCGATCTGGTGGCTGACTTCGTCGTGCTGTTCGCGGGCCACCACGGCCAAAAAGATGCCGACACCGACCACCCCTATGGGCACTACCGGTTCGAAACGGCGGCGTCCCTCGCCTTGGGTGTCATCCTGCTGGCCGTGGGCTTGGGCATGGTCTGGTCGGCCTTTGTAAAGCTGCAGACGCCAGACACCATTGCCACCGCCCACGCGACCGCCTTGTGGGTGGCGCTGGCGGCCATCGTGTCCAAAGAGCTGTTGTTTCGTTACATGCTGCGCGTGGCCAAGGCGGTCAAGTCCAGCATGCTGGTGGCCAACGCCTGGCATGCCCGGTCTGACGCTGCATCGTCCTTGGTGGTGAGCATTGGCCTGGTTGGCAACATGGCCGGCTATCCGCTTCTGGACCCCATTGCCGCGTTGATAGTGGGCTTTATGGTGGGCAAGATGGGCTGGAGCTTTGGCTGGGATGCGCTGCACGATCTGATGGACCGCGCTGTGGACGAAGAAGAGGTACAAGCGATCCGCCAAACCCTGGTGTCCACCCCCGGTGTGGCCGGCGTGCACGACATTCGCACCCGCAAGATGGGCGACATGATTGTGGTGGATGCCCACATTGAGGTGGATGCCAACATCACGGTCGAAGCCGGACACAACATTGCGGTCGCGGCCCGCCAAGCGGTGCTACAGCGCCACCGGGTGCTCAACCTGATGACCCATGTGGACCCGGCTCACCGGCCCGATCTGGACCACGCACAAGTGCCCACACAGCTGTAAGCACACAGCACTGGCACTGGTGCCTCTGGCCTATTTGTAGATTTTTTTCAGCAATCCGATCAGGGTCTTCCGCTCGTCTGCGGTGAGTTTGGGTGTGCTGTCCACCTCCAGTTTGGCGGCCGTTTTTTCGGCGGCGCGCATCATGGTCTGACCAGCTTCCGTCAAGTGCAAGCCCATGGCCCGGCCATCGTGGGGATGGGGCAGGCGGGTAATCAGGCCCCGCCTTTCCAAAGCATTGAGCATTCCCACCATATTGGGTGCGAGGATGCCCAGCGCACTGCACAACTGGCGCGAGGTGATGCCCGGATTGTGGGTGACCAGCGACAGCACCGAAAAATCCACCGGCCGCAGGTCATACACAGCCAGACGCTCCAGAAACACCCCAATGATGCTCAGGGCAGCCCGCCGTGCGTTGTAGCCCAGCAGGGTTTCCAGATAACGGGTATTTATCTTGTTGACAAAAGGGTTCTCGGGCTTGGGAGGCATACCGTGCGAGGTAACTGTTCAAAAGCCTACGGGAGGCGGGCCTGGATGATACCCACGCGCATCGCAAACTCCGGCAGCACCCAGTGGCGCAACGCGCTGGCGGGAACACTCCATCGCGCAGGCACCGCGATAGACGGGGTTGCTGCCTCGATCTTGTGCCAGGCCCAAGCGAGCAGGGTCACCACCACGGCACGCAAAAAGTCTTCGGCCACCCAGTACGGCAACTCGGGCTGGTCCTTGGAAGCGGCGACCAGCGATGCGG
>JBEEJZ010000224.1:0-3129 GCA_041168905.1 Pseudomonadota bacterium | reverse complement strand
GAATCGGGGCTGACTGGTGCCGTCGATCGTGACCACGTCGTTGAACATCAACGTTGGTCGTACCCACAAGCCTTTTTCGCCGTACAAGGCCTGGTACAGCGTGAGGGGCTCCAATGTTTCGCTGTGGCGGACAGTACCTAGAACTTCGTAAAGACCGCCCTTGTAATGGCGGTAGAGACCGGTGGGTGTTTGCGCCAGGGGCGGCAGGTCGTTGTCGGTCACGCTTTTGTTCACATTCATGAGGAACCTCTCAAAAGTCAGCTGGCCTGGGTCTGGGGTGCGCATGGGACAATCCAAGTATGCATCCTAAAGCCCTGCTCGATGCCTGCGCCGAACTGGTCAGGCTCACCCTCAAATTTGACCATCCTGCCGATGGCATCGTTTCCCGTTTTTTCCGCGAGCACCGCAATCTGGGCCCGCGCGAACGGGCCACCCTGGCAGAAACCGTGTACACCGTTCTGCGCAAAAAACTGCTGTTTGACCATCTGGCGCCCAGCGGCAGTGGTCCCAAAGAGCGTCGTTTGGCCATCCTGGGTTTTCATGGTCCGCGTGATTTTTTGAAGAGTGCCCTGACCGACCAAGAAAAACGCTGGCTGGATCAGTGCGACCAGGTGCAGGTGGCCGACCTGATGGAGCGTCACCGACACAACCTGCCCGAGTGGCTGGTGGAGCCCTTGAAGGCGCAGTTGGGCGCTGAATTTTGGCCGCTGGTGGCCAGCCTGGAGGCGGGTGCGGGCCTTGATTTGCGTGTGAACGATTTCAAGGAAAAGCGTGCGGACGTTCAAAAGGAGTTAGCCAAACTGGGTGTGCCGTCTCAACCCACGCCCTATTCGCCCTGGGGTCTGCGCATCGATGGCAAGCCCACATTGAACAAATTTGATGTCTTCACCCGTGGCGCTGTCGAAGTTCAGGATGAAGGGTCACAGCTCCTGGCCCTGCTGCTTGATGCCAAGCGCGGCGAGATGGTGGTGGATTTTTGCGCAGGTGCCGGGGGCAAGACGCTGGCGATCGCGGCCTCCATGCGCAGTACGGGTCGCTTGTATGCCTTCGATACCTCCGCGCACCGGCTTGAAGCTCTGAAGCCGCGGCTGGCACGCAGTGGACTGTCCAACGTGCATCCGGCAGCCATTGCCCACGAGCGCGACGACCGCATCAAGCGTTTGGCGGGCAAGATAGACCGCGTTCTGGTGGATGCACCCTGCACCGGGCTGGGAACGCTACGCCGCAATCCCGATTTGAAGTGGCGCCAAAGCATGCAAGGCGTGCAGGAAATGGCGGTGAAGCAGGCCGCCATTTTGCAAAGCGCAGCCAGGTTGCTCAAGTCCGGAGGCAGGTTGGTCTACGCCACCTGCAGTGTGTTGCCCGAAGAGAACGAGGCTATCGCCCAGGCCTTCACGGCGGCGAATGAGGGTTTTGAGGCGCTGGACATCGCAGATCTGCTGGGTCAGCTGAGGGTGCCAGACGCACAGGGGCTTTGCAGTGGCGGTGATTCGGGTTCGCGCTACCTGCGGCTGTGGCCCCATCGCCACGGTACCGATGGATTTTTTGCGGCCGCGTGGGTTAAAAGGTAAACGATGACGGCATTTTGATGTTTTTTAGCGTCAGTTGGATTTTCATTCCCCAATTTCGTCGGAAAGCCCTAAAATGCCGAACTGTCGCGGGCCGCTGAGGCTTTGCGACATTTATCAAACTCGTTGAGAGAACTTACCCTTATGTTTTTACCTGACTGGGCTGTGCTGAACGCTGCAATCGACTGGCTTGCTCACGGCACCTGGCAATTGGCCTGGTGGCAAATTGTCTTGTTTGCTCTGGCTCTGACCCACGTGACCATGATCAGCGTCACCATCTTTCTGCACCGTCATCAGGCGCACCGTTCGCTGGATCTGCACCCTATCGCTTCCCACTTTTTCCGTTTCTGGCTGTGGCTGACCACCGGTCAGGTCACCAAGGAATGGGCGGCTGTTCACCGCAAGCACCATGCCAAGTGCGAGCAGCCTGACGATCCGCACAGCCCGCATGTCTACGGCATCAAGAAGGTGCTGACCCAGGGCGCAGAGCTGTACCGCATCGAATCTAAGAATATGGAAACTCTGGCGCGCTATGGTCACGGCACGCCTGACGACTGGCTGGAGCGCAATCTTTATACCCGTTATTCCTGGCAAGGCGTGGGTCTGATGATGATCATTGACCTGTTCCTGTTCGGTGCGGCGGGTCTGGCGGTTTGGGCGCTGCAAATGGCCTGGACGCCCATCATGGCTGCCGGCATCATCAACGGAGCTGCCCACTTCTGGGGCTATCGCAATTTCGAAGCGCCCGACGCAAGCACCAACATTTCACCCTGGGGCATCATCATTGCCGGCGAAGAGTTGCACAACAATCACCACACATACCCCACGTCTGCCAAGCTGTCGGTCAAGCCATACGAGTTCGATATCGGCTGGATGTACATCAGTTTGCTGAGCATGGTGGGCCTGGCCAAGGTGAAAAAGACGCCTCCCAAGCTGGCCTTTGGTGACATACGCCCTGTGGCCGACGAAAAGACCCTTGAGGCCCTCATCGCCAATCGCTACGAAATCATGGCGGGTTACGCTGCAGGCTTGCGCCAAGCTGTGCGCGATGAGTTTCAGGCGGTCAAGTCACGCGGTGCAGATGCTGCTGCCGTCCAGGCAGCGATGCGCTGGATGCACCGCGATGCCGATAAGGTGCCTGCGGCTGCAGTGCCTCAGCTGGCTCAGGCCCGCGCTGCGTCCCCGGTCATCGACAAGATGGTGACCATGCGTGAAGAGCTGCGCAGCCTGTGGCTGAGTACCTCCGTGTCGCGTGAGAGCCTGGCTTCCGAGTTGCAGGGCTGGTGCCATCGTGCCGAGGCCAGTGGCATTGCTTCCCTGCAAGACTTTTCCAAGCGTTTGCGCGCTGCGCGTGCCTGAGCACTGATCGCTCAACGCCCTCTCTGAACGCCCCGAGGCCCGCCATGTGCGGGCCTTTTTTTATCCAGGCCCTTCCACTTGTTTAGTCGTCCCTTACATGGACGTCTCCAGGAAAGCAAGATTTGGCAATGTGATGTTTCAAAGGGTTTGCAGCCTTACATACGGCCTATTTGTGCTGGTTGTTAGGCAGCTGGCCCTGATG
>JBEEJZ010000223.1:0-18909 GCA_041168905.1 Pseudomonadota bacterium | reverse complement strand
ACGAAATCATGACCCCGCTGGCCGACAAACTCGGCGCAGCCCTGGGTGCCAGCCGTGCGGCCGTCGATGCGGGCTACGCCCCCAACGACTGGCAAGTGGGCCAGACCGGCAAGATCGTCGCCCCCCAGCTCTATGTGGCAGCCGGCATCAGTGGAGCCATCCAGCACTTGGCGGGCATGAAAGACTCCAAGGTCATCGTGGCGATCAACAAAGACCCCGAGGCCCCGATCTTCAGCGTGGCCGACTATGGGCTGGAGGCAGATCTGTTTGAGGCTGTGCCGGCCTTGGTTGGTTCTTTGTAAGTTTTGTTCGGCACCATCATTTCAATCCCAGGTTCAACTGTTCGGCGTCACAGCCCGCCTGAACCTAGCAACAGGAGCATTTCATGAGCTATCAGGCCCCGGTTAAAGACATGTTGTTCGCCATGGAGGCCCTGGCCGGCATCCATCAGGTGGCCGAGCTGCCAGGTTTTGAGGACTACGGCCTGGACACGGCCCAGGCCGTGCTGGAAGAGTCAGCCCGCTTTTGCGAGACCGTGGTCGCCCCGCTGAACTGGGAGGGTGACAAGAATCCCTCTTCTTTCAAGGACGGCGTAGTCACCACCACTCCGGGTTTCAAGCAGGCCTTTGCGCAGTTTGCCGAAGGTGGCTGGCAAGGCGTGATTCACCCCACCGAGTTTGGCGGGCAGGGTTTCCCCAAACTCATCGCCGCCGCCTGTGCCGAGATGCTGCATGCCTCCAATCTCAGCTTCGCCCTGTGCCCCATGCTGACCGACGGTGCCATCGAAGCCCTGCTGACGGCTGCCAGCCCCGAGCTGCGCCAGAAGTACGCGCCCAATCTCATCTCTGGCCAGTGGACCGGCACCATGAACCTGACCGAGCCGCAGGCAGGTTCGGACCTGGCTGCCGTGCGTACCCGGGCTGAGCCGCAGGCCGATGGCACCTACAAGGTGTTTGGTACCAAGATCTTCATCACCTACGGTGAGCACGACATGGCTGAGAACATCGTGCACCTGGTGTTGGCGCGCCTGCCCGACGCTCCTGAGGGCGTGAAGGGTATTTCACTGTTCGTGGTGCCCAAATTTCTGGTGAATGCCGACGGCAGCCTGGGCGCACGCAACGACGCCTGGTGCGTGTCCATCGAGCACAAGCTGGGCATCAAGGCCAGCCCCACGGCAGTGCTGCAGTTTGGCGATCACGGTGGCGCCATTGGCGAGCTGGTGGGCGAGCCCAACCGGGGTCTGGAGTACATGTTTGTCATGATGAACGCCGCCCGCTTTGCCGTGGGTATGCAGGGCATCTCGGTGTCTGATCGGGCCTACCAACAGGCGGTGAGCTTTGCCCGCGACCGCGTCCAAAGCCGCGATCTGGCGGGTTCGGCGGGTCCGGTGGCCATCATCAACCACCCCGATGTGAAGCGCATGCTGCTGACCATGCGCGCCTATACCGAGGGTGCCCGTGCGCTGGCGTATGTTGCTGCAGCTGCCAGCGATGCCGCTCACTTTGCGCCCGATGAAGCGACCCGTCGCGAGAACCAGGCGGTTTATGACTACCTGGTGCCCGTGGTCAAAGGGTTTGCCACCGAAAAGTCGGTGGACATTGCCAGCCTGGGTGTCCAGGTCCATGGGGGCATGGGCTTTATCGAAGAAACCGGTGCTGCGCAGCATTACCGGGATGCACGTATTTTGAGCATTTACGAAGGCACCACCGCCATCCAGGCCAACGATCTGGTCGGTCGTAAAACCGTGCGTGATGGCGGAGCCGTCATCAAGCGCCTGTGCGCCCGCATCCAGGACACCGAGCAGGACTTGGCCGCTCACAAAGAGGCAGAGTGCGCGGTGATGCGTGAGGCGCTGGCACAGGGACGCCAGGCCCTGGAGCGCGTGGTCGACTTCATGGTGGGCCAAGCCCGCAGCGACGCCAAAGCCGTGTACGCCGGCGCGGTCAACTACCTGATGCTGGCGGGCGTGGTTCTGTGTGGCTGGCAAATGGCCCGTGCGCAAATGGTGGCGCTGGACCGTCGTGACACGGACGTCCCGTTCTTTGACGCCAAGCGCGCCACGGCTCGTTTTTATGCCGAGGCCATCCTGCCGCAGGCGGGGGCTTTGGCGGCCGCGGTGCTGGGCTCGGGCACCACGGTCGCAGGACTGTCGCCCGATTTGCTCTGAATTCAGTTGGATGCGCTGCCATGGCCGAGTCTGCAGCCTCATCTGACACCAGCGCCTGGGTCGAGTTGGATCATCCCGCCCCCGGGGTCTGGCGACTGACGCTGAACCGGGCAGGCAACTTCAATGCGCTGTCGAGCGACATGATGAGCGCCTTGCAGGCCGCGCTGATCAACGCCAGCCAGGCGCCCACTTGCCGCGTGGTGGTGCTGGCGGCCAGGGGCAAGGCTTTTTGCGCCGGTCACGATCTGCGCGAGATGCTGGCCTTGAACGACCTGGCGGCCTACCAGGCTCTGTTTGCACAGTGCAGCCGGCTGATGTTGGCGATACAGACCCTGCCACAACCCGTGGTGGCGCAGGTGCAAGGCATGGCCACTGCGGCGGGCTGCCAGTTGGTGGCCGTGTGCGATTTGGCAGTAGCTGCCGAGACGGCGCAGTTTGCGGTGTCGGGCATCCGGCATGGCCTGTTTTGCGCCACCCCGAGCGTGGCACTGAGTCGCAATATGCACCGCAAGCAGGCCATGGAAATGCTGCTGACCGGCGAGTTCATTGATGCAGAAACAGCCGTGAATCGGGGGCTGGTGAACCGTCTTGTGCCGGCAGATCAATTGGCGGCGGCGGTGCTGGAAGTGTGTGCCAGCATCGTGGCCAAGCCCGAACCTGCCGTGCGCATGGGCAAAGCCCTGTTTTACCGGCAACTGGAGTTGGGCTCCGCTGCGGCTTATGAACTGGCTGGCCACGCAATGGCCTGCAACATGCTCGAGCCTAGCGCCCGAGAGGGGTTTGAAGCCTTTTTGGAAAAACGCCCACCCCGCTGGTGACGGGTGTTCCGACGGGAGGCGGTTCGCTTACCGCCCGTACTTTTTTCTTGCTCCCTCACTTCATAATGATTGCCCGCAGGCGTCTGTCGTTCGTGGTTTGCCGACGGCCTGTCCAACACACGTATTGGAGTGAGCAATGAGCTACAGCATCGATCTTTCTGGCCGCGTTGCCCTGGTCACCGGGGCGTCCGGTGGGCTGGGTGCCCAGTTTGCGCGCACCTTATCAAGCGCCGGCGCGGCCGTGGTGCTGGCCAGCCGCCGGGTGGACAAACTCAAGGAACTACGGGCCCAGATTGACGCCGAAGGGGGAGATGCACATGTGGTGGAGCTGGATGTGACCGACCTTGGCTCCATCAAGGCCGCTGTGGCACACGCCGAAACCGAGGTGGGGTCGATTGACATCCTGATCAACAACTCGGGTGTGAGCAGCACCCAGCGCGCGCAAGATGTCACCGAAGAAGCTTTTGACTTTGTGTTTGACACCAACGTCAAAGGCGCCTTCTTTGTCGCGCAAGAGGTGGGCAAGCGCATGCTGGCCAGAGCCCAGGGCAGGGCGCCCGGCACTTACACCGGAGGGCGCATCGTCAACATTGCCTCTGTGGCTGCGCTCAAGGTCTTGCCGCAGATCAGCACCTACTGTATGAGCAAGGCGGCCGTAGCCCACATGACGCGTGCCATGGCGCTGGAGTGGGGGCGATTTGGCATCAACGTGAACGCCATGTGCCCCGGCTACATCGACACCGAAATCAACCATCACCACTGGACCACTGACAAGGGGCAAAAGCTGGTGCAAATGTTGCCCCGCAAACGCATCGGCCAGCCGCAAGACCTGGACGCGCTGCTGGTCATGCTGTGCTCGGATCAGAGCCATTTCATCAACGGTGCGGTGATTTCTGCAGATGACGGTTTTGGCATCTGAACGGCGCATGTGGCAGGGTATTGCGGCGGGTCTGGCTGCCGGTGCCCTGTGGGGGCTGGTGTTTGTGGCCCCCCGAATGGCGACAGGGTTTTCGGCTGCGGACGTGGCCTCGCTGCGTTTTTTGACCTTTGGCGCCATGGCGCTGGTGCTGGCCGCGTGGGGTTTGCGGCGAGGCGCTGCGATGCCAAGCTGGACCCAGGCGCGCGCCGCCTTGGGCTTGAGCGTGCTGGGCTTTACGGGTTATTACACGGTGCTGGCCCTGGCAATCGGCTGGGCTGGGCCCGCAGTGCCGGCGCTCATCATTGGCACTATTCCTTTGTGGGTCATGCTGCTAGGCAAGCCAGACAACCTGCAGTGGCGTCATCTGTGGCCGGGTTTGCTGTGCACTGCAGCCGGCCTGGGGCTGATGATGTCAGCCGACCTGCGTGCCTCGGCCTCGGAGCTGTCGGCTCAACCGCACTATGTATGGGGAGTGGCGCTCGCGGTGATTTCCATGCTCAGCTGGACCGCCTTTGCTTTGCTCAATGCCCGCTGGCTGCAGGCCCATCCTGAAGTGGATTCGGCCCAGTGGACCAACTGGCTGGGCGTGTGTGCTGGCCTGGGCGCCTTGCTGATCTGGCTCGCCCTGGGCACCCCGGTGGCTGAACTGGCCCGTCAGCCTGACCTCAGCTTTGCGCTGGTGGTGTGCCTGGTCACGGGCGTGGGCTCGGCCTGGCTGGCATCCCTGCTGTGGACCCTGGCCAGCCGCAGATTGAGCGCCAGCCTGTGTGGTCAGTTGATCGTGAGTGAAACCGTGTTTGCCCTCGTTTATTCCTTCGCCTGGGACGGCCAGTGGCCCGGCCTGACGCAGCTGCTGGCCTGCGTGCTGTTTGTCCTGGGCATCCTTTTGTCCATCAAGGCCCACCGATGAAGATCGAACTTCCCGAACAAAAAAAGCTCGTTTACCAGATGAGCATCCCCATCCGCTGGGGCGACATGGACCCCATGGGCCATGTCAACAACACCTTGTACTTTCGCTACCTGGAGATTTGCCGGGTGGAGTGGTTGCGTGAAATCGGCTGCCCGGTCAACCCGCAGGGCGAGGGGCCGGTCATCGTGAATGCCTTTTGCAACTTTTACAAACAGCTCGAATACCCGGGTGATGTGCTGGTCAAGATGTATGTCAGCGACCCCAAGCGCGCCACCTTCGAGACCTGGGCCACCATGGAGCGCCCGGACCAACCCGGCGTTATCTACGCGGCCGGTGGCGCCACCACCATCTGGGTCAACTTTCCCCAGCAAAAGTCCGCACCGCTACCGGATTGGGTGCGGGACTTGTTAGTTTGAAGGGGGCTTCACCTTGGGCACCCGGCCCATCAGGTAGAACTCGGGGTTGGGCATCATGCCGCTGAAGGACGCCATGCGGTTGGACAGGCCAAAAAAGGCGGTGATGGCGGCAATGTCCCAGGCGTCCTCCAGGCTGAAGCCGTGGGCTTGCAGGGCGGCAAAGTCGGCATCGTCCATCGCATGGGAGTGCTGGCAAACCTTCATGGCAAAGTCCAGCATGGCCCGCTGGCGGGGGCTGATGTCGGCTTTGCGGTAGTTGACGGCTACCTGGTCGGCCAACAAGGGCTTTTTCTCGTAAATACGCAAAAGTGCGCCGTGTGCCACCACGCAGTACAGGCACTGGTTGGCGGCGCTGGTGGCCGTGACGATCATTTCGCGGTCACCCTTGCTCAGGCCCGAGTCCTCTTTCAGCATCAGGGCGTCGTGGTAGGCAAAGAAGGCGCGCCACTCCGCCGGGCGACGTGCCAGTGCCAAAAACACCTGCGGCACAAAGCCCGCCTTGTCTTGCACTTCCAAAATTTTGGCTCGGATGTCGTCGGGTAGCTCAAGCAGTGCAGGGGCAGGGTAGCGGCTCATGGTGTCTCCAGTTTGGGATGATGCTGTGTGGCGTTATTCTGTGGCATTCGTTTTATCTTCAGTCAGAAAGAAATTCATGGACGAACAATTCGACAAGGGCTTGGCCACGCGCAAGCAGGTGATGGGCGAAGACTTTGTGGCGCGTGCCTTTGCGGGCATGACAGACTTCACGGCGCCGATTCAGCAGCACATTACCCGCAATGCCTGGGGGGATGTCTGGCAACGCGAGGGCCTGGACCTGAAAACGCGCAGCCTGATCACCGTGGCCATGCTCACCGCCTTGGGCAAACAGCATGAACTTAAAGGCCATGTGCGCGGGGCCCTGAACAACGGTGCCACCGTGACCGAAATTCAGGAATTGCTGTTGCACGCCAGTATTTACTGCGGCGTGCCTACGGCCGTGGAGGCGTTTCGGACTGCGGCCGAGGTTGTGGAGTCGAAGCCCGAGGGCTGACCGGGGTGGACAGGGCCTGAACCTGATCTCGCAAACCGGCGAGTTCGTGGCGTAAGGAGCGCAGCTCGCGCATCAGGTCATTTTCGACTTCGCGTTCTTCCATTTCGACAAACATGGCGGCCACGGAAGCGGTGACGAGGGACAGCACCGCCAGGCCCAGCAAGACGACGGCGACTGAAAACGCCCGGGATGCGTGGGTGCTGGGCACGATGTCGCCATAGCCCACTGTGGCCGCCGTGGTGAAGGCCAGCCACAGGCCATCTGCCAGGGTTTCGGCTTTGGGCTCCAGCAGCCAAAAACCGACCCCGCCCATGCCCATGATCACAAAGGACAAGAAAAGTGAGTAGTTGAGGCCGCGCCGGTTGATGCGATGCAGGCGCTTTTTCAGGGAAGTCATGGCTTAACTTTAAAACAACTCAACCCGCCAGCAGGCGGTGCACCAGGTCACCCGAGGTCGACGCCTTGTACTTGCGCATCAGGCGTGCGCGGTAAATCTCGACTGTGCGATGACTGATGTTCAAGGCCCGGCCTATCTGTTTGGAGGTCATGCCTTCGGCCACACAGGCCGCGACCTCGCGCTCGCGCGGCGTCAAGTCAGCCTGCACGGTACGGCTGGCGCTCAGGTCTTCAAAACTCCAGATGCCGGCTTCATGCGGGTCTTCGCGGTTCAGGGCCCTCCCGCTCACGTGGCACCAGAACAGCTCGCCCTTGAAACGGCCACCCACGCGCTTCATGATGCGGTCATCCGCGTAGTGGCCCAGTGTGTTCATGATGGGGGCGATGCGGGCGCCCGTGCGCTCATACTCATCCGCGCTGGGGTACAGCAGCAAAAACGACTGGCCCACCAGCTCGTCGCGTGAGGCGCCGAACATCTCGCACACCCGCTGGTTGCAGTCGACCATGGCGCGGTGGCGGGACAGCACCAGCCCCACCGGGGCAAGGTCAAAAGCCAAGGGGTAGTCGATGCTGGAGGCGGCCTGTGCTGTGTCTGGCATGGGGTCAGTCCTTACGGAATACTACGTATGCTGCTACGTAGTATCGTTGCGTCTTCAAACCTTGGAGATTCCTGTGAACAAGATTTATCCCAGTGCGGCAGATGCGCTCAAGGGCGTGGTTGAAGATGGTCAGCTCATGGCTGTGGGTGGCTTTGGCCTGTGTGGCATTCCTGAAGCTCTGATTGATGCCCTGCGTGACAGCGGTGTGCAAAACCTGACGGTCATATCCAACAACGCTGGTGTGGACGGCTTTGGTCTGGGCAAGCTGCTGGAAACCCGCCAGATCAAAAAAATGATTTCCAGCTATGTGGGCGAGAACAAGGAATTCGAGCGGCAGTACCTGGCCGGCGAACTGGCGCTGGAGTTCACGCCCCAGGGCACGCTGGCAGAAAAACTGCGGGCAGGCGGCGCGGGTATTCCGGCATTTTTCACCAAGACCGGTGTCGGCACCCTGGTGGCCGAGGGCAAGGAGCTGCGCGAATTCAATGGCGAAACCTATGTGATGGAGCACGCCCTGGTGCCCGAAGTGTCACTGGTCAAGGCGCATCGTGCCGACAAGTCTGGCAACCTGCAGTTCCGCTTTACTGCGCGCAATTTCAACCCGGCTGTGGCCATGGCGGGCAAGGTGTGCATTGTCGAAGTCGAAGAGATCGTCGAGACCGGTGACATGGCGCCAGACCAGGTCCATTTGCCCGGCATTTATGTGCACCGTATCGTGCACAACCCCAACCCTGAAAAGCGCATCGAAAAGCGCACCATTACCGAAAAGGCTGGCGTTTGAAGCCCGTCGCGACCGAACACACAGGAGTTTGATATGAGCTGGAGTCAAGACCAAATGGCGGCCCGTGCCGCCCATGAGCTGCAAGACGGCTTTTACGTGAACCTGGGCATCGGTATTCCGACCCTGGTGGCCAACCATGTGCCCAGTTCCATCGAGGTGTGGCTGCAAAGCGAAAACGGCATGCTGGGCATCGGCCCCTTTCCCACCGAAGACGAGGTGGATGCAGACCTGATCAACGCAGGCAAGCAAACCGTGACCACGCTGAAAGGCTCGTCCATCTTTGGCAGTCACGACAGCTTTGCCATGATTCGCGGCGGCAAGATCAACCTGAGCATTCTGGGTGCCATGCAGGTGAGCGAGCGCGGCGACCTGGCCAACTGGATGATTCCGGGCAAGATGGTCAAGGGCATGGGCGGCGCCATGGACCTGGTGGCAGGTGTCAAACGTGTGATCGTGTTGATGGAACACGTCGCCAAAAAGAAAGACGGCACCGAAGACCTGAAAATTCTGCCCAGCTGCACCTTGCCCCTGACCGGCGTGGGCGTGGTGGATCGCATCATCACCGACCTGGCAGTGATGGACGTGACCGAGGAGGGCCTGAAGGTGGTCGAATTGGCCCCGGGCGTGACCCGCGAGTTCGTGCAGTCCAAGACGGGCGTGACGCTGATCTGAGGACCTGAAGCTGCGGCCTTGAGCCTGCTGGCGCAAACAAAAATGGCCCCTCGGGGCCGTTTTTATTTGGAGCGGGTGATGGGAATCGAACCCACGTTATTTGCTTGGGAAGCAAGAGTCCTACCATTGAACGACACCCGCGAAGTGCGATTGAGTTTACTGCAGAACCTCGCCGGTTCTGACGCAGTTGCGGCCGGCGTTTTTGGCAGCGTAAAGAGCTTGATCAGCCCTTTTGAGTAACTGGTTGATGTTTTCTCCAACTTGGTACTCCGCCACGCCAAAGCTCGCCGTGACGGTGCCCACCCCCGGAAATGGCGAGCCCTGGAGCGACAGCCTGAGCTCTTCTGCCAACTTCTGGGCATCTACCAGTTCTGCGTGGGGCAGCAGTGCCGCGAATTCTTCGCCGCCGTAGCGTGCAAACGTGTCTTCGGTGCGAATCTGGGTTTGCAGAATGCGGGAGACATGCTCCAGTACCCTGTCGCCCGCATCGTGCCCGTGGAGATCGTTGATCCGTTTGAAACGGTCTACATCCAGCAAGATGATGGAGACCGGGGTTCGGTCAAGGCTACTGCGAGCGGTTTCTGTCTGCAGCACTTCCACAAAGTGGCGGCGGTTGAATGCGGACGTCAGGTGGTCTGTCGTCGCCAATTTTTCGAGATCTGCTGCCATGCGCTGGTTGTGCCGTATCCATTGCTGCAGACCGATGAGCAGCAACAAAAAACCTAACACTTGAAAAGCACCCTCAAAGACCGCGTTGAGAACGTCCGCCATATCCACCAGCTCGTCCAGGGTGTCGGTGGTCATGGAGATGGTCAGTCCGGTAAGGCCCACCAGCATGGGCCAGTAGGCCTGGCGAACCTCGGTGATGCCCCGAATGACGAACAAACCCGCTGCGGGTAACAAGGACACCAATCCCTCGGTCAGCAGACTGGTGAGATCCACACGATCAACCGCAGGGCTGCTCCATAAGACGGCACCGGCATAAATCGTGGTCAGCAGGACGACTGCGACAGCGAGGCGTAAGGCCTGATCGGGCCCGAAATGCGTCGGTTTCACCTGGATGGCGTTGGGGTGCACGGTCTTGTTCATATACCTTCCTCGGGTTTGACCTTACCACAGCACTTTGTCACTCCTTTGAAGCCGGATGCTTTTTCGGGGCGCCCACCGGGCTTGCGGCTTCTCAAGCTGACGCGTGCAGCGGACTCCTAGACTGGCTGTCACAACATTGAATCGGGGAGTGAAGAAAAATGCGCATTCCAAAAAGATGGCGGCTCAAGAACTGGCGGGTTCGGCGTCTGCTCTTGCTGGCGGCCTTGGCCGCCAGCCAGGTGGCCTGTACCGCACCGGCGACCCAGGAGCAAAGTGGCATGATCGTCGGTGGCCTTTTGGGGGGCGTGGTCGGCTCGCAAGTGGGGCAGGGCACGGGTCGCACGGTCGCCACGGTGATCGGTACCCTGATCGGTGCCAACATCGGGGGCAACGTGGGCCGATCCATGGATGAAAGTGATCGCCTGAAAACGGCGCATGCCCTGGAGACCGTGCGCACCTCGGTGCCCACGCGCTGGGTCAACCCCGATACGCGCAACCAGTACACCGTGATACCAACCAGCACGGTAGACACGCCCACTGGCCCCTGCCGCGAGTACACGATGAACGCCGTGGTCGGCGGTCGGTCCGAAAAAATCTATGGCACCGCCTGCCGCCAGCCTGACGGTAGCTGGAAAACCGTTCAGTAAGCTTTTATTGAAGGATGTCGCCGACACACAGGTACTTGAGCTCGACGTAGTCGTCGATACCGTGGTGCGAGCCTTCGCGGCCCAGGCCCGACTGCTTGACGCCACCAAAAGGCACGTGCTCGGTCGCCAGAATGCCGACGTTGATACCGACCATGCCGTATTCGAGTGCTTCGCTGACCCGGAAAATGCGGCCGACATCGCGGCTGTAAAAGTAGCTGGCCAGGCCAAACTCGGTGTTGTTGGCTGCGTCGATCGCTTCTTGTTCGGTGTTGAACTTGAAGATGGGGGCAAACGGGCCAAAAGTTTCCTCTCGGGCACACAGCATGTCGGCCGTGGCGTCCGCGACCACGGTAGGCTCAAAAAACTGACCGGATCCCATCGCTGAGAGGCGCTTGCCACCCACCAGCACCCGCCCGCCCTTGGCCACTGCATCGTCCACATGGCGCTGCACCTTGTCCAGTGCAGCTTCTTCGATCAGCGGGCCCTGGTTCACACCATCATCAAAGCCATTGCCCACCTTGGCCGTTCGGACCTTGGCCGCGAACTTGGTGACGAATTCGTCGTACACGCCGGCCTGCACATACAGCCGGTTCGAGCAGACACAGGTCTGTCCGGCATTGCGGTACTTGCTGGCAAAAGCGCCTTCGACGGCAGATTCAATGTCGGCGTCGTCAAACACGATGAAGGGCGCGTTGCCGCCCAGTTCCAATGACATCTTCTTGACTGTGGGTGCTGATTGCGCCATCAGGATGCGGCCCACCTCGGTGCTACCGGTAAAGCTGATGTGGCGAACCACGTCGCTGGCACACAGTACCTTGCCCACGGCAATCGAGTTATCGCTGTCGGCCGTGATCATGTTGAGCACACCGGCTGGGATGCCGGCCCGAATGGCCAGCTCAGCCGCTGCCAGTGCGGTCAGCGGGGTCAGTTCGGCGGGCTTGATGATGACCGGGCAGCCGGCTGCCAGGGCCGGCGCCACCTTGCGGGTGATCATGGCGATGGGAAAGTTCCAGGGCGTGATGGCGGCGCACACGCCGATGGGTTGGCGCAGCACCATCAGACGGCGGTTGTTGTCAAACTGGGGCAGGGTCTCACCGTTGATGCGCTTGGCCTCTTCGGCAAACCACTCCACAAAACTGGCGCCGTAGGCCACCTCGCCCTTGGCCTCGGGCAGGGGTTTGCCTTGTTCGGCCGTCATGATGCGGCCCAGGTCGTCCTGGTTAGCCATGAGCAGGTCAAACCACTTGCGCAGAATGATGCTGCGCTCTTTGGCGGTCTTGTTTTTCCAGGCCGGCCAAGCGGCATTGGCAGCATCAATGGCGGCCTCAGCCTCTGCGGGTCCGAGGTTGGCCACATCGGCAAGCTTGCCACCCGTGGCGGGGTCCAGCACGTCAAAACGGCTGTTGCCACGGACCCACTGCCCGTTGATGAGCGCATTGGTCTTGAGCAGCGTGAGGTCTTTGAGTTGAGACAGGGGCGAGGTGTTTGGTGTCATGTGGCGTTGGGGAGTTCGGTAAAGCTAGGCTGGCCAGTGCGTGACGATAAACCATTGCGTGATCCTCCGCGCATGGGAATTGCTCATGTGCCTGGTGCCTGCGACTCGAATCGTCGGCGAGCTTGCCCGGGCGCAAGACCGGGCCATGCGCTCACTTGCCCATGCCTTGGGCGCCAGCAAAGCCACCTAAAATCGCCGGCTATCACAAGACCACCCACCGCCATGAGCTCAGCCCCTATTTCTGTTGCCGATATCCGCAAAACCTTTCTTGATTTCTTTGCCGCCAAGGGCCATACGGTGGTGGCTTCCAGCCCGCTGGTGCCGGGCAACGACCCGACCTTGATGTTTACGAACTCGGGCATGGTGCAGTTCAAAGACGTGTTTCTGGGCCAGGACAAGCGGCCTTACGTGCGGGCGGCGTCGGTTCAGGCCTGCTTGCGCGCAGGTGGCAAACACAACGACCTCGAGAACGTGGGTTACACCGCTCGTCACCACACTTTCTTCGAGATGCTGGGCAATTGGAGCTTTGGCGACTACTTCAAGCGCGAGTCGCTGAAATGGGCCTGGGAGCTGTTGACCGAGGTGTACAAGTTGCCCGCTGAGCGCTTGCTGGCCACCGTGTACGAGGAAGACGACGAAGCGTTTGACATCTGGACCAAAGAAATCGGCCTGCCGCCCGAGCGTGTGATCCGCATTGGCGACAACAAGGGCGGCCGTTACAAGTCCGACAATTTCTGGATGATGGCCGACACCGGCCCCTGCGGCCCCTGCAGCGAGATCTTTTACGACCACGGTGACCACATTCCCGGTGGTCCCCCCGGTAGCCCCGGCGAAGACGGTGACCGCTTCATTGAAATCTGGAACAACGTGTTCATGCAGTTCGACATGGCTGCAGACGGCTCCGTCACGCCATTGCCCGCGCCCTGCGTGGACACCGGCATGGGCCTGGAGCGCCTGGCCGCGATCTTGCAGCATGTGCACAGCAATTACGAAATCGACCTGTTCGACGCACTGATCAAGGCGGCCGCGCGCGAAACCGGCGAGACCGACCTGGGCAACAAGAGCCTGCGCGTGATTGCGGACCACATCCGCGCCACCGCGTTTTTGGTGAGCGACGGCGTGATTCCCAGCAACGAGGGCCGTGGTTATGTGCAGCGCCGCATCGTGCGCCGTGCCATTCGCCATGGTTACAAGCTGGGCAAGAAAACACCGTTCTTCCACAAGCTGGTGGCCGACCTGGTGCAGCTCATGGGCGACGCTTACCCCAAGATCAGGCAAGATGAGAAGCGCATCACCGAGGTCTTGAAGACTGAAGAAGAGCGCTTCTTCGAAACCCTGGCCAACGGCATGGAAATTCTGGACGCGGCTCTGGTGGACGGCACCCAGGTGCTGCCCGGAGAAGTTGCCTTCAAGCTGCACGACACCTACGGCTTTCCCCTGGATTTGTCTGCCGACGTCTGCCGTGAGCGTGGCCTGAGTGTGGATGAGGCTGGTTTTCATGCCGCCATGGAGCGCCAGAAGGCACAGGCCCGCGCGGCTGGCAAGTTCAAGATGGACAAGGCCCTGGACTACACCGGCGCCGGCAACACCTTTGTGGGCTACGACGAGCTGGAGGCGCAGGCGCGCATCCTCGCGCTGTATGCCGATGGCGTGCCGGTCGCAGCCCTCAAGCATGGCCAAAGCGGTGTGGTGGTGCTGGACACCACTCCCTTCTATGCCGAGAGCGGCGGCCAGGTCGGAGACGAAGGCCTGCTGATGGCCGGCTCGGCCCGTTTCGAAGTGGCAGACACCCTGAAGATCAAGTCGGATGTTTTTGGTCACCACGGGGTGGTGGCGCAAGGGACACTGAATGTGGGTGATCAGATCACCGCCATGGTCAATCTGGAGCAGCGCGCGGCCACGGAGCGCAATCACTCGGTGACCCACCTCATGCACAAGGCCTTGCGCGAGGTGTTGGGCGAGCATGTGCAGCAAAAGGGCTCACTGGTCAATGCAGATCGCACCCGTTTTGACTTTGCCCACAACGCCCCGGTGACCGATGCGCAGATCCGCGAGATCGAGCAACGTGTCAACGACGAGATTCTGACCAATGCGGCCACTCAGGCCCGCATCATGGACATCGAGTCGGCCCAGAAAACCGGTGCCATGATGCTGTTCGGCGAGAAGTATGGCGAGACGGTGCGCGTGCTCGACATCGGTGGTAGCCGCGAGTTGTGTGGTGGCACGCACGTGCAGCGCACCGGCGACATCGGTCTGTTCAAGGTGGTGGGCGAGAGCGGCGTGGCCGCTGGCGTGCGTCGTGTCGAAGCAGTCACCGGCGGCAACGCCCTGGCGTATTTGCAGTCGCTCGAAGACACGGTGCATCAGGCCGCAAGCGCCCTGAAGGCCCCTGCGTCCGAATTGCAGGGCCGTATCGGCCAGGTGCTGGAGCAGGTCAAGACGCTCGAAAAGGAACTTGCCGCGCTCAAGGGCAAACTGGCATCCAGCCAGGGTGACGAGCTGATGACTCAAGCGGTGGACGTGAATGGCGTCAAGGTGCTGGCAGCTCGTCTGGAAGGCGCCGATGCCAAGACCCTGCGCGACACCATGGACAAGCTCAAGGACAAGCTCAAGACCGCAGCCATCGTCCTGGCGGCAGTAGACGGCGACAAGGTTCAGCTGGCAGCAGGCGTGACCGCCGACAGCACGTCCAAAGTCAAAGCCGGCGAGCTTGTCAACTTTGTGGCCCAGCAAGTAGGTGGCAAAGGCGGTGGCAAGCCTGACCTGGCGATGGCTGGTGGCACCGATGCCTCCAAATTGGCAGCGGCGCTGGCCAGTGTGCAGGCCTGGGTCGCCGAGCGGGTGTAATCCTTTTTCCGATCAAGCCGCAAGGCGCCCTTGCTTCGGCAGGGGCGCTTTTTTTATGCCCGTTGCATCGGTAGCTGCCGCGCTTTTGCGCGCGATCGGTTCAGGTGCTCAACTGCAATGAACGCTGGCTATGCCAACTGCGCGGCTCTCCGGTGACCGGGTCGGTGAAGGCGATGTGGCGGGCCAGCAGTTGGAGGGGGTGCCTGAAGTCTTCCGCATCCTGCGGGCCGCGCAGTACCGCTGGGTAAAACTGGTCGCCCTCAATGGGACGTTCCAGGGCCAACATGTGTACCCGCAACTGATGGCGTCGCCCAGTCACGGGCATCAGCCGATAGAGGGCACGGTCCCCAGCTGTGCGTAGCCATTCAATGTGTGTTTCGCTGTTGGCGGGCCCGGGCACTTCCCGCATGCGAAAGAAGAGTTCGTCTTCCTCCAGCCGGCTGCGGTGCACAAGAGGTAGTGCGAGGTCGACGGGAGCAGCGGCCACCGCTTCGTAGGTTTTTTGCACCTTGCGATCCCTGAACAGACCCTGGTAGGCCATGCGGTCCTGGGGGCGTTTGCTCAGCACCACCAGTCCGGCGGTTTCACGGTCGATGCGGTGGATGGGCGAGAGCTCAGCACAGCCGGTGCGGCGCTTGAGCCGAACCAGCAGGCTTTGCTGCACATACTTGCCAGTGGGGGTCACTGGCATGAAGTGCGGCTTGTCGGCTACCAGGAGATGGTCGTCCTCGAAAACAATGGTTTCGTCCTCGGGCAACGCTGGCTCGTGGCTCAGGCTGCGGTAGTAATACAGGCGCTGCCCTGCGGCATAGGCTTCTGCTGGCCGCACCGGGCTGCCGTCTTCGTGCAGCACCTGACTTTTTGCGATGCGCTCTGCCCAGTCGGGGCGAGACACTGCCGCAAGTCGTTCGGCCAGAAAGTCGAGAACTGTGAGCCAGGGACCAGCGGGGAGCGCCACCATGCTCGGGCTCACCCCATGGAGGGTTGCGATCGCCGGGTTGCGTGGCGGCCGTGCCATGCGAGCAATCGTCCCGTAGGCTCAGATTCGCCTGAACACCAGATCCCACACCCCGTGACCGAGCTTGAGGCCCCGGTTTTCAAATTTGGTGAGTGGGCGGTAGTCGGGTTTGGCAGCGTAGCCATCCGCCGTGCCTGCACTGTTGCTGAGCAGCGGCTCGGCGCCTATGACTTGCATCATTTGCTGGGCGTAAGCTTGCCAGTCGGTCGCGCAATGCAGGTAGCCGCCCACTTTCAGGCGAGAGGCCAGTTTGGCGACCAGCGGGCCCTGTATCAGGCGGCGCTTGTTGTGCTTTTTCTTGTGCCAGGGGTCGGGGAAAAAGATATGGATGCCATCCAGGCTGTGCTCGGGCAGCATGTGATCGAGCACCTCCACGGCGTCGTGGCGCAGGATGCGGATATTGTGCAAATCCTGCTCGCCGATGCGCTTGAGCAGCGCGCCCACGCCCGGCTCGTGCACCTCGCAGCACAAAAAATTGTCGTCCGGGCGCACCTTGGCAATGTGCGCCGTGGCCTCGCCCATACCAAAGCCGATCTCCAGGATCAGGGGCGCCGAGCGCCCAAACGCTTGTGTGGCATTCAGAGGTTCGGGCTGGTAGCTCAGCAGATGGGTGGGGCCAAATTGTTCATAGGCCTTGGCCTGCCCTGTGGTGGTGCGGCCCGCGCGCAGGACATAGCTTTTGATGGTGCGCATGAAGGGCGCATCGGCCGGTGCGGCGTCGCCTTCAGGGCTGGGATGAGTTGGTAGTTGGGGGTCGGTCATGCGCGGTAGGCCAGGGATGAGGGGGCAAATTGTAGGGTGCGCACCCTGTGGGACCCTCGCTGGGGCCGGCCTCAGGCATGTGCCTGCATCCACTGGGCTGTCCAGGTCGACAGGGCGTTTGCGAGTGTGCCGTGTTGTGCAGCCAGCCCCAGTTGCTGTGCCGCCGTGTTGAGCGCTTGCAGCGGGTCGCCCAGGTCGAGCGCGCGGGCGCCGTGCTGTTTGCTGAGTTTTTCGCCGTCGGCGGTGCGCACCAGTGGCGTATGCAGGTAGTGGGGTGTGGGCAATTCCAGCGCACTTTGCAGCAGCATCTGACGGGCTGTGTTGTCGGTGAGGTCTTCACCGCGCACAACATGGGTGACTCCTTGCGCGGCGTCGTCCACCACGACCGCGAGTTGGTAGGCCCACAGCCCATCGGCGCGGCGCAGCACGAAATCTCCCACCGCCTGCGCCACGTGCTGCATTTGTGGCCCCAGCCTGCGGTCGATCCAGTGCACGGTGGCGTCCTGCTCCTTGCGCTGTGCTACCGCCGCCACATTCAGTCGCCAGGCGCGGGCAGGTTTGCCAGCCAGGCCTGCGCGGCAGGTGCCGGGGTAGATCAGTTCTGTGTGACGTTCGCGGGCCTCACCTCGTTCGGTGTGCGTGTGCTCGATGTCCTTGCGGGTGCAGCCACAGGGGTAAGCCAGGCCAAGTGTGATCAACTGATCAAGTGCGGCCTGGTACAGGTCACCCCGCTGCGATTGCCACACCGGTGGCGTGTCCGCAAGCAAGCCACACGTCGCCAATTGCGACAGGATCAGCAGGTCGGCACCGGGTACGCAGCGTGGCGTGTCCACATCCTCGATGCGCACCAGCCATTGCCCGCCATGAGCACGCGCATCCAGCCAACTGGCCAGCGCCGCGACCAATGAGCCTGCATGCAGTGGCCCAGTGGGCGAGGGGGCAAATCTGCCGATGTAGCCTGGGGCCCCTACAGCCCCCTGCAGGTTCCCCGCCGGTTGAGGTTCGCCGCCCCCCGAAGGCGCAGACCTGTCCTTCATGTTTTAACGCTGGCAGGTCAAAGCACCTTCAGGGCAAGCTCCAAACCCGACACAAAGGCGTTTTCCACGCGGTGGCCCAGACACCAGTCGCCGCAGGCACCGATGCGGGCTTTGGCATCCCAGATGTGGCTGCTGCCCAGAGGCTGGGTGGTCTGGGCATAGAGCCAGCGCTGGGTGTCGATATGCGAGGGTTCGCTGCGGATACCGGTCACTTCAGAGAAAGCACGCAGCAGTTTGGCCTGAATGCGATCGGTGTCGTCGTGCAAATGTTCCTGGGACCAGGTTGCGCTGGCCTGCACGGTCCAGCGTTCGATGATGCCGCGCTTGGGTTTGGATGACTCGCGGGCTAGCCAGGCGATGCGATGGTGCGTGCTGCGAGCCGCGTTCCATTGCGGCCCCAGCGTGGTCATGCCAGGTTGCATGGCCTGGGGGAATGCCAGCATCAAGGTCCAGCAGGGGGCAACCTTGACCTCAGCCATGGCTTTGACCAGGGCTGGCGCTTTTTTGGACGCTTTCAACAAGTCGTGCGATTGCACCGAGGGCATGGCCAGCAAAACGGCGTCGAAGCCTGCAAAGACACGGGTACTGTCGTCCAGTCCGGTGGTTTGCAGTTGCCAGCGTTTGGCGTCCAGCGCATCACGCTCGATCCGGGTGACCCGGGTGTTGAGTTCCAGCCCCTGAGCTTGCTCCAGGGGTTCTGCCCAGGCACGCACCAAGCCATTCATGCCCGGTGTTGCCACCCAGTGCGACTCCCGGGAAGGCAGCCCTGCCGCAGCCACCAGGCCGCGTGCGTCCAGAACCCGCACGGTGTTGGCGCTCCAGGGTTTGCAAATATCTGGCGTGGTGGCAATCGCCTGTGCAAAACGATCGTCGCGCACCGTGAAGTACTGCGCACCATGGTCAAAGGTGCCAAAGGGGCTGCGTCGGCTGGCCATGCGCCCGCCCGCACTGCCGCTTTTTTCAAACACGGTGACGCGATGACCGGCTTGCATGAGCGTACGTGCGCAACTGATGCCGGCCATGCCGGCGCCAATAACGGCAAAGTGTTGGGTCTGGGTCATTGCGTTGTCTCCTGTTGTGTCGTCGCTTGCACTTTACACGCCCCGGTGCTGCAGCAGCGCATTTCGAGTGGCAGGGCTTTGAAGTTGTTGTAGCCACCATTGCAGGGCGCGACCTTGGCCCTGGGCGCCTGCGCTGCGCCAAGCGTAGCTGACTTGCACCACCCGTTCGGGCCGGCTGACCTGTTTCACCACCAGGTGCCCAACGTCGATGTGTCGGCGTGCCATGCTCTCAGGCAAGAAGCCGA
>JBEEJZ010000222.1:0-5082 GCA_041168905.1 Pseudomonadota bacterium | reverse complement strand
TGGGCTTCACCAAACATACCACGTGTTTTGACATTGCTCAGGAGATGTTTCAGGTCTCCCACCCCCTGGGCAAGCGTTTGCATCTCACCCAGCCCTTTGTGAACCTGCTCCAGGCGCTCTGCCACCTGCTTGAAGCTTTCACCCAGCCTGGCCTGCAGCGTGGACTGCAACTTCTCATCAACGGTTGCCCGCATTTCTTCCAACTTGGCCGAATTGCTCGTTTGCAACTGTGCCAGTTGAGCCTCGAGGGTTTGCCGAACCTCGGCCATACGTCGAGCGTTGGTCTCGCTCAAGCCACTCAACTGGGTGTGCAGCGTATCAGACAGAGATTTTTGAAGCAGCGCCAGCTGCTGACCAAAAGCATCAATTTGACTATTTTGGGTACGCGTTGCCTCAGCGGACTGGGCAACCCAGGTTTGCTGAAACATTGACAATGTCTGCCCCATTTCCTGTCGCAACTGCCTGGAAGACTCACCAAGCTCGTGGCGCAATGCGCGCTCCATGCGCTCGGCATTCGCTTGCTGGGCGTCGATGGACCGCAACACCGTCTGGTGCCGCTGCAGCAACTCGGAGTCAGCCCGGCCACCCACTGCCCGCCTGACCAGCCAGATCAGAAGCAAGCCATTCGCCAATGTCAGCACGGACATTGACCACAACCACACCTCAGTCAAACGGCCACCCAATCCGATTCATCATGCAAAGAGCTGAGGATCAATAAACTTCAACCACAAAAAAAGTACCCCGAATACCCGCGGTAGATGTCGGCGTTTTGACCAGCACCTCGCCAGGGTTGGCCTTCACCAACAGCCCCGAGATCATCGAGAGAGTTCCTTTGACCACGTTCACAGTCATGCCCCCTTTGTGACTGTCCGCATTGAACGAGAATTTTTCCAACGCAGCTTGACTGCTTGAGCCCACTGACAGGCGAGTCTCGTCTTTCAGCATGACGCCTACCGAGCTCTCAGCAGAAGTGCGAACCACATCTCCCGCCATCAGCTTGCTTCCCGGCTCTGCCGGCAGACTTCTGTCCCCTCTGACAATTAAGGCGGAGCCCGAGACGTTTTTCACGATGCCAGCCGTGGTTTGCGCCAAAGCGGCTTCGGCCATGAAAAAAGCGGCAAAGGCAAGTGTCACACTGGACAGACTGGCCTGCCGACCTAGAGAAGCAAAATAGTTCATGGCGTGAATCCCTCAAAAAGTCTGAAAATCGTCGTCGGAGTGGTCAGGCCTGTTACTGCAATTTAACTTCAACACGACGGTTACGCGGCACAACACGCTGACCTTCTGTGCCGGGCAAGGGATCCAGATCCCCCCGCCAGGCAGTGCCGATGGCCTCAAACCTGATGCCACCATCACCCACCAGAAGTCGTTTGACCTCCAGGGCTCTACGCTCAGACAAGCTCTGATTAGCCATCGAATTGCCCAATTTATCCGTGTGCCCAATGATCGTCACCTCCGCGGCGGGTCGTTTACGGAAGTCTTCCACCATTGCTTTCAACACAAGCTGCGACTCCGGCAAGATATTTGCTGTACCCAAGACAAAGTTGACCCGGTAGTAAGTTGCGGCAGGTGGAAGCGTATCGATCAGCCCCTTGTACCGAGCATTCACCTCGGCTGCATTGGACTGCTGAAAACTCACACGATCACAGTCGTTGACAGAGGATCCATAAGGTTTGTCCAGAACGACTTCACCGCCTTTTTGGCCTTTGACCACCATGACACCGACCTTGCCATGTTCCTCAGGTAACAGCGTGATGCGGTCGCAGGGGGCAGCGGCCTTAGCCTGCCTCGGGGCAGGAGGCAAATTGACCGCAACCTCAGCCTTGATTTTCTCGAGGCTGTCGATGGCGGATTCCACTATGGGGCAAAGGTCAGCCGGGTCTATGCCATGACGATCTTGCCCGACATCCTGCGCCGTCGGCACGTCGGCCCGACCGGCACCCATGACGGTGACGAGCTGCCCCATACCGGAGAGGGTGCGGGCCTGGGCGACGACTTGATTGTGGCGGGTATTGATGTACGACCTGGAGGCCTCAAAGTACTCGTTTTGGCTATCCAGCAAGTCCAGCAAAGTACGCTGACCGATTTCAAACTGCTGGCGATAGGCTTCAAGTGACTTCTCGGTCGACAAGCGGTGCTGATCGAGATACTTTTGCTGCTCGGTCAAGATGCGGACATCCTTGTAGGCAACGGACAAGGTCTGACGCACATCCCGACAAGCCTTTTCCTGAAGCTCGCGAGCCTCGTCTTTCTGGCCGACTGCCTGACGCTGCAGTGCTTGATCAGCTCCACCGCGGTAAGCATTGAAGTTGAGCGCTAATTGAAGATTACTCACCAACGTGCTGCCACTCACCCCACCCGTGTTCCCTTCACGCGAGGCGCTGCCTTGCAAATTGAGCTGGGGCAAAAAAGCTGAATTTCGCGCTTCGATGTTTTGCTTGGCCGCACGAACCCGCTCCAGAGCCGCATTCAGGGTCGGGCTTCCTTGCAGGCCATCCTTGAACAAGGCATCGGTGTCTTTAGGCAACATGCCCAGCTTGAAGGCGTCTGGAAAGGATGGCAGTCTGGCTGCAGGCACTTCACCCACAATGCGCTGGTACCGGGCACTCACATCGTGCAAATTGGCCAATTCGGTCAAGAGATTCGATTCTGCCAACGCCAGGCGGCCTGTGGCCTGCTCAACGTCCACACCACGCCCCACCCCACCCTTTGCACGCTCCTCAACCAAGGTGGTGGACTGCTTGTGAATGACATAGTTGTCACTGGCAGCCTGGACCAGCTCGCGGTAACGAACCACATCCGCGTAAGCACGTACAGCCTCTAATGCAACAGCTTCGGAAATCTCGCTGAGCTCGTAGTACCGGCTCAAACGAGCGAAGTCTAGGCGCTTGACTTCGCTCGCAGTCAGTGAACCATCAAAAAGCATCTGCTTGAGCGTTATTTTCTGCCCATTGATACCGTAAGTGCCGTTATTCGTGGAGGGCGTCGAGCTGGACTCAAAGCCAAGGCCGGCTGTCAGATCGATCTGGGGGCGGTATGCACCCAAGGCCGCATCGCGCTCACTGCCCGACGCCAAAAAACCATTCCACTTGGCCTGCACCTCGGGGTTGCTGGCGACAGCAGTACGAACAGCCTGCACCAGGGGTACGGGCAGTGCTTGCCCATGTGCCTGGGCAGACCACAGCAAGGCCCAACCCACTAGCGGTATGCAAGTTGCAAATTTCATTTTGTTGTGTCCCACGAAAACCTGAAAACCCCTACGAGGCCTTAAGCTAGATTATTGACGAGTTCCAAGGCCAATCACCCGGTTCGTGACAATAAGTAAAAACCCTTTCATCGGACCACTGCCCAAAATAGCCTGCGGTCAGCAGCTGACCAGGGCACCAGCTCGAGAATCCAGACCGACATAGACAGATTCCTGGACTTGAAACGCGCTGTCCACATCCGGATCAATGATCAACATCTCTCCAAATTCGGTTTGAACGTTGTGTTCCAGGTGCGTGCCCAGATAAGCTGTTTTAAGCAGGACGCCAGCGATACAGCTTGTCTCCGGCCTGAAGGAATGCAAAACGAGCCGCTGCGGTCGAACTGCAAATACAGCCTTCCCCTCGCCACTTTTGCCGTGCATGGGCAAGCGCAAACTTCCGGCAACAAATACCTGCTGATCACCCTCCACCGTCACAACGCCAGAGATCAGATTGGCATCTCCAATAAAGTCCGCCAAAAAGCGATCTTTTGGCCGTTCGTAGAGATCTCTTGGGGAGCCAATTTGGGCAATCTGGGCGTTGGACATCACAATGACCCGATCCGACACCGCCAGGGCCTCCGACTGATCGTGCGTGACGTAAACCACCGTTAAACCCAACGACTGCTGCAAATCGCGAATATCGTCCCGAACCTTGCGGCGCAATTTCGCATCCAGGTTAGACAGGGGCTCGTCAAATAGCAGAACCTGGGGCTCCAGCACCAGCGCCCTGGCCACAGCCACGCGTTGCTGCTGGCCGCCAGACAGCTCAGACGGCAAGCGTTGCTCCAGGCCGGCCAGGCCCACCAACTCCAATTTGGCTCGCGCGTGCTCGTGAGCTTGCACCTTGCGCATCCCGCCCGCCTGCAAACCATAGGCCACGTTATCAATCACGTTCAAATGGGGAAACAGCGCATAAGACTGAAACACCATGCTGACATCCCGTTCGGATGCCGCCAGCCGTGTCACATCTTTGCCACCTATGAGCACACGTCCACTGCTGGCCGTATCCAAGCCGGCAATCATGCGCAAGGTGGTAGTTTTTCCACATCCTGAAGGGCCCAGAAGGGTCACAAGAGTACCAGCCTCGACCGTGAAACTCACGGAATTGACGGCAGTAAAACTACCAAACACCTTGCTGACGTTCTCGAAAACGACATCGGCAGCACGAACTGATTTCACAGCCATCACGGCGCTCCTTGGCTAAGGTCGGGCATGACGCCAGCACGGCGGCCCAACTTGCGTTCGCCCACCCCCCACTTGATCAGGCCAATCACAACCAACATGAAAAGGATCAGCAAAGTGGAGTACGCAATCGCGAGGGCATATTCGCCAACCTCAACGCGCCCGACGATGTAGGCGGTCGCCATGTTGTACTGGGCACTGACCAGGAAAATCACTGCACTGACCGCCGTCATGGCGTGCACAAAACTGAAGACCAGAGTCGCCACCACGGCTGGTCGCAGCAAGGGCAATATGACGCGGCGCAGGGTGTAAGCCGTGCCGGCACGCAAGGTGAGAGAAGCTTCGTCCAAGCTTTTGTCCAATTGGCTCAGCGCCGCCAGACCGGCCCGAACCCCTACTGGCATGTTCCGAAAGACAAAACAGATCACCAGAATCAGACCTGTGCCAGTCAACTCGAACGGCGGCACATTGAAGGCAACGATGTAAGCAATGCCGATAACTGTGCCGGGGATGGCAAAGCTCAGCATCGTCATGAACTCGAAGCTTCGACGCCCGACAAATTGTTGTCGAGCAATCACATAAGCGGTCAGTAAACCAATCGCGGTTGTCAGAGGTGCGGCAATTGCCGAGACGGTCACGGTGGTAAAAAAACT
>JBEEJZ010000221.1:0-11201 GCA_041168905.1 Pseudomonadota bacterium | reverse complement strand
ATCCGACAGCATTTTTTGCTCAGTGTCCGCACCGCGAATGGCCTTAGTCATAGGCGGTCTCCAACATTTTGTACTTGTACTCGCTTAGACTGCTTAGGGCCGGACCTTTACGCGTCACCTGTCGTATGCCTGCCTGTTCAACCCACTGCAGGTTGCCCTTCGATAGGGCTTCCAAGGCAATGAGTCGGTCGGCTACCGCGTTTTCGTCAAGCTTGAATACCCGCCCCGGTGAACCAAAGTCATGTGCAACGCGGTCGAAGTCCATTACTGACCCTGCGTGTGGCATCCTGCTCCAGTAATCCAACAGTGCATACGCGAAGACACCATCAGGAAGCGACTTTTTTGCACCTCGGCGATACTCAAAAGTGCCCTTGGCATTTTGCTGAATCAGTCCAAGCTCACCAAGCAGTGGCTCACTCATTTCCTCAGGGGAGTCGCCTCCTAGCCGAGGAACATAGCTGCGTATGCAGCATTCGACATCCCTCTTTAGCGTTGCAATGGAAATGCGTAGTTTGTATTCATCCTTGAATACGCTTAAGGCTTTCACAAGATGCTCGCGGTCGAATACCTGCTGAACCACATGGTTGAAAAGATACCACCACGTGGTTGTCTTTTCAGGGGTACTTGCCAACATCCAGTGAACAAGCCACGTCGTGGCCGGGCTTTCACAATAAGGGTCTACCCCTCGCTCATGGTCGAACAAAAAGTGGCCTAGTTCAGTCGCGATATACCCATTCTTCTCCTCTACGATGCCGCAGGCAGTTGCCCAAAATCGAATTGCCATTGCCATGTTCTTGCCTACGCCGAAGCGCACGATGGCATCTTCACCTGAGAACACCGACCGTTGAGCGGGCTCAACAGTCCCTGTTACGGCGTCATAGGCTTTGCGCAGCCACAGCTGACGCAGAGGGAAGGTCTCGTGACCCGAGAACTGCGGTTGTTGGTTGTCTTCTAGTAGGAGTTCGGTCATACAGCTACTAGTTTAACTGGACGACACCACCAGTCACGCCAAGAAAGGTATTCAGACGGCAATTTGCGTGTGCAACCGAAATTCGGCATTTGTCAATTCGCTGTAAATCATCACGACGAGGATTAAACTGTATATGTGTACAGCCTTTAGTCTACCTCATAGCGATGTCTTCAGAGGGGTGTGCTCCAGTTACAAAGCAAGGACGAAAATCTTTTGATTAGATATTATTTGGTATAAAAACATGATTCATAATGCCAATATAAATATATAAAAGTCATTCATCTCACTTTTACTCAATCGAGTTTGGGGCCCGTCTGCTGTCTGCGGTAGGAATGAACCAAGGCTACTGCGAAGTGACGAAGCCTTAGTTCGGCTACCGCTTAGCTTCTCGCCACTCAAAGCTTGCGATTTAATCCGAACATACCGTGACACTATTTGTTCTTGAAAGCCGGGATACCCCACGTTTCGTTGCCTTGATAACGCAGTTCATGCCGAAATGATGCTTCTATTGGGATGGGCTCAATTGCTTCCCGACGCATTACGAATACATGAACCACTGGACGTAAGTTCCGCGGATGCCGGCCCCGCCGCGGGCCCGCGCTCCGAACACTGCCTACGGAGGCACGACAAATTCTTTTTTACTGCCAAAGCCTCCTCCAAGGAAAGAACTGAAAAGCCTCGCATTTTTACCGGCTGGGGTTTACCTGATATGGCCTAAGTCAACACTCCTCGTGCCTCTAGTGCGTGGTGACTTGAAAAAGATGTTTGTAGTGCCTTGACAGCGTGGATTTGTCGCAACCGATGAGCTTTGCGACTTTGCCCATTGACGCTTTTGCCCCCTGAGCTGTAAGTACACCAATTGCATTGAGAATTCGCTCTTCGTGGCGTTCCCGCTTGACTATTGCCGACGCGATAGCGCCTCGAGCACCTCGCCACGACTGCAACTCACTAAACGCCGGGGACGGGGAGCGTTTGCCGTGGTTGGCCCAGACCCACCTTGCGACACTTTTTCCAATGGCCTTGCATTCGGAATGTGGCAAAAGGTCATGGTGAGCCAGCGCTAACAGGTGATGGTAGCCAGGAGCATTCAACCGCTCAGCCGTACCGATGACAGCCTGCTCCCAAATCTCGAAGCCGGCGTCCCGAAAGGCACTGACGTGGTCGTATGCCCAGAACCGTACTTCGTCAAACAGGTACACATTGCGACCAATTTCTCCCCGAGGAGTTCGGCTGTAAGCATGAACCTTCTCGTTGGGGAGCTCGACATAGTCCGCCAATTCACGCAGGTCGCGCCCGCGCTCAGGCCCCCTATACAACTCCCAATTTGAGCTGATTGGGTTTTTGCATAGCTGGCCGTTATAACCTTCGTCAGCGCCCAGCTTCAGGGATAGCCCCGCCTCTACAGCAGCCAGATAGCGCTGCGGCTTGATGCTAGCGTGCTCGTGGCGGCCGACGGGTGTTTCTAGCTCATAGCCAATGTGGGCGCTGTTTTTGTCTCGCGATAGCGCCACCCAATTTGGTTCTGGGACCCCAAGGTCGTTTTCCCACGCTCGTGCCGCAGACAGGTAGCTCAGCTGTAGGTTGTGGAATCGGTGCTTTGGATTGTGCCAGTCGAGGTCCAACACAATGCGAGCGTATGACATTGGGCTATTCGGCTGGATGTACGGAAACAACAGCGCGTTGGGTGCCGTCCGAATGACGCTGTGGTCCTTGGTAGCGCTGCACCGTGGTTTACGAGCCAGTCGCCGCTCGTCGGCGAAGAGTTGAATAGATTGAGCGCGCGCGAGTTCAGTGCTGTTTAAATGCGCGAAAAGGGGCGTGGCCACCGTGGTCTCCCGCGCGGAGACCGTGTTGCTATACGTTGCATTGGATTTGTCCGCAGCGCCTTATTCCCCTTTGCTTGGTCGGCTTGGGAATAAGGCGTTTTCTTCAGGCTGCCTCGTGCCGCCTGTGGACTTCGTATAGCGACCGCTTAATTTAGAGGCGGTGAACTCAATGAATCGAAGGATTCAGTCTCGTTGGAATGTGCTGGGCGTGCTGCGAAAATCAGCGTCCGACTGGCCAGTTGCTATCCATAGCTGCCAAGTCAATTTATATTGCCGCCAGCAAACGAGGTCTGATTCCTGCTTGATGAGGGAAATAGGTCTTGCCTCGAGGCAAGCCCCTCACGTCCGCGTTTCCGCGGATGACAAATACTTGGCCCTGCAGTTCGATGCGCTTGTCAATCCAGCGACCGCAAAAGTCTCAATACTCGCGGGTTTGCTTCAGTCAATCCGACGTCTGCTCTGTCATACAAATTGCCGCCAAACCGCTCGGAAGCCCACGATGCAATGGCTGCCGACCGAGACACCCCCGCTGAACAATGCACCACAAGTTCAATACCCTCGGCGCTCGCATGAAGGCTGTCAACGTATGTACGAATCGCTTGGGCATGCGAAAGCGACGGTACGAAATTTTCCGGAATCTGGCAGTACTCAAGATGCTGTTCAAGAGATGGCTCATCGGCCCAGGTCCCGGGTGCAAGACCAGCGTGCTCTTCGCAAACATCGAGCATGTTGAGTTGAAGCACATCAAAGAAGCCGGCGAAGGTGGGCAGGTTCCGAATAGTTGCAGAGTCGTGAATCGAAATGACTGCCACCGCCATGTTCGGTTCCAAGGCCTTCATTGACTTCAACGACATGAACTCGACAGATTTCAACATAGCGAAAACGAAAGTAACAATTTCTGGCCGCTCGTGAACTATGAGCAGTGACTAAACGCTGGCTTGCAACAATGGTACGGGCATTTGGCATCTATCCAATTTCAACCCCCTGTACCGGGCCATCGTCATCAACTTGATAGAGCCTTGCGCCGTGGTCCACGTCGAACCCAGGGCGTTCAAAGGAGAGCTCACGCATAGAGATTGCGCGCACATCAGAACGCCGAAGCTCAAGCACTTGATGTACCTCCGACCGGTTGTCATAAATGCAAGCAACGACTTCGGCGGTAGGGTCGAGGGTTTTCAAAAGTGCAATCAGTTCGGCGACCGTCATCTTTCAAAATCCTCCCTGACAGGGTGCTCGGTCTCAAAGAACCTGTCCCAGGTCTTTGCATTTGCAGCATATTGAAATCTGCTGCCGGCTATGGACAGAACTTCAGAACTGACATCCAAAGGCCTTAAAGTCGATTTCCAAAAACTTCTTTTTGCCTTTTCGGTCATCCCTCGGGTAAAGCCGCAGAAATTGCCTAGTCCATATACTGTTCCATCGGCGCACGCTCCAACCATCCGCGTTGGGTCGAAGGACACAATTTCCTGAGAAAACTTGATGATTTCGTAGTGGTCAGTACACCCCGCAAATGCCAAAAAGCGTGGGCCTGGCATAGGAAAGTGGCAAGGCCCCGTTGGGGACACTTCCAGCACTTGCCAGTGTTGCAGGACGCATCTTGGTGCGCCATCTATGCGTTCGATTTTCCAGCGTCTATTCATCAAGAGTTCCTTGGGCCTGTGGCGTTGACATTCATATGTGCAACTCTGCTTCACATGCATACGAAATGAGAAGCCCCCATTCAGGAACTCACATTTCGTATGCGCTGACTTGTTTTCTGCGTGTGACTAGACGTTTTGACAGCTATTTGCTGCCGAACCAAAGGAACTTGAATGGATAAGACAGATGGAAAGAACGGGAGTGGCGGCCATGCCCCAGACCTCACAGTGGATGCACAGCCGCTGATTGCTGCGCTAGTTGCAGCAGCAAATCGCAGAGGGCACAAACTTGGCGAATTGGCCAAGGTCTTGGGCGTTTCGTATGAGCGTCTAGGACAGTGGCGGCGCAGACCTGCAGAAATCTCAAGTGCCGGCGCAGATGTTTATGACCGCGCGGCAAAGTACCTGGGCATCCCAACAGCCCTGGCAATGGTGATGGGCGGGCAAATCCGCTTGAGCCACTTTGTTTGGCCGGAGTCCGCGCCCGTTGCAGACCGAGTCGCTCGAGAATTGGAGCGTCTGCGGCAAGATGAGTCGTTGGGTGGGTTTGTGCCAGATGGGTTATCAAACACTGACCCAGAAATTCAGCTCTTTGTGCTGTTCCTTTATGCGCAGCTAAGGGGGCAGGGCGGAAGTGACGGTGCGGGGCTGCCTTGGCTCAACGCATTGCTTCAAGCCGTTACCGGGAAGCAAATTTTGCGTGCGGGTACGAATAGGGCATCAAAGCCAAATTCAAGTGATGACAGGGTCTTCTGACGGCTAATTTATTAATTCAGGCTCTCCAGTACGGGGAGCCTTTTCATTGCACATGCCTGAATCTGATTGAGCAAAATGCCACTTCAGGTTTCCAAAATGTGGTTTTGGGTTTTTTGAACTTATTTTTTGAAGTTGTGGAGTTGAACCAACGCCCCATAGCAAAGAGTTGTGCTGCTACCCCGTCTACGCTAAGCTAAAGCTACATCAACGTCTTCGAAAATGAGGCCATTTGTGGGGTATGGAGGGCCAAACGAACCTCCCGTCCACTCCGCCAAATGCAAAAAAGCCGTTGATTTTCAACGGCTTTTTTCTTTTCTGAGACGCAACAGGTGTCCCATTTAGATGTCCCATTTGCATGGGAAAACTGCAATGAAGCCGTTTGCACGCCTCTCAGGTCGTGCAAGTTTTTAAAGATCCAATACGAGGCAGGCCGTCAAGCTGCGTGAGCAGCAGGGCGTCATGTGGGTGTTGGCGGCTTGCTCTTCCGGGGTTTGGTAGCTGTCCCAGTGTTCAGGCGCCCCGGCCAAAACGGGTGTGAGGCAGGTGCCACAGATGCCTTCGCTGCATGCGTAGGGAATTTCCACCCCTGCGGCTTGTAAAGCCTGCAAGACACTGTGACCTGGCGAGACCTGGATGGTGGTGCCGCGTCGAGCAAGATGCAGTTTGAAGGTGCCGTCAGCACCCAAGGCTTGCCGTGCCAGTTCTGTGGGGCTCATACCTGTGCACCTGGCCTGCCGGAGGATGCTTGCATATCAGTCCTTTCAAGCGCGAGGAGCCGATCCAGAACCCGGCGGGACTGAACACCCCCGGCGTCAATGTTGAGCATCAGCAACTTGCGATCAGGCCAGAGGCTCAAATTGGCCTGCTGGCGCTCCAAAATTTCCAGGTCTTCGCTGAAGATCTTGCCTTGGCCCTGACGAATGTTGTCAGTCAGCTGCTCATCATGGGGTTTGAACTTGCGTGCCATGCCCCAGAAGTACCACATTGAACTGTCGGACTCTGGCGTGATGAAATCGATCACGACGCTGGATGCTTTACAACTGTCGGGGGCATCGAATCCGCCCTGGCCAGCCAGTGCAACGCCCACGTCGATCATGATGTGGCTGGGCGGTGAAAAACGGCAAATCTGCCAACGATCCACCTTGGCTTGTGGGTCCAGCCCATTGGCTTTCATGGCCATCTGCCAGAACGGTGGGGCCTGTATGCCTTGCATATGTCTTTGTGTGATGACTTTGTCGCCCTCCACTGTCGTCTGGCATGGGGTTTCGTCAATTTCGGGCTGACCTATGCTGCCTGCGTGGACATAGGTCTCATGGGTCAGGTCCATGAGGTTGTCGATCATGAGTCGGTAATCCGCCTTGACGTGGTAAAGCCCCCCGCCGTAGGCCCAATCTGGATGATCGAAGAATTCAAATGATGGCAATTGGGTCTCATCTGCATGGTCGGATGCGCCTGGCCAGACCCAAATAAAGCCAAATCGTTCCACTACGGGAAAGCTGCGTACAGGCGGGAATGCCCTAACCCGCTGACCCGGCATATGCACCGTGCGCCCGTCACAACCCATTTCAAGGCCGTGATAACCGCACACCAGCTTGCCATCGCAGACACTGCCTAGTGATAAGGGTGCGCCCCGGTGCGGGCAAAAGTCTTCAACCGCAGCAACCTTGCCCTCCGGACCGCGAAAAAAAGCCATCCTTTGGCCGCAGATCGTACGCCCCAAAGGCCGGTCGGGCGTCTGGGCAAGCTCCTGAACGCTACAGGCGACGTACCAGGTATTCAGCAAAAACATGGTGGGTACTCCTAGGTCATCCAATCAATAGGGTGACGCTGTGGTCATTCACAGCAAGTGCCTAGGTTAATGCCCCGTTCGGGCTGAGACCCCAAGGACCCAAAAAATTTCACTCAGGATTGAATTCCAGCCAGATGACTTCGTAGGGGGATAGGGTGACCCCGGAGTGCGTAGACAGACGCTTCGCGGTCAGCAGGTCTGCACCTTGGTTGGGCAGGGCAGAGAAAACGTGCGCCGGGCAATGTTGCTCATGTTCGCTGAAGTTAGCCAAAACCAGCACCTGCCGGCTGGGTGACCGACGCGTGTAGCCCAGAACGCTGGTATTGCCTGCACGAAAGCCCGTCAGCTGTCCGCCTGCAAAGGCCTCACAGTTGCCTCGCACCGTAATCATGTGATGCAGTCCCGCATACAACTGACCAGCCGTCGACGCTGTGTCGTTGCGTTGATCGTAAAGCGCTTGCGCTCGTTGCGGACGATGAACCCAGCGGCTGTCCCCTGCCTTGTCCGGATCTTGTACATAGCTGTGATCATTGAGGGTGCCGACTTCATCGCCCAGATATATCAGTGGGATACCACCGGTACTCAAAATGACGCTGTGCATCACCAGCGCACGTCTTACGGCAAAGGGATCCCCTTGCTCCAGACCGACCAGCGATGCGCAGGTGCCGCTGATGCGACAGTCGCCGGTAGCGGGGTTGTCCTGGAAGGGAACACCTCGAGCAAAGCTGCCCGCGAAACGATTGACATAAAAATGATTCAGGAATTTGCGATGGTCAAAGCCCTGGATGCCGAGCCGGATGGCGTCTTCATCCGCAAAAGTCCAGCCGATGTCATCGTGGCTACGGACGTAGTTCACCCACGCGGTTCCCGGCGCAATGTGATGCCGCTCCTCCAGTGCCAGTTGCAACATATTGACTTCACGTGTGGCCAGCGTGTTCCACAACAGGGCCATTTGCAGCGGGTTGTAGGAGATCTGGCACTCCTTCATGTCGATGTACTTGACCACATCATCAGGATGGACGATGGCTTCGGACTTGAATAGCAAGCCAGGTGCAGCAATGCGGCACAGCGCATTGAATGCGCGAATGAGGCTGTGTGCCTGGGGCAGGTTCTCGCACGTGGTGCCCAGTTGCTTCCAGATGAAGGCCACTGCGTCCATGCGCAGAATTTCCGCCCCTAGATTGGCAATCGAAAGCATCTCGCCAGCCATGGCCGTGAACACTGCCGGGTTGGCGTATTTCAAGTCCCACTGAAAGGTGTTGAAAGTGGTCCAGATCCAGCGTCCATCAGGCAGCTGACTGAAGGCGCCGGGATGCACGTCAGGAAAAATTTCGCGCACCGTGCGGTCGTAGGCATCCGGTTCGGTGCGATCCGGGAAGATGTAATAGAAGTCCAGGTACTTGGGGTCACCCGCCATCGCCTTCTGCGCCCAGTCACTCTCGTTGGAAGTGTGGTTGAAGATGAAATCCAGTACCAGACTGATGCCCTCGGCGCGCAGTGCTTTCGCCAACGCGCGCAATTCTTCGATATTGCCGAGCTTCGGATTGACTTCCCGATAGCTGCTGACGGCGTAGCCGCCATCGCTGTTGCTTTCGGGACACTTGAAGGGGGGCATCAGGTGCAGGTAGGTGAGACCCAGCTCCTTGAAGTAGGGGATCTGCGCCATCAGGCCTTTCAAATCGCCTGCAAATAGATCGACATAACAAACCCCACCCAGCATCTTTTGAGATTGAAACCATTCGGGGTTCGCTTCACGTTGGGCGTCTAGTGTGCGCAGATCCTGGGGGCGTTCGCTCCAGCCTTCCCATGCCGTTGCCGCAAGCTCCTCCAAAAACGCCAAAAAGTCTGGGCGCTGGCCGTACAAGCCGCTCAACTCCGACAAAAGCGTTGGAAAGTGTTCATCCAGTCGTGCGTTGAAGGCACTCCAGCTTGCTCCAGTGGCCCGACGTCCGATCCGCTTGATCAGGGTGTTTCTGACGTGGCCAAGTGTGAGTGCCAGTTGCAGTTCAGGGGGCAGCATGTCGATTGTTTCCTCGTGGATGAGTTGTCTACTCTTTATTGAAATTCGAATCTAAATCGATTTACTAAATTTTAAGGCGGCGATCACGACGGTCCACAGTCCGACCAGCGCCACCCTCATCAGGTGTAGCGCTTGCTCCTGAGATTGCTTTTCATGTCGCGCAGACGTGGTTGCAGGGTTTCGCCGCCGATGCGCAAGGCCACGCAGGTCGCCAGAATGTCGATGATCAATAGATGAAGCAGCCGCGACACCATGGGGCTGTAGTGGTCGTAACTCTCCGGATGGTCCGCTGCGAGGTGCACATCACCCGACAGCGACAGTGGGGAGCCGCTGGCAGTGATGACGATGGTGAATGCCCCTTTTTTGCGGGCAATGTCGCAGGCATCCATCAGGTCTCGGGTACGTCCTGAGTTGGAGATGATGACCACACAATCACGCGGCCCGAGCAAGGAGGCACTCATCACCTGCATGTGGCCATCGCTGTAGGCAATGGTGTTCATGCCCAGGCGGAAGAACTTGTGCTGCGCATCCTGCGCCACCACACCCGAATTGCCCACGCCAAAAAACTCGATTCGCCCACCCGACAAGGAGGACCTCACCATCATTTCCGCCGCCTTCTCGATGGCTGGCGTGCTGGCGTCGTTACGATATTTCAGGAAAGCCGCGACAGTGTTGTCGATGACCTTGACCAGCACATCACTGGTTTTGTCATCCATGTCCACACTGCGGTGTATGAAGGGCACGCCTTCGCTGACTGACCCGGCGAGCTTGCGCTTGAAATCACTCAGGCCGTCGTAGCCCATGCTGCGGCAAAAGCGCACCACCGTGGGCTTGCTGACATGGGACCGATCCGCGAGCTCGCTCACGGGCAAGTTGGTAAAGGCCCTTGGGTCGTTGAGGACCAGCTTGCCCACGCGCTGCTCCGCTGGCGCAAGAGAGCTCAGGGATGCCCGGATGCGGTCAAGCATGGTGTGTGACTCCAATGGCAGGTTGTGGCACGCGGGCACCGTGGCTCAAGACTCTTCGCTCCAGCAATAGCCGTCGCGCGCGATCATGGCACTGGAGGCGCTGGGGCCCCAGGTGCCGGCGTTGTACAGGCGCGGGCCTTGTGCGTCTGCAGCCCAGTGGTCGAGGATGGGTTCGACCCAGCGCCACGCTTCTTCTTGCTCGTCGCTGCGAACGAACAGATTGAGACGACCATCGATCACATCCAGCAGCAGGCGTTCGTATGCGCCCACGCGACCGGAGCCGAAGCGTTTGTCGAAGTCCAGGTCGAGTTGCACTGGGGCCAGACTTTGTGAGTTACGGCGGTTGTCCTGGCCCTGTGCCAACAAATGCAGTTCCAAACCGTCCTTGGGTTGCAGATTGATGACCAGACTGTTGCCCACGCTGCCCTGGTTGCTGAAGATCGCATGTGGCGTGGGGCGAAAGTTGACTTCAATGTGCGCATCACGACCCGCCATGCGCTTACCGGTGCGGATGTAAAACGGCACACCCGCCCAGCGCCAGTTGTTGATTTCGGTGCGCAATGCCACAAAGGTTTCGGTATTGCTGTGGGGATCGACACCCAGCTCGTCGCGATAGCCTGGTACGGCCACACCGCCGACCGTGCCTGCTGCATATTGACCGCGAATCACATCCTGTTTGAGCGACTCGGCTGTCCAAGGCTTCAGGCAGCGCAGCACTTTGAGCTTTTCGTCGCGAATGGCGTCGGCATGCGCATTGATGGGCGGTTCCATGCCGATGGCGCAGAGCAATTGCACCGCATGGTTCTGCACCATGTCGCGCAGTGCACCTGTGGTTTCGTAGAAAGCGCCGCGTTTTTCCACACCCAGCTCTTCGGCAATGGTGATCTGGATGTTGGCGATGTACTCACGGCGCCACAGGGGCTCAAACAATGCGTTGCCGAAACGCAGGGCAAACAGGTTTTGCACCGAGGGCTTACCCAGATAGTGGTCGATACGGAAAACCTGGTTTTCCTTGAATACGCTGCTGACTGCGCGGTTGATGGCCTGATTGGAAGCCAGGTCGTGGCCCAGCGGTTTTTCCAGGACCACACGGGTATGGGGCGTGTTCAGACCGGCGCGTGCCAGTTGCTCGCAGACAGTGGTGAACAGGGAGGGCGCAGTGGCCACGTACATCACCACGCTGTCGGCGTTGCGATCCCTCAGGCTGGTAGCAAGGCGGTCATAGGCCTCTGCTT
>JBEEJZ010000220.1:0-3634 GCA_041168905.1 Pseudomonadota bacterium | reverse complement strand
ACACCTCGGACACCGCCAAACCTCTGCAGTAGCTTGGCGCGCTTGCGAGGCCCAATTCCCGCAATATCCTCAATCTTGCTACCGCCCGTGCGCACCTTTGCTCGGGCGGCACGCATGCCAGTGATCGCAAACCGGTGAGCCTCATCACGAATTTGAGCAACCAGCATCAATGCTGCAGAGTCTTTCCCGAGGTAAACCTTCTCTCGACCATCCGCAAACACCAGCTCCTCAAGCCCCACCCGACGCCCTTCTCCCTTTTCGACGCCCACAATCAGAGACAGGGATAAACCAAGCTCGACAAAAACCTCACGCGCCATACTGACCTGACCTTTGCCGCCATCCACCAAGACCAAGTCAGGTAACCGGACCGCACTACTCGCACCAGCGGCATCCGGCGCATCACGCAAGGCTTGCGCTATCTTGCTGTAGCGACGGGTCAAGACCTGACGCATCGCCGCGTAGTCATCTCCCGGTGTAATTCCATCGATGTTGTAGCGACGGTATTCCGCGCCTTGCATCTTGTGCTTGTGAAACACCACACACGATGCCTGCGTGACCTCGCCTGCCGTGTGGGAAATATCGAAGCACTCCACACGCAAGTCCTCCAGCCGATCGCTCGTCAGGTCCAATGCGTCAGCCAGCGCCCTGGTACGGGCCTGCTGCGACCCCTCTTCCGCCAACAAACGTCCCAGCTGCAATGCGGCATTGGTCTGGGCCATGTCCAACCATGCACGCCGCTGATCTCTGGGCTGGTGCAAGGCAGAGATGCGGATTCCGGTTTGCTGCGACAGCGCTTTGACCAAGTCCTTGCTCACGGGCTCACTCGTCACCAGCACAGGAGGCGGTGCCGATTCAACGTAATGTTGGGCCACAAAGGCTTCCAACAGCTGACGTTCCACAGACGCAGCCTCAACCGTCAAATCATCGTCGGATCGATATACGGCCGCTCCATCCTCCACGTGCGCAGGGAAATAGGGTCTGTCTCCCAAATGCCGTCCTCCACGCACCATCGCGAGGTTGACGCAGGCCCGCCCGCCCTGAACTTTGACCGCCAGAATGTCGACATCCCGATCATCGAGGTTGTCCACCGACTGTTGATGCAGAACGTTCGACAGTGCAGCAAGCTGATTGCGTAATTCGGCCGCCTGCTCAAATTCAAGGCGCTCGGCGTGGGCCATCATGCGCCCTTCCAAGCCTGCCATCACTTGCTGGGCCTCACCCCGAAGAAAGCGCTCAGCATTGGTCACATCCTGAGCGTAATCGCCTTGGGAAATGTGCTCGACGCAAGGGCCTGAGCAGCGTTTGATCTGGTACAACAAGCAAGGACGGGAGCGGTTGTAAAACACCGAATCCTCACAAGTGCGCAAGCGAAACACCTTTTGCATCAGCAGGATGGCTTCCTTGACAGCCCAGGCACTGGGATAAGGACCGAAGTACTTGTGCTTTTTTTCAACCGCTCCTCTGTAGTAAGCCACCCTGGGGTACGGTGCCCCGGCATGGGCAGCCGGGCTGGCACCCGCAGGCACGTGAGAACTGGTGATTTTGAGATAGGGGTAGCTCTTATCGTCTCGAAAAAGAATGTTGTATTTGGGGTTAAGCGCCTTGATCAGGTTGTTCTCAAGCAACAGCGCCTCAGCCTCGGACCTCACGACCGTCGTTTCCATCCGGGCAATCTTGCCAACCATATGCCCGATGCGAGTACCGCCATGATTCTTCTGGAAATAGCTCGACACCCGTCGCTTCAGGTTGATCGCCTTTCCAACATAAAGAACCTGGTCGTCACAGTCAAAGTACCGGTAGACACCGGGCAGGCTGGGTAGCGCCGCGACCTCGCTCAGCAATTGTTCGGAATGCACTTCTGACATGGAGCCATATTGTGGGGCTTTGTCCACACCTATTCGTCTGGACTGGTTCTACACGGTTATCTGACAATCCATCCCGACATGCACACCAACTTCGCGCCCGTTAGGCCTCCCAAACTCTCTTGGGACATTTTTTGCCAGGTCATTGATAACTATGGCGACATCGGTGTTTGCTGGCGTCTGTGCGCGGACCTGGCTCAGCGTGGGCATCTGGTGCGGCTCTGGGTTGACGATGCCAGCGCCTTGCGATGGATGGCCCCCGGGGCACTCAGCGGCACGACCCCAAACATCACTGTTCACGACTGGACGACGGCGAGTCAATCGGATCGACTGAACGCAATGACCATGGCTGACGTATGGATCGAAGCCTTCGGCTGCAGAATTCCAGACGACTTCGTTCAATATTGGGTGAAACAAGTACAAGCAGATACACCTCAACGTAAGCCGCCACACTGGATCAACTTGGAGTACCTGTCAGCGGAAAGTTACGTGGAGCATTCGCATGGTTTGCAGTCCCCAGTCATGCAAGGTCCGGCCAAAGGGTGGATCAAACACTTTTACTACCCGGGGTTCAGCCATAAAACTGGCGGCCTACTACGAGAGCCTGAACTGAGTGCCAAACGGCAACACTTTGACCGAAACCGATGGCTTGGCAACCTTGGGATCGAGTTTGGCGAGATTCAGGAAACCATCATTTCCCTGTTTTGCTACGAGCCCCCGGCACTGAAAGACTACCTGACGCATTTGCAGGATGGGCCCCAGCGAACCCGCCTCCTTGTCACCGCAGGGCGCTCCACATCCTGGGTACTGACCTGCCTGAAAGCGCAGGCAACGCCGAAGTGGCCCGAGCCCATCCAGGCTCAGCTGACAGCGCTTGAACGCACCCCAACTGCCGAACCCAGGCACATCAGCTTGGGCGCACTCACCCTGAGCTTTTTGCCCTCACTGACGCAGACAGATTTCGACCACCTGCTCTGGTCTTGTGATGTCAATCTGGTTCGAGGCGAGGACTCCCTGGTCCGTGCCATCTGGGCCGGAGTGCCTTTTTTATGGCAGATCTATGAGCAGGAAGACCTGGTACATGCCGAAAAATTAAACGCTTATTTAAGGATGACTCAGGCGCCATCCTCTCTCGCAAATGCCCACCTTTGGTGGAACAACCTCGACATGAGCTTGAGCCAAGGTGAAGCGAGCGAGGGCCATCGCCTTCTAACCCATTACGCAGCGGGTGAGCGTTGGAAAAATTGGATCCAAACCTTTCTTGAACGAATGCAATCTCAGGAAGACCTGGTCACGGGCTTGCTTCGATTCATTCTCAAAACCAGTAAAATGAAAGGCTTTGCTGAGTAGGCTCGGGTTTGCGCCCAAGGCCGTCACGGACAAATAACGCTTTCGCCGCTGACCGCGGCCTACCCCTGGTTGACCACTCGGCGTAGTCAATCACAGCTAACTGCTTCAAGACATCTATGAAAATTGCTCAAGAAATTCGCGCTGGCAACGTCATCATGCACGGCAAAGACCCCATGGTCGTTCTGAAAACCGAATACAGCCGCGGTGGCCGCAACTCTGCCACTGTGCGCATGAAGCTCAAAAGCCTGATTGCCAACTTTGGCACTGAAGTCGTTTTCAAGGCAGACGACAAGATGGACCAGATCATTCTGGACAAGAAGGAGTGCACCTACTCCTACTTTGCAGACCCCATGTATGTTTGCATGGACACCGGGTACAACCAGTACGAAGTCGAAGCCGAGAACATGGGCGATGCCCTGAAC
>JBEEJZ010000219.1:0-37471 GCA_041168905.1 Pseudomonadota bacterium | reverse complement strand
CAGTCCCTGAAAGACGAGCGAAAACCGTGAACTGTCAGCGACTCATGACCTAGCGTCTTCTTCAGGAAGTTCAGCATCGCCATGTTTGATAGTGATGTCTTTTTGCCTTCTGTTCGGCTCTTTCCGTTGAAGACCCAAGGTGAGTCTTCTTGTCTATTGATTGACTTGAGCAGGTCAATTGCCTGATCCGAAAGAGGCACTCGGTGCTCTTTTTCTTTCTTCATAGGCTCTTTCGGAACTGTCCACAATTTCGCATCAAGATCGAACTCACTCCAAGTTGCTTCGATGATTTCAGTTGTTCTCGCAGCTGTCAAAACACAGAGCAGCATCGCCTTTGCAGATATCGATGGATATGCTGCAACAGCAGAAAACAAGCTTGGAACTTGAGCGTAGGGCACCTTTCATGCAGACCAGGACAAGCGCTGGGTCGTTGTGGCGCCGCCGGGCGCACGAGAGGCAGGACTATTGCTGGCGCGAGCCAGTATCGCACGGCAATCGTCACGCATCGGACACCAAACCGGCGGGCGTGTATTTCTTTTTTTGTACACCGATGACTTCTGGCGTGACTTTCGAGCCTATGAGGCAAAAGGAGTTACTTTTGTGCGTGCACCGGTGACCGAAACCTACGGCACCGTGGCCGTGTTCCAAGACTTGTACGGTAACCTCTGGGACCTTGTTCAACCTGCCTAAGTGCAGCAAACGCCTTGTCATGCTGCTGAAGTTATGTCCTCGTCTTTATTGCTGAAACCCCTGATGTCTGGCGGCGAAAAGCCCAACGCCCGCACTGAGGCAGCTCTGCAACGGCTGCGAAATGCCATGCACGCGATCGAGCAGGACATTGCCAGCCACCACGGCGTTTACCCCTACAACCACGGACGGGTGACGCAGTCGGAGCTGTGCCGCCGCGCCGATGTCAAAAAGGCGACGCTGCAGACGCCCCTGCACAAAGACACCACCCGGGTTGACGTCATGGCCTGGCTGGATACCTGTGCGGCAAAGCTGGCGGTCAACCGCGAAGCCACGCGCGAACGGGTCACTCTCGTGGCGGATCAGCTCAACGCTGAGGTAGAGCGCTTGACCCGAGCTTTGCAAACGGCGCAATCCCAGCTGGCCGCTGCAGAAACCCGCATTGAGCAACTGATGGCAGAAGTGGCACGACTGGCTCGGTGACCAGCCTGGACGTCAGTCCAACAGACCGCGACGGCCACACCAAGTCGTAAGTTTTTATCAAACCCAGCTTGATAGGATGCAAGGCCACACACCCCTTGCCATGCTAGAAAGACTGCTGTACCGATCCAAGGCCACCTCCACTCTGGGTAGCCTGCATCTGTTCAATCTGCTGAGCGAAGCCCGCACCAAAAACCTGAGCCTGGGCATCACTGGCCATTTGCTCTACTCCAAAGAGGTTTTCGTACAGTGCATAGAAGGGCCAAGCGACTCGGTTGAGGCTCTCTGGGAGAGCCTGCAAAGAGATGCGCGCCATCACGACATCGAACTCCTGTGCCGCGAACCGATCACGAAGCGCCGGTTTGGGGACTGGAGCATGGCTTTCTCCAGCTACCCCAGCCTGAACCGTTTCGGAATGCCCGGGTTTTTTCCCATCGACGCAGCGGGCATGAATCAGGCAGTGGAACGTTGCTCCGCAGTCGACCCGCTGCCAGGCGAGTCGACCGTATCCGTGCTTTAACCCTGTTGGATACCTGACAGCAACCAGCCGCCATTGCCTTGGCGGGGTTTGACGAGGTGCCAGGTCTCATCAAAGGCCTCCGCTGCGGGGCTGTTGTCTTCCCGGATCATGCCGGTAAAGCGAACGCTGACGATGTAGCGTTCGGCTTCTTCGACCACCTCCAGCACATCAGCCTCGACGTTCACTACCTCGGTTTGCTGTGCTGCCCCCTTGCGATCGCTGATGTCCATCTGGATTTCAGCAAACATCTCTGGCGTGGTGAATGCCCGAATGTCGTCCAGGTTGCCCGCATCGTGAGAGGCCTGCAAACGGATGAACTGAACCTTGGCATTGCGGCTGAAACCGGCAAGATCAAAGTCTGCGGGGATGTTGCGTTGGGGCGCCAGATCAGCACCAATCGACGAGCCACCGGACGAAGCCGGCATCTGCACGTCATAACCGCGATGGGTGGAAGGGGCCTGCTCGGCACCGGCGTATTGCATGCCCCCCACGCCCGCCACAGCAGGACGCTGTGCGCTTGCACGCTTGCGCATGAAGAAAGCGACAGCAGCCAGAACAGCCATCACCAGCAAGCCGATCATCATCATGTTGGCGAGCGCTTCACCCAATCCAAAATGTGAGGCAAGGGCAGCCAGACCCAAGCCAGCCGCCAGACCTGCGATGGGACCCATCCAGGAACGCTTGGCAGGGGCGGCGGCGCCAGGCGCAGCGGCAGGAGCCTTGGCCATGGACGTGGCGCTGGCCGGCGAGCCTGGCGTCTGAGCCGGGGTAGCCGCTGATTTGTCGGTGAGGGTGCTGCGCTGCATGCCGGTCGATTTACCACCACCCAAGCGCCGTGCGGCCTCAGCATCTACGGCGGACAAAGCCAAGCCGAGGGTCAGCACCACAGTCATTAGCGATAAAGTTTTTTTCATGAAATCTCCTGTGTTGAAAAAGTGACGGGATCCAGATTAGTCGCTCAAACACAAATAAAAAACCAGAAATAGATTGAAGGAGAGTTCGTAAAAACAATGATATTTAGCTTTGCCGGATCATCTCTTGTCCACAGCACGCAAGGTCACTTGCTCACCAAACCGCTAACTTTACTGTTTGGATATACAGTATTATTGGCGGCATCGAAGAATGCTTTTCAAGACCTGGCACCCGTCCAACGTCTAGAGCCCACCTCAGGAGTCACCATCTTGCACGCTTCACGAATCCTCTACCTTGGCGCCTACACCGGACACTTCCAGGGAACACTGGACAAATTGAGTCCGGTCCTGCGTCAGGTCAAGCTCCTGGCCACGCGGGTCAGTCGACCCGCCAACTCCTGCCATCACTGTGGTGCCACGGCCTACAGGCCCGTACTGGATCGTGATCCATCGGGTGCCATGCGGCCTAATGGGCAGTACCAATGCGTGCAGTGCAGAAGGGTGTTCAGCAGCATGACCGAGTGGCGTGGCACCAAGCATTGACGCATCGGTCTGAGTAACCGGTGCCGGCTGACCGGTGCTGGCAAACTTGTGTCGGTAAAATCCCGACCCTTTGGCTGAGCCGGCAGCGATTGAACACCTACACGCCCACGACGCAGGCACCGACCCCCACCCCTTTTCACAGCGCCAGACTGATCCGCGTACTGTCCGACCTGATGGTGCTCGAGTGTGCCGCCCCCAGTGCGGCATTTGCAGAAAAACTGGGTTTGTGGGTGGATTTCACTGCGGCCATCAACTTGTGCGCGGTGCACAACGCCAGTCCACCCGCAAGTGATGCAGATGTACAGCCGTCACAGGCAAGCGGCACTCAGAGATCCATGGGCGAGGAATTCGCCCAATCCCGTGCAGCGCTAGAAAGCTCGATCCGACAAAGTTTCCTGGTTGCTGCCGGAAGGGCACGCATACCGCTGCCACCACCCCACCTGGATATTCCTTTAGACCTGGCACTTGCCTATGTACCCTACCGACGCTTTCATCTGGCCCAGCAACGCGACATGGACTTGGGCGTGGGCCCCATACGGGCCCGAATTCGCGGCCGGTTAGGTGCCGATGTGCCCAGACTCAGGCAATTGGCCGCGTTGGACGCCGCCTTCGATGCCATTCTTGGTGAGCGTGAAAGCAAGTTACTGGCCTTCATCCCCATGCTGATGGAGCAGCGCTTTGGCCAGCTGTTCCTGGCCCATCAGCAGCAACTCGCACATACGCAGCAAGCAGACCACCCCTCCTTGTGGATGAAGCCGGGTGGGTGGCTGACCCGCTATCGACAAGAACTCCAGACCGTTCTGTTGGCCGAGCTGGACCTGCGCCTGCAACCCACGCTGGGGCTCATCGAAGCCCTTCAAGATCAGAAAACACAGCAGCTATGAATCGACATTTGTTTACGGGGGCCCTGGTGGCCGGTGCATTGGCCCTGCTATGGGTGGGGGCTGGCTTTTGGGGCTCGCATGTTCTGGCGCTGATCATGACGGTCATCATCGCGGCCGTTTACGGCGTGGGCGCCTTTGAATTGCATCGCTTTAGGCAGGCCACAGACACACTGGCACAGGCCCTGGCACAGATCCCGCCCAACTTGGCCTCGCTGGACGATTGGCTAGTCAAGGTGCCCGCCACGCTGCAAAACCACGTGCGCCTGCGCATCGAGGGCGAACGTGTGGGCTTACCCGGCCCCGCGCTCGCCCCCTACCTGGTGGGACTGCTGGTGATGTTGGGCATGCTGGGCACCTTTCTGGGAATGGTGGTGACCCTCAACGGCACTGTGTTTGCACTGGAAGGCACGGCCGACCTGGCTGGCCTGCGCTCGGCATTTGCCGCCCCCATCAAGGGTTTGGGACTGGCGTTTGGCACCTCGGTCGCGGGGGTGGCGACGTCGGCGATGCTGGGCCTGATGTCGGCCCTGGTCCGCCGCGAAAGGCTGCAGGCAGCACAGCGTCTGGACAGCCAAATCGCCACCGTACTACGCCGGTTTTCACTCACCCAGCAACGCCAGGAAACCTTCAAGGCACTGCAACTTCAGTCGCAAGCCTGGCCCGAGGTCATCGGCCACATGCACGCGATGATGGCGCAGATGGAACGCATGGGTCAGCAACTGAATGAGCAGCTGCTCAGCCAGCAAGACCGTTTTCACAGGGACATTCAAGGTGTTTACACCGACCTGGCGCGCTCCGTCGATCAGTCCTTGCGTACCAGCCTGGAACAAAGTGCCAAGCTCGCAGGAGAAAACCTCCAACCCGTGATCCGTGCTGCGATGGACAGCCTGGCCCTGGACGCCAAACAGATGTACGAGCGCGTGGCGGACACCGCTCAAAGGCAACTGGAAACCCAGTCCACACGGCATGAGGCGCTGATGCAGCTACTGACTGCCACAGCGGCCGAGGCACCCAAAGCCGCCGCTGAATTCATCGGCCAGCTGCGCCTGGAGGGTACCCGCAGCGCTGCAAAGGACAACGAACTGCTGCAAGAGCGCAGCCGCATCCTCGAAACCCTCAATTCGCTGATGGTGTCCATCGACCAAGCCGGTGCACAGCAACGCTCAGCGGTCGACACCCTGGTAGCAAGCTCTGCTTTGGCGTTGAACCGGGCGGGCAACGATTTTTCAGAAAAATTGAACGCTGAGGCGACCCGGCTGACTGCGGTGTCCGCTCAGGTCACCAGCAGCGCGGTGGAAGTCGCCAGCCTGAGCGACACACTCAGCTTTGCGGTTCGCACCTTTGGAGACGCCAACGACAAGCTCATCACCCATCTGCAGCGCATCGAAAGCGCCATGGACAAGTCCATGACCCGCAGCGACGAGCAGCTGGCCTACTACGTGGCGCAGGCACGTGAAATCATCGACCTGAGCCTGATGTCGCAAAAGGAGATTTTTGAAGAATTGCGCCAGCTGTCGGGTCAGCAGGGCCTGGCGCTCAAGGGAGTGGCGTGATGGACGACACCGACGCCAGCCTGGAATCCACCGCCCCGGTCTGGGCCGTGTTTGGGGATTTGATGGCCGGCTTGCTCGGGGCTTTTGTGCTTTTGCTGGTGGGCGTGCTTCTGGTGCAAATGGAACTGGCCAGCAATCTCGAGGCCGAAGTCAAGAAACGGCAGATCGAAGAACAACGCCGCATTTCACTGGAAAAAGCCTTGTCAGTTCCGCTGGCCTCGGGACGTATCACCCTGAACAACGGGCGCATCGGCATCAGCGGGCGGGTGCTGTTTTCGCTCAACTCGGACCAGTTACAACCCGAGGGCCGCAAGCTTTTGAGTAGCCTGGTCCAGCCCCTGCGCGCCTACCTGAGCGCCCGGGAAGAGTTGTTGATGGTGAGCGGCTTTACCGACGACCAGTCCATCCGCGCCGGCAACAGCCAGTTTGCGGACAACTGGGAGCTGTCGGCGCAGCGGGCACTCACGGTCACGCGCACCTTGATCGATGAGGGCATGCCTCCCTCCATGGTGTTTGCAGCGGCCTTTGGGGCCGAGCAACCTGTAGTGGCCAACACCAGCGAGGCCACGCGCTCGCAAAACCGACGGGTTGAAATGGCGCCAGTACCCAAAGCCAGCAATGTGAAATGACCTCGCCGTGATTGCGTCTGCCCCCCTTGCCGTACCAAATGCCGATGTCACTGCGGCCAGCGACGCAATCTCGGCACTGGCCACCTTGCGCCTGGCCGGTGCACACAAAGCGGACCCGGTTCAGTTTCACTACCTGGAAGTGTTGGCCAAGCGGGCAACCCATCAACCGGAAGCGGTGCAGAGACTGCTGACGACCACACTGAGCAAAGGCCTGGCAGCCTTGAGCGCACGCCTGGCGCAGGTGCAAGGCACAGTTGCTCAGCCGTCAAAACCGTCTCATGGCCCCCTGGGTGAACTGACACGCTACGTGGCGCAGCATGCGGTAGCAAAGATAGGGCAAGCAGCCAACGAAGCCGATGCCGCACCATCGGAACTCAAAGCGGTACGCGCCTTCAGAAAAACCTGGTCGCAATTCAGCGTCGACAAGCAGCTCAACCAGGCCCTGGGCCTGGCCCCCAAGAATGCAGGGCCGATCAATTCGCACATGCTGGTGCTGCGCTCCTTGGCCCAAATGCGCGACATCTCGCCCGACTACCTCAACCGCTTCATCTCTTACGTGGACGCCCTGCAGTGCCTGGACCAGGCCAACCAAGGCCAGGCCCTTGGCGCCCCGCAATCAGGAGCAGAAGACAAAGGCAAAAAACCAAGGGCGCCTCGAAAGACATCGCGAACCCCAACCCAACGAGAAAAGTAGCCTAAACAGCGCAAGCCACATGGCGTGGACTAGGCTGTTGGTGCCTGAAACTAGCTGACCAACACATGAAAGTTACGAAGCAGCACATAAACGGCTGTGCCCACCAAGATGCTGATCAACGCATTTTTGTGGCGCCACTGGAGCCAGGCAACGAGTGAGACGGCCAGTAACTCGGACCAAGGCCCAAAGGCGTGGTCAGCGGCGGTGGCCAGACCCGAATTCACCAGCAAGAGGGTCATGATGGCCAGTGGTAAAAACTGCCCGAGGCTGTGAACCCAGGGGTACTTTTGCAACCATTGGCCGGCCACAAACGGCAAGGCGCGAAGCGCAAACGTGACAGCACCCATGGCAGCGATCACCCCCAACACGTAGCTGCTGTCAATCATGTTGCGACTCCTGGGCAGACTCGCCCCTGACATGCAACACCACCGCCGCCGCAACACACAGGGCAATCGAGATCACCAAGGCATGCCGGGGAAACAGCGGATACGCCAGGGCATAGGCCGACAGGGCGACCCACAAGGGTGCGCCGGTTTTTCTGGCACGCCACTGTTCCACGGTCAGCACGCAAAACAGGGACCGCCAACCACCCATCCATCCCCGCTTGCACAAACAAAAATCCAAACACGGTGCCCAAAGGGATGTACCCCATTGCCACGGGCATGGTCAGGGCCAGGGCGGATATCGGTCTTTGATCGTTAGGCAGGCCGGCAGGGGAAGGTGTCATCGTGGATCAGTGGTGATGGGATAGTTGCAACAGAAAGTCCATTGTCATGCCCAGGAGCACCGGCCATAAATGACAATGCGGCGATTGACAACGACCGCCGCCAACAAGCCACCGCCATGACCGACCCTCATCGCCCCCGCTATCACTTCACCGCGCCCTCCAACTGGATCAACGACCCCAACGGCCTGTGCTTTCACAACGGTCGCTATCACGTTTACTACCAGTACAACCCCGGCGGTTCCAAGTGGGGTGACATTCATTGGGGCCACGCCAGCAGCGCGGACCTGGTGCACTGGCGGGATGAGGGCATCGCGCTGGCACCTTCGCCAGGGCATGACGCCGAGGGCTGCTTCTCTGGCAGCTTTGCGGTGGTTGCCGGACAGCCCACGCTCTACTACACCGGCTACACGACCGAGCGCCAGGTGCAGTGCGTGGCCACCAGCCAGGACCTGCACACCTGGACCAAGCACCCCGAACGCACCCTCGTGACCCCACCGCCCAGCGTCGACGTACACGATTTTCGAGACCCCTACGTGTTCCAGCACCAGGGCTGGTGGTACATGGTGCTGGGCGCGTCCATCCACCATGAACGCGGCATGGCACTGATTTACCGCAGCAGCGATGGCCTAGCCTGGGAAGATCGCGGCCCCCTGTACACCTCACCCAACCTGCAATTGGGCGTGATGTGGGAGTGCCCCAACTTCTTTCCGGTGGGCGACAAATGGGTGCTGACGGTGTCGGTGTGGCTCAACACCGGGGCCCACGCCTTCGTGGGCCGTTTTGAGAACGAGCGCTTTATTCCCGAATGGGACGGACCCATGGATGTGGATGGTGGCGCTTTTGCCCACCTCACCATGCAGGCTCCTGATGGGCGGGCGCTGCAATGGGCATGGTTGAACGAACAGCGCGAGCAGGCATTGATAGACGCCGACGGCTGGGCCGGTGCCTTGAGCGTGCCGCGCCAGATCGGCGTCGACCAGCGCGGCAGGCTGACCCAGCGTCCGGCAGCCGAAGTTGCCCAGTTGCGCACGGCACCACTCTCCCTGGCGCCCACGGGTGCCAGCACGGGTGTGCTGCAGCGTTTTGAGGGACGGCACCTCGACATCGAAGCCCAATTCAAGCTGATAGACCGACAAAAAGTGGGCATCACCGTGTGTGCCGCACCAGACAGCAGCGAGTTCACACGGATCGTCTTTTGGCCAGATGCCCGGCGGCTCACCATCGAGCGGGCCCGCAGTTCGCTCAACGCCGGCGTCAAACGCCAGGACTTGTACGGCCACCTCGAACTGGCTCATGACGAACCCTTGCGCCTGCGTGTGCTGCTGGACGCCAGCGTGCTGGAGGTCTACGCCAACGACCGCCTGTGCCTGAGCACCCGCATCTATCCCACGCAAGCATCCAGTGTATGTGGCCACGTTTTTGTGGAAGGCCAGTCCCAGGCTGATGTGCAGGGCTGGGACATGGGGGCTATCTTTGATGGCCCGCGCGCGCCCTTGTCCTGAACTGCCTGCCTAGACCTGGTGCCCCTGCCCCACCAGCCGGGACACCACCCATCCCAGCACGGCGACACCAAGCGCCGTCATGCTGAAGGCATAGGAAAGCCAGCCCCGGTCGACGCTGAGGGCCATGGTCAGGACGCCGGTGGACTGGCCGAAAAACAGCAGGCACGCGAACAAGGTCACAGCGGTGCCGCGGGCGGCGGGTGCCATCTGAGTCGCCTGGGTCTGCAAGGTGTTATGCAACATGTAAAAGCCCAGGCCAGCCGCAAAACAGGCCAGCATGCCCACCACAGGCAAGTGCCCCCAGGCCAGAAGCAGCAGGCCGCACGCAATGGAGCTCGCCCCAGTCAACACCAGACCACGTTCCCCCAGCCAGGCCAGCCAACGACGGGCGAACTGGCTGTACACCAGGCCGCCGACGCCGTACAGCATCATCACCGAGCCAGCGGCCACCACGCTGAAGCCAAACTGTTGATGCAGATGGGTGGGAATGAACGCCATCGCGCCAAACACCAGCGCCCCCTCGACTGCCGTCACCGCCAGCACCTGCCGTACGCGGGCGATCTGCAACATGTGCCAGGTGGTTGAGACAAAAGCCACCCACCCCGCAAAGCCTTGCGGACTGGGGTCGGCCTTGGGTGCTTGGCTCAGCTTATGCCAGAGCAATATGGCGGCCAGCGCAAACACCAGGGCCAGCCCGGCAAACGCAGCCCGCCAGCCCCAGTTTTCGACCGCAAAGCCGCCAAACCACAAACCCACCATCATGCCGCTCACCGTGGCGCCCATGAGCTTGGCCAGGGTTTCCTGCCGCCGCTCATAGGGCACCTGGTCGCCGACCCACGCCATCGACAAGGGAACAATGCCCGCCGCCGCCGCACCCATCACAGCGCGCATGGCAATCAGCAGCGTCAAATTGGCAGCAAAAGCTGTAACTGCGCTGAACAAGGCACATGCACTGACGGCAAAGGTGATGACGCGCAACTTGCCAAAGCGGTCGCCCAAAGGGCCATAGAACAGCTGCAACAGCCCGTAAGCCACGGCAAAGGCTGAGACCACCTGCGACGCCGAACCCGTGCTGACCTGAAATTCCTGTCCCAGCACCACCAGCATGGGGTCGCACACGCGCATCGACGCCGTGCTGGCAAAACCCGCGAGCCCCATCAACCGCAGACTATGGCGCTCAGCACCAGCAGAAGACATGGATGTGATCATCAGTCGGCTCCGTTAGCGCGCCATGAGGCGTCGCGCCAGGTAGCTGGTGGCGTCCACCACAGCCACCAGCACCAGCATGGCGACCAAAATGGTGGCGGTCTTGGGCATGTGAAACAGGCCCATGTGAAACGCCAGCAACTGACCCAGCCCCCCTGCGCCCACCACGCCCAGCACGGCAGCTGCGCGTATGTTGTTTTCCCAGCGGTACAGGGTGTAGCTCAGCAGCTGGGGCAGCACCTGGGGCAGCAGGGCATAGGCAAACACCCGCACAGTGTCCACCCCCTGCACTCGTAGCGCGGCAGCGGGTGCGGGCGGCGCGTTTTCGATGGCTTCGGCAAACAGGCGCCCTAGTACGCCCGTGGTGTGCAAGGCCAGCGCCAGCGTGCCAGCAAAGGGGCCCAGACCCGCTGAAATGAGCAACAGCGCGGCCCAGACCAGCTCGGGCACGCTGCGCAGCGCATTGAGCAACAGGCGGGTGGGCGCACGGCCCCGCGCGGCATCCCCGTCATGCAGGCGACTCGCTGGCAGAGCAAGCACGAGCCCACCCAGTGCCGCCAGCAGAGTACCCAAGGCAGACATGGCCAGGGTTTCCCACGCCGCTACCAGCACCTTGCGCACAAAGGCCGGCGAGACGTCGGGCGGGAAAAACTCACCCAGAAAACGGCCCATGCTCCGGCCTGCCTCCAGCGCCAGAAACTGACCCCATTGCAAATCGAGCGACCAGAAACTCGCCACCACCAGCGCCAGCACACAAGCGGTCCACCAGCAGGCCTTGCAGCGGGCATCAAACAGGGGCGGCGGCAAGCGGTAAGGCAGATTGGCTGCAGCCCGGCGCTGGGCAGATGTACGCAGGTCGCTCATCCCAGCACCTTGCGTAGCCCGGCACTCACCCGGTCAGCCAGCGCCACCAGCGCCACAAACACCAGCAGCATGCTGGCCACCTCACCGCCGTTGAACATTTTCATGGAGCTGTCCAGCTGCTGGCCCAGCCCTCCCGCCCCTACCAGGCCCAGCACCACAGACGAGCGTATGGCGCACTCCCAGCGGTACACGGTGTAGCTGGTCAACTCGGCAGCACTGGTCGGGAGCAAACCGTAAAAAAAGGCCTGCAAACGGCCGGAACCGTTGCGCAACAAGGTTTCGGTGGCCAGGGTGTCACTGCTTTCAAGAATGTCGCCATACACCTTGCCCAACATGCCACCGTAAGTGAGGGCAATGGCGAACACACCCGCGGTGGGCCCCAGGCCGACCACGCGCACAAACACCAGCGCCCACACCAGCTCGGGAATGCTGCGCAGCACGATGAGCAACCAGCGCACACACTGACGCAAGCAGAACGGCCACACCGCCATGCGACCGGACAGGGCCGAGACCGACAGCGCCCGCGTGGACAGCAGCGTCATGGGCCAAGCCAGCAACAAGCCCAGGGTGACACCAGCGGTGGCCATGGCGACAGTGCGCCAGGTCTCGTATGCCACCATCATCAAAAATTCGCCACTGTGAGCCAGGGGCCAGAAGCTGCCCAGGAACTGGGCGCTCACTCGCAGGTTGTCTGCTTCGAACAAAACCCAGGGCCGAAATTCCGTGGCCACGGCCAGCGGCCACAACACCGCCAGCGCCGCCGTGCTCCAGAACAGGCGGCCCACCCAGGCCGGGTCGCGCACCGGAGGCGGGTGCAAGGATGCGCGACGGGGCCATGTGAAAGCGCTCATCAGCAAAATGCGCTAACGGCAGTGCATCACCACAGGCTGGGGTGCCAGGTTCATCTCGGGCAGGATCTGTGCGGGCTCGCCACGCAGCTCGTGCTCATGCTGCGCGTACAAATGGGCCAGGTGTTCCGGCGTGACTTGTGCTGCCGGCAGATCAAACACCAGCTCGCCGGCCCGCAAGCCCAGGATGCGCGGAAAGTGTGCCAAGGCCATGTCGACCTGGTGCAGGCTGGCAAGCAGGGTCACCTGACGGCCGCGTGCTTGGTCCACCAAGGTGGCCATCGCTTGTCGGGCGCGCGTCGGGTCCAGCGCCGAAAGCGGCTCGTCTATCAGCCAGAGCCCGGCGGGTGCCAGCAGGGCACGGGCCAGGCCCACCCGCTGGCGCTCGCCACCCGAGAGACGGTCTACCCGCTCAAACAGCTTGTCACCCAGATCAAAGCGGTCCAGAGCCTCGAAGGCAGCAGGAATATCCGACGGGTAAAACAAGGACCGCAGGCTGGACCACAAACCCATGGCCGGCAAACGACCCGCCAACACCGAGGTCACCACCCGTTGACGTGGGGGCAAGGGAGGCACCTGTGGTGCCAAAAACAGACGACCTCGCAAACGCTGCAACGCGGGGCGCGGCAAGTGCCAGGGCGACACATCGGCCACGCGCAGCTCGCCTGCCGCAGGCGGCAAGGCGCAGGCCAGCACCTGCAGCAGCGTGGTTTTGCCCGACCCCGAGGGACCAATCACCGCAACTTGCTCACCAGCGTTAATGGTCAGGCTCAGTGATTTGAGCGCGGGCGCGGCACCAGCGCGGGCCGCCGGGTGCCGTGCGCTCAGGTTCTGCAGGTGAATTTTCAAGCTGACATCCGCGGATCAGAGCAGCTCGGCGCTGCGTGCGGCAGCCTCGATGCCCTTGTAGTTGTCGACCTTGGTCGGTACAAAACGGGTTGCCCGTTGCAGCTCCAGAATTTCCTTGCCCTCAGGCGTGGCTTTGCTCAAAGCCAGGAACGCAGCACTGATCTTGTCACGCAGTGCCACCGGCATGTCGGCATGCACCGACCAGTTGTAGTCAAAGTAAGCCGGGGTGGTGTAGATCACGCGCACCTTGGTGGTGTCAACCTTCTTGTCGGCCACAAACTTTTCCCACACCGAGATATTCAAGGCGCCGCCGTGCACCTTGCCCGAGGCCACGGCCGCGATGGTGGCGTCATGCGCACCGCTGTAGGCCACGCGCTTGAAATCCTTGTCGGGGTTGATGCCCGTTTGCAGCAAGAAGCTGCGCGGCATCAGATGGCCGGAGGTGCTGCTTTGCGAACCAAAGCTCACATCCTTGCCCTTGAGGTCGGCCAGGCCATTGACGGCGGCATCACCAGTGATAAACACCGACTTGAACTTTTCATCTTCTTCGCGCTGCACCAGCGGGATGATCTTGCCGCCCGAGCGCACGTTGGCCTGCACAAAGGTGAAACCACCGAACCAGGCCATGTCGACCTTTTTGTTGACCAGAGCTTCCACCGAGGCGGCATAGTCGGTCACGGGGGTGTATTCCACCTTCACGGCCAGCTTGCTCTCCAGGTATTTCATCAGCGGGCCGGCCTTGCGGGCCAGCTCGGTCGGCGACTCATCGGGAATGGCTGTGACGCGAAAAACCTGCTGCGCGTGCAGGGCACCGGGCAAGAAGGCGGTGCAGGCGGTCAAGGCACAAGACAACAGGGTGCGGCGGATGTGGGAACAGGGCGAATAAATCATGAAAATCATTTTTTTGGGTAAGTGGGCGGACCGGGGCAAACGGAAAAAAATCAACGGAAAAGAATGACCCGCCAGCTATCGTCAAACTCCCTGATCGTTGCCTACGCAGGCTCGAACGCAGCGTCGATTTGGCGAGTATTATGAGCAAATCTCCTGGCAAAAATTCACCCAACACGTTCAGAAGGCCCTGCTGGCACCTTGCACTGGCCGAGGCCCGCAAATCTTGAATGCGTCGCCCAACTGTGCTGGCCAATGAACTGCACTATGCAACCAGGGCCCCATTTGCACCACCCCAAAGAATTCACAACCCATGACCACTGCAGATGCAGCCCTGCTACAACAGCTCGACCGCTTGAGTGCCCCTGAACTGCGTCGCTTGCTGGCAGAGCACCTCACCCGCCAAAAACTGGGTCTGTACTGGGAGCGCGATGCCATTGCCCACGACCAGGCACTGAACGCCAATGTGGTGCTGCCTCGCGTGGTGCCCGAATGGAGCCACACGCCCGAGGGGTGCACCGCCCACGCCAACCTCATCATTGAGGGCGACAACTTCGACAGCCTGCGCCTGCTGCGCGCCACCCACGCCGGAAAAATCCGCGTCATTTACATCGACCCACCCTACAACACCGGCAACAAAGACTGGGTTTACAACGACAGCTACGTGGGCGCCAACGACCGCTGGCGGCACAGCCAGTGGCTGGAGTTTTTGTACCAGCGCCTGCTGCTGGCACGCGACCTGCTGACTGCAGACGGCGTGATCTTGGTCAGCATCAACGACGAAAACCGCTCGCGCCTGGAGCTGTTGATGGACGAGGTGTTTCCGGGGCGGCGAATTGGGAGCTTTGTGTGGCGCAGCCGGACGGGTGGGAACGACACGAAGGGCGCATTTCACTCCACCAACCACGAGCATGTGCTGGTGTATGGCAATGCCGGGTTCCGGTTTTCGGGCGATGAAAAGTCCTATTCCATGTACAAGTACCAGGAAGGTGAAAGGCTTTTCCGGTTAAGTGATTTGACCAAGGCGCACGACTTTCGAGAGCGAGCGAACACTTATTACCCCATTCACGATCCAGAGACGGACACCTTCTACCCCTGCAACCCGCAACGGGTCTGGGCCTATGCATCGAAAACGCGGGTGAAAGACGGCCAGAAAATCCGGGGCGACACCATGGAAGACATGGTGGCCAAAGGGTTGGTGTGGTTTCCCCCCGAGCAACGGGTGGCGGTCTTTGCCACCCAGGTCGAATTGCTGGCGGCCATTGCCCGCAGAGACGTTCCCATGAGTGGCAGCACCCCCTTGCTGTTTGAAGGCATGCCGGAGCTGGATTTTTGGGTGGGCAAGCGGGTGGGCTACGGACGCCCGGCGTTCAAGCGGTTCAAAGAGGGGCTGAAAAACGAAAACCAACCCATTTCCTCTTGGCTCACGCCCAGGCAAGAGGCCGAGACCGCCCATGAGAACCTGAACATGCCGGTGGTGGGCACGACCGAAGAGGGCTCCAAAGAAATCAAAGAGTTGATGGGCGACAAGGCGTTTAACTACCCGAAGCCCCCATCCCTCATCAAAGCCCTGTTGTCCCAAGCGACCCGCCCCGGCGACACCGTGCTGGATTTTTTTGCGGGATCGGGCACCACCGGCCAGGCCGTGTTGGAGCTCAACGCCGAAGACGGTGGCCAGCGGCGGTTCATTTTGTGCAGCAGCACCGAAGCCACCGCCAAAGAGCTTGACAAAAACCTGTGCCGCGACGTGTGCGCCGAGCGGTTACGACGCGTCATCGCAGGCTACGGCGGCAAACCCGGCCACGCCCTGGCGCAGGGAGGCGAGTTTGCCTACCTGCAACTCGACAAGCTGGACGCCGCCGACGTGGCGCTCGATGCCTCGCTGCACCACGCCGCCGCCATGGTGTTGATGCGAAACAGTGGCCTGGCGCCCGTCCAGCAAGCGCAAGCGGCTATGCAGGTGGTCGCAAAAGGGACTGACTGGCTGATGGTGCTGTGTGCCGACACCGCCGCGCTGCAAACCCTGCCCACGTTGCCCGCACAACACGGCGTGGCTCGGCTGGTGGTGGTCACGCCCCGGCCCAAAGCGGTGGCACTGTGGCTGGCCGAGCAGGGCGTGCAAGCGCACACCCTGTCGTTGCGCGAAGTGCTTGTGCAGGGGCAGACGGCACAAAGAGCAACGATGAGATGAGCAGATAAAACCCAACATGTTGGATTAACATCAGGCCATGACCAGCATTCGCGTCAAACACCTTCGGCTGGTCGTGTATCCAAACGATCATCCACCACCCCATGCCCATGTGCTGGGGCCAGGCTGGGAAATTCGCATCGAATTGTCTCTGCCGCCTGCGTTGATGACCGTGGCAGGTAAGCCCAAGACCACAGATGTGGCAGCTGCACTGTTGGCAACGGCAGAGCGTTTGGCAGAACTTCGTACCGCATGGAGTGATTTGCATGACTGACACAGACCTTCCAGATTGGGTGAAAGCCGAACTGCAACGAGTGCCCGAGGCCACCGCTCGCGGCACGGTGGAAACCACGCCCCATGCCTGCGCCGTGGCGGCGCGTTATGACGCGCGAAAAAAATTGGTGGTGGTGGAGCTGGCCAACGGGGCTTCTTTTGCTTTCCCGCCTCAGCTTGCCCAAGGCTTGTCTAATGCCCGTGCAGGCGATTTGGCGGTGATTGAGTTGTCACCCCTGGGCACGGGTTTGCACTGGCCCAAACTAGATGCCGATTTGACAGTAGAGGGGCTGCTGGTGGGGGTGTTTGGTAGCCGGGCTTGGATGCGGCAGCACGCGGCCAGGGCTGGGCGAGCCACATCAGAAGCCAAAACAGTCGCTGCTCGTGTCAACGGTGCCAAAGGTGGTCGTCCTAGAAAGGCGTTGGCATGACCCAGCCGCAAAGCTCAGCGTCTGCCCTGACCACACAGTTTCTGGCCCAAAACCTGGGCCTGCCGTCGGTGGCAAGTACCCTGCAACCCGAGGGTTTTCAGGCCACCTTGATGGACAACATCAGCGCAGCTTTGCTGCGCAACCCATCGCCGCCATGCCTGCTGCGCGCCCCCACCGGATCGGGCAAAACCTTTGTGCTCGGCCAGGTGTTGCAGCGCGTGGGCGCGCAGCGCGAGGTGCTGTGGTTTTGGTTTGTGCCGTTTGTGACGCTGGTGGGCCAAACTCTTGACGCGCTGCTGGCCCACGCGCCCGGCTTGCGCCCCACGCTGTTTTCGCAAGGGCGCAACCAAGACGTGAGCGCGGGCACGGTGCTGGTGTCCACCGCCCAAGCCGTGGCCCGTGCGCAGTGGCGCACCAAGGGCTACGACGCCGATGGCGATGACGACGTGCGCACCCTGGCCGCCCTGCTGGCGCGTGCCCGAGCCAAGGGCTTGCAAATTGGGCTGGTGGTGGACGAGGCGCACATTGGCCTGGACAAAAGCACGGAGTTCGGCAAATTTGCGCACTGGCTGCGGGCCGACTATTTGCTGATGGCCACCGCCACCCCCAAAGACCAACGCCTGACCGATTTTTTAGCCCATGCGGGCTACAGCGGCCAAGAACACTTTGCCGCCAGCCGCGACGAGGTAGTGCAAGCCCGGCTAAACAAGGGCTACATCGAAGCCGTGGTGTACAGCCTGGGCGGCGCCATGGCACAGGTCACCGATTTGCGTCGAACGGTGTTGCGCCAGGCATGGGGCCGCAATGTGTGGATAGGCGAGCAACTGGCCCGCCACGGTGTGGCCTGCGTGCCGCTGCTGCTAGTGCAGGTGGCCAACGGCGAGCACACAGTGGAGGAAGCCGCCCAAGTGCTGATGCAGCACTGCCATGTGCCGCCCGAGGCCATTGGCAAACACTCCGCAGACGAGCCCGACCCGGTGCTGATGGCGGCCATAGCCAACGACACCACCAAGCAGGTGCTGATCTTCAAACAGTCGGCTGGTACCGGGTTTGATGCCCCGCGTGCGTTTGTGCTGGCCAGCACCAAGCCCGTGAACGATGTGGACTTTGCCATGCAGTTCATTGGCCGCGTGATGCGCGTGGCCCGGCAGGTGCGGGAGGCGTTCCCAAAGCCTACCGCCGTTCCGCCCGAGCTGAACACCGCCTGTGTGTATTTGGGCAACGCACAGGCCCAGGCGGGTTTTGAGGCGGCAGTGCAGGCCACCAGCGCGGTAAAAAGCCAGCTGGAAGGTCAAACCGAAAAGCTCATGACCCGCCAAACAGTTGCGGGGGGCGTGGTGTACACCAACCGGCCCACCGCCGATCAACCTTTGACTTACACCTTGGGTGTGCCGTCAGCCACCACAGGCCATGCGCCGACGGGTGCGGCCGACGAATCAGGCTTGCCCCCTGTGCCGGGTTCGGTGTTGCGACACACGCAAGTGCCAGCGCCTTGGGGCATGGGCAACGCTGGCGGTGATTTCTGCGAGGATTTGTTCGGTAGCACCTCTTGGGTACCAGACACGGTATTGCCCGATGCCGCGTCCATGAAAGCCCAGCGCACCCAAAAAACCAGCACCCAGCCGGATGTGCTGGCCGCTTTGGCTGAAAACCGGCTAACGGTTTTCATGCGCAAAAAGGGGCTACCCACGTTGGGTGACCGTCTGAAAACCGAAGAAAAACCGGGGCTTGTCGATTTATCCAACATCACCTTGAGTGTTGCGCAAAATCTGCCCTTGCCCGATGCCTTGGTGCAGACCGCCGTGATGGCAGCCCTCAACCGCATGCGGCAAAAAGAGCTGCACAAAGAGCTGACCACAGGCGTAGGCTACGTGCAAGACATTCAAGTAGTGACCGACCGCGCCGCACTGGCCCGTGAAGCAATGGCCGCATTGCAGGAGCTGCCCCATGCCGAGGAAGAGGACTACCGCATTGTGGTCAACACCCTGGCGGCCAGGCTGCGCCCGGCAGTGGAGGCGGGGCTGGCGGATTTGCCCAATGTAGACGCCTCCTCGACGGCGGCTGACCGCGTACGCCTGGCCCGCGACGCCGCACATTGGGTGATACGCGACAGCGCCCAGGAGCTGCGTGAGGCCATTTTTGAAGCCATTGCCCACCAGGCCAAACTGGTGGATGCCCAGCCTTTGCCCGATGTGATGGTGTACCCGCAAGACCTGCCGCTGGTAGCGTCGGCCAAAAACATTTACGGCGTGTTGCCCCCCTCAAAAGAAAATGCCTTGGATGTGGACCAAGTGCTGTTCATGGACGAGCGGCACTGGTGGGCAGACCAGGTATTTGCGCTACAAGACGGCACCGCCTTCAGCGTGGGCCGGTACGACGGCGCGGTGAAGCTGAACAACCTGGAGCGCGACTTTGCCCAGGCCTTGGACAGTGCCGATTTTGTGCACTGGTGGCACCGCAATCCCGACAAAAAGCCCTACGCCGTGCGTGTGGTACGTGCCGAGCACGAGCACTACTTCTACCCCGACTTTGTGGTGTGTGTGGCCCACCAGCCGGGTGAAGCCCCCATGCAGAGACTACTTGAAACAAAAGAAAACACCAAGGATGCGGCACGTAAGGCTCGGCACTTTCCACCTGCTTTCGGCAAGGTCTTATTCCTGACTCCCGACGGGAATCGACTGCGCTGGGTGAACGATGACGGCAGCCTGGGTGAATCGATCAAGCTGAACGACATAGGGGGTGTGCTTGTTCAACTGCAAGCGACTGCGCCGTCCTGTCCTTAAACGACATCATCATGCCCATGCAGCTGGAGAGTGGGCGGGCACGCGAGTGTCGACTCCTGGGAGGTGCTGTGAAGAAGATGCAGGTGGTGATCGTCAGCCCGGCGCTAGCCGACGCTAACAACGGCAACTGGCAAACTGCAAGGCGCTGGCAACGCCTGCTATCGGCTCGGCATGCTACCCGCATCACGCAGAGCTGGCCAGACGCACACAGTGCGGCGGACGACATCATGATCGCCCTGCACGCACGCCGTTCAGCACCAGCGATTGCGGTCTGGGCTGCCCAGCGTGGCCATGCCGGACTCGCCGTGGTGCTGACCGGCACAGATCTCTACCGCGACATTGCCCAGGAACCCCTGGCCCAACATTCCTTGGCGCTGGCGCAAAAACTGGTGGTCTTGCAGCACTTGGGCCTGCAGGCCCTGCCCCACGACCTGCGCACCAAGGCACAGGTGATTTTTCAGTCGACCAGCGCACGCATGCCTTTAGGTAAGTCCAGGCGCCAGCTGCGCGCCGTGATGGTGGGTCACCTGCGGGAGGAAAAAGACCCGCTCACGCTGATGGCCGCAGCGCGCCGCCTGCCCCCTGCAAGCGCTGTGTTGATCGACCACATCGGCGCAGCACTCGACCCGGTGCTGGCCGCAGCAGCCCAAGGCACGGCACACGACTGCCCAGGCTACCGCTGGCTCGGTGGGCTGCCTTACGAAGCCACGCGCAGGCGCATCCAGCGCGCCCACGTGCTGGTGCATGCCAGCCGCCTGGAGGGCGGCGCCCATGTGGTGATGGAGGCCATCTGCAGCGGCACGCCAGTCCTGGCCTCACGCATTGCCGGCAACGTGGGCATGCTGGGTGAAGACTACGGCGGCTACTTTGAACCCGGCAACGCCGACGCACTGGCCCAGTTGCTGATGCAGGCCCGCCAGACTCAGGATCAAGCCGATGGCCTGCTGGCCCGCCTGATGTCCCAATGCGCGGTGCGAGCCCCCCTGTTTGCACCGCAGGCTGAACAAGCCGCACTGCTGGCGCTGGTCTCCGCACTGGCACCGCCTCAAGGAAATAACTGAATGCAATCGAACGAGCAACCCATTCTGCGCGACATCGTACTGATCGGCGGCGGCCACAGCCATGTGGGCGTGCTGCGCCGTTTTGGCATGCAGCCCGAGCCCGGTGTGCGCCTCACCGTCATCTGCAACACGGTCGAAACACCTTACTCGGGCATGCTGCCGGGGTACATCGCCGGCCACTACAGCTTCGAGGATGTGCACATCGACCTACCCCGTCTGGCGGCTTTGGCCGGGGCACGCTTCTATCACGACGAGGTGATTGGTATCGACCGCGCGTCAAACAAGGTGCTGTGCCGCGAGCGCCCTCCGGTGTCGTTTGACCTGTGCTCCATCAACGTGGGGTCCACGCCGCAAATGGCCCGCGTGCCGGGTGCGGCCCAGTACGCCGTGCCAGTCAAACCCATACCGGGTTTTCATGATCGCTGGCTTGCGCTGCTGGCACGTGTGCGCCTGCACCCCGGTCGCACCACCATTGCACTGGTGGGCGGCGGCGCTGGCGGGGTGGAGCTGACGCTGGCCATGCAACACCGCCTGCGCACCGAGCTGCAAACGCTGGGTCGCAATCCTGATGAGCTGGTGTTTCACCTCTACACCCGCGACCAGACCATCATGCGCACGCACAACCGCTGGGTGCAGGCGCGCTTCAAGCGGGTGTTGGCCGACCGGGGCGTGCATCTGCACACCAGTGCCGAGGTGCAACAGGTACGTGCCGGTCAGCTGATCGCATCTGACGGCAGCGTTTTGCAGACCGATGAAATCGTGTGGGTGACCCAGGCCGGTGGTCCTGCCTGGCTGCAAAGCACGGGGCTGGCGCTGGACGCCGAGGGTTTTGTGCGGGTCAACCCGCAGCTGCAAAGCAGTGACCCTCGCATCTTTGCGGCGGGCGATGTCTGCGCCTTCGACGACCGGCCGCTGGAGAAAGCGGGCGTCTTTGCCGTGCGCATGGGCCGCCCATTGGCCGACAACCTGCGCCGTGCTGCCCGCGGGGAGCGACTGCGCGAATACGTGCCGCAGCGTCACTGGCTGGCGCTCATCAGCACGGGCGACCAGCACGCCGTGGCGTCGCGCGGGGCCCTGGGATTTGCCGGCGACTGGGTCTGGCGCTGGAAAGACTGGATAGACCGCCGCTTCATGCAGCGTTTTCATCAGTTCCAGGCCATGCCCATGGCTGGCGGCGGCGCAGCGCCTCAGCTGGCGCTGACCGCAGAGGAATCCCAGCAGGCCATTTCAGCCATCGCCATGCGCTGCGGCGGCTGCGGCGCCAAGGTGGGTGCCACGGTACTGGCGCGCGCTTTGGGAGCCTTGCAACCGGTGGCGCGCGACGACGTGCTGATCGGCCTGCACGCGCCCGACGACGCCGCCGTGGTGCGGGTGCCGCCGGGCATGGCCATGGTGCACACTGTGGACTTCTTTCGCGCTTTCATCGACGACCCCTACCTGTTTGGCCAGGTGGCCGCCAACCACGCACTGGGCGATATCTTTGCCATGGGGGCCGAGCCCCAGTCTGCTACCGCCGTCGTCACGGTGCCTCCCGGTTTGGAGTCCAAGGTCGAAGACCTTTTGCTGCAGATGATGAGCGGGGCTATGGAGGTGCTGAATGCGGCCAACTGCGCGCTGGTGGGCGGCCACACCGGCGAGGGCAAGGAGCTGGCGCTGGGTTTTGCCGTCAATGGCCTGATCGACGGGTCCATGCGCACGGTGTTGCGCAAAGACGGTCTGCGCCCTGGCCAGGTGCTGCTGCTGACCAAGCCGATCGGCACCGGCACCCTGTTTGCCGCCCACGCACGCATCGCTGATCTGCCGGGCTTCAAGGGTCGCTGGGTCACGCAGGCCTTGCAGTCCATGGTGCAGTCCAACCAGGCCGGCGCACGTATCCTGCTGGCCCATGGCGCCACCGCCTGTACCGATCTGACCGGCTTTGGCCTGCTGGGCCATCTGGTGGAAATGACCAAGCCCTCGGGCGTGGATGCAGAGCTGGATTTGTCTGCGCTACCGGTGCTGCAGGGTGCCGAATATTGTGTGAGCGCAGGTGTTGCCAGCTCGCTGGCCCCGGCGAATGTGCGCCTGCGCCGGGCCCTGCGCAACCAGGCCGACTATGTAAGCCACCCTCGCTACCCGCTGCTGTTCGATCCACAAACCGCAGGCGGTCTGTTGGCCAGCGTGCCGTCAGACCAGGCCGAGGCCTGCGTGGTGGCGCTGCGCGCTGCTGGCTACCCCCACACGGCCATCATTGGCCGCATTCTGCCGGCGGGCGAGGCCCTGGAGCCGGTTTTACTCCGAAACTGACAGGGATTGAAATGACGAATATGACGACATTTGCTCGACTGGTGACGCTGACCACCGTGGTGGGCCTGCTGCAAGGCTGTGCCGTGGTGGCGGTGGCCGACGCTGCTGTGACCGTGGTGGCTACCGGCGTGAAGGTCACGGCCAAGGCTGTGGGCGCTGTGGCCGATGCGGTGATACCTGGCGGAGACGACAAGAAAGACTGAGTGCCCAGGCCTCAGGCTGTGCCCAGGCCGCGCAGCATGCCGGCCACTTCGGCAACAAAGGCCGGATCCCGAAAATCCACCGCGAGCTGGGTCATGCGGGGGCGAATCATGAAGTGGGTTTGCAAGTGGAAAAATTCGGGGCCTTGCAGGGTCTCGGGGATGGCCGGCTCCAGGTCTTTCCATTCGCCACTGGCGAGTTTTTCGCCGATACGGGCACAGTAATAGCTGAGCGCTGGCCGCAAGCCCCGCTCGGCATCCAGCTGCTTGGGGGCGGTGGTCAGAATGCGGTCAATGATGCGCACGTCTTCCACAATGGCTGGCGGCATGCCCCATTCGTTCATCATCAGGCAGCCCAATTCGCCGGCACACAAACCCAGCTCCTCTTGTTCGCGTCGGGTGCGCTCCAGAAAGCCCAGCGACGCATTGCGCACAGTGGCTTCGGCGGGCAACAAGGACAAGGCAGCCATATGACCCAGGAAGGACAGCACCACAAGCGTGGCCATGGAGCCGGGATCGGGAATGCCCACACGCTGGCCCAGACGTATGCACAGCTGGCTGGCAAGCGCACTGGCGTGCGACCAGCGCTCGAAGATCGGCTTCAGCTTCGGATCACTGGGTCGGAGCGACTCGCTCATCAGGCATTGCAGGCAGATGCTGCGCACGGTGTTAAGACCCAGGTAGGTGACGCCTTGCGCCACACTGGTCACCGGTTTTTGCAAGCCATGAAAAGGCGAGTTCACAGTGGCCAGCACCTTGGCCGCCAGATGTGGCTCGGCCAGGATCAGTTCGCTCAAATCATCGGGTGAGGCTTGCTCCAGAAAGCCGGGTGAAAGCAGTTTCTGCAATCCCACAGGTGGACGAGGGATGCGCACGATACGGTCCATCAGAGCACGGTGGGTCTCGAAAGGCAGCTCAAACGCCTCGATGCGCCGAAACACCATGAGCTCCTCCGGGATATCCCAGCGCGTGGGAAGGATGGCCGCAGCATTGCCCACGCCACAGACAAACTCAGAAGCTGGGCCAGGCTGTGCAGCAGGGATGTCTGCCAGCTTGGCACCGGATAGGCCTGGCGCATCTTTCAGGACGACAGCGGAGCCAGCACCTCGTCGTTTGAAAAGCACAAAACCTGCGAGCGCCAAAACACAGGCCAAGGCGATGAGTAAATACAACATGACAAATTCAAGAGTTTCGGCACTTTAACCCACCCGGATGCCCTGCCGACACCGAACCAGCACCGCCCATGACGCCAGCGCCAATTGCAGACTGGCCAACAGCGCCGTCCCCTGCGTAGCCGCATGAGCGCCCATCACGACCAGAAGTACGGGACCGGTTACCACCGAAGTCAACACCACCTTCTGCCAGTCCGTGTTCGGCCACCACAGGTCAGCCGGGCCTTCACGGTGCTTCGGCTGCCAGTGGATATCGATCACCCAGGGCAGCACCTGCAGGACCATGCCCAGGATAGTCCAGGGCGGACCGGACCCGAGCAGCGCGAGGAAGCTGCCGGCCAGCATCAGCGGCAAACGCCACGGCCTCAAAACGGTTGCCAGGTTCTCGTCATTCGGTAAGGACGCGCGCAGGGCCAGGGCCACACCAGACAACACCGTCATCACCCCCATATGCAGGCCCACCACGGCCGCCGGGGGCCATGCCGGACCCAGACAGGATTGGTCAAACACAAAGAGCCCCCCCATCATCAGGCCCATCAGCGACCGGCTGCTCAAGGTGACCTCATCGGGTGGCCAGGCACTCGATGCCCGCGCCACACGTCGCGCCTGAGGGGCCCATACAGAGGCTGCCGCCCCCAACACCAGCAAGACCACGATGTGCCACTGCCACCGGCTCTGCCAGGCCAGGGGGTCGCCAGCCAGTAGCCAGATCAGTGCAGCCGTGACCGGCAACGCCACATGCGCCCATCCACGCGCTTTGGAGGGGTGTGGTCTCAAACCACGCATGCCCTCGGAGAACACCACCCACCCTGTGAGTACCGCAGCCCACGCAAGCAGCTGGAGTTCACTGTGCGGATCCAGCGCGAGTACCCACATGCCGGCACCGGCCAACGCTGCGCCGAACAGGGAGGACCAGCGGCCATTCAACACATGGGACCAGGGAGCCAGACACAACCGGCCCGCCCACCACAAGGCCAAGGGCAGCATGCCACCTGCCCAGGAGTAGCTCAGCTGGACTCCCCATTGCGCCAGCACCATCCAGGGCAGAACTGCCGCCAGTGCGGATATCCACAATGCGGCCGCATCCGCAGATCGGCGAGCCCGCCAGGTGGAAGGTCCGGCACCCGACAAGACAGACGACAGGGACATGGGAGCTGGCATGTGCGGATGCCTGGGGTTCAGCGTGCGGCGTAGGACGCCAGCTGGTCCGAGCCCGCCGCAGCGTGCACGCTGGCATTGAAAGAAATGATGATGCGGTCACTGCCGCCCTGATAAGGCATGGCTTGATGCGCCAGCCACGACGGAAAGATCACCAGTTGCCCGGGCACAGGCGCGACGTCCAGGTGGGCCGCCTGCAGGTAGGCATTGCCAAAGTCCATGTAGGCACCGGCCTGATGACCAAACCGGGGACCGTAAAACCGGGTGATGCCGTTGTGGGCACCCAGCACGGGATGAGCAATGCGCTGTGCTTCGGCATCCACCTGCACGCAGTACACGCCAGACCACGAACAGTTACCGTGGGTGTGCACATCGTGATGCACCCCCTGGTTGGAGATCTGAAACCACATGCCGTTGATCGACACACGCAGACCGGGCGCGGTCTCTGGCCAGGCCCCCTGATTAGCAGCGGCAACGGTGTCGCGCAAACTGTCCACGACAAAGCGCACAAAACCCTCCCACTCACTCAAGCGAATGCGCTCCAGCAGATCATCGCTGCTGGCAAAAAAGGCCGGTGGGGATACATCCCGATCCCCGCGTTGAGCCAGCTGGGTGGCGCGCATGGCCATGAACATGCGTACCAGATTACCGTTCAAGGCGTCTGCCGCGCCATAGCGATGCAGGCCCAAAGGCGTGGGCCACAAGGACAGGCAGCGTTGATCAACGGTGCTCATGGACGGCCCTGCTTCAGCTCACCAGCTGCAAGTCGGCCGGCCAGCGCAGCTGGTGACCGGTCTGCTGGGCCAGGGCTGCCACATCCTCGGGCGAGTCCACATCGATGCGGTAGCGCTTGTTGGTGGTGACCCAAGGGTGCACCTGATCCGGGTGGGCGGCTTGCCATTGACGACAACCGACGTACGCCTGGCCTGCCAAAATCTGCTCACGCACCTCGCTGCTGAACATCACCGGGTTGCCAGGCAATCCGTCGAGCGTGGGCTGTACCACCTGGGTGCCTGCGGGCCGTTTTTTGTAGGCGCCAATCAGATCGTTGATGTCTTGCGAGTTGATCAGGGGCTGATCGGCCAGCGCGATCAAGGCCGCATCCAGCTTGGGCGACAGCGCCTGCAAGCCCAGACGCAGCGACGACACCTGGCCGGCTTCCGGGTCAGGGTTGCGCACCAGAGTGACGGGAAAATCCTGGACCACATGCTCAATGCGATCGCTGTAGTGTCCCAGCACCACCACCAGCTCATCGACACCGGCACCCGACAGGGCAATCAACTGCCGGCGGATCAAGGGCACGCCGCCCAGCTCCAGCAAACATTTGGGCCGGTGCCCCATGCGAGATGCCGAACCCGCTGCCAGCAAAACTGCGCCGATCGCCACCCGGCTGTACAAACCGCCACCGCCTTTGAGGATGCAGCCCATGTTCAGCCTCCGCAGCAGGGTGATTTGACCGGCGCAGCTACGACAGGATCAGACACTTGCGTCCCCTTGACTGCCCCACCATCGCCACTGCCGCCGCAACAACTGGCCACAGCGATGGCCGGTACTGACGGCACGAAAGGCGCTGATGTGGCAACGTCAGCCACAGCAACGGCCGTCGAGGGTTGCGGCAGCCGCCCACGGCGGGCGGCCACAACCGAGGTCAGCACCGACAGGGCAATCTCTTCCGGCGTCTGGGCCCCGATGAATTCGCCCGCTGGGGCCACGATGCGAGACACAGCCTCGGCGTCCTCGCCGCTGGCCAGCAGTGAATCCAGGATAACCCGGGCCTTGCGCGCACTGGCCACAAACCACAAACCCTGGGGCTGCAGTGCCAATGCCGCCTTCAGACCCTGCACATCCCGCCGCCCCTGTGTGGCCACCACCACCCAGGCCGAGGCCGGGAGTCGGGCCACAACAGCGGTGACGTCGTCGGTGTCAATCACTGTTTCTGCGTCTGCAAAATCTGCCGCAACAGCGCCTTGCGCCACCACTGCTACCCGCAAACCCACCCTAGGTGCCAGGTTGGCCAGCGCTCGTGCCACGGGCGAATCGCCCACCACCGTCAATGCGGCCGAGGGCAAAATAGGATCGACAAAGAGCTCCAGAGTCCCGCCCGAATGGCAGGCCATGCCGAACTCCAGCACATCTCCGAGCTTGCGCTCGGCGGTTTCGTCCGAGGGGGAGATGCGTATGGTGCGTGACTGACCGTCCAGCAGAGCCCGGCGCACGGTTTTGACAACGGCAGGCTGCGCACAGCCGCCGCCAATCCAGCCATAAATTTGCCCATCGGGGGTGACCACGGCTTTGTCACCCGACTTCGCAGATGTGGGTGCCAGGGCACGCAGCACGGTGACCAGGGCAAAGGGTTTGTCCGCAGCCTGCAAGCGGGCAGCCTGGGTAATCCATTCATTGCGATTCATGAGAATCTCCTCGTTAGGTTTGCCAACATCAGTGCGAAAGATGGCGAGCGGCCGCCAAGTCTGCCAAGCTGGCCAAGGGAAGGAAGCGCTCAATACTGCCACGCGCGCGCTGCAAAGCGGCTGCTGCGGGCACCTGGCGTGTGGGGTGAAACCAGGTCACCCGTGCGCCACGGGCAACGACCTCTTGCAGGGCATGGGTCAATCCATCAGGCTCATCGGTGTCAAAGCCATCCGAGAACACCCACACCCGCGAGCCCCGGCCCAGCTGCGCGCGGGCATGCTGGCGGGCAAATTCATGCAAGCTGGCCGCAATGCGGGTACCCGCACCAAAGCCAGCTGTCACGGCATTGATTTTTTCTTGAACGTTGGCGCTGTCACGCTGCATCAGGGGCGTGATCTCGGCCAGCCGCACATGAAACACAAACACCCTCGCCTGGGCCTCCACGGCGAAGGCACGCGCGATGCGCAAAAACAGGGCCGCGTGAGACTCCATGGAACGACTCACGTCCGCCAGGATAAACAGCCGTGGCGGCTCCACGCGCCGCACCTGCCAGGCCGGCTGCATCAACTCGCCGCCCCAGCTCACGCTGCGACGCAGGGTTTGCCGCAGGTCCAGACGCTGCCCAGGCTCGGCCGCACGCCAACGACGGGTGGGACGTGGTTGCAGCCGTGCCGTGATCTGGCGTGCCAGGGTTTGCAGTGCGCCCAGCTCCTGCGGCAACCACATCTGGCCATCGCGCCGATGCAGGGGATCGGTGCGGCTGGCACCCCCTTGGGCACGGGGGCTGCCAGGATCGGACTCGTCCTGATGAGCAGCCGGCATGTCACCTGCGGTGTGAGACGTGCTCGGGGTCTGAGGGCTTGATGCAGGCTGACTGGCCGCATCCATTTGCTCGTGCATCTGTTGCACGCTCTGGCGCAGGTCGCGACTGGGGCGCATTTGCCCACTTACCTTGACCCCACCGCGCAGTTTTTCAGGATGCCAATAGCGCTCGTACAACTCGGGCCAGAGTTTCCACTCACGATGGCTGTGACAGGCGATCGAACGCCACGCGGCCTGCAAGGGCTTCTCTTTCAGGCTGCCCATCTGCAAGCTCACCTGCAACATGGCCAACTGCTCCGCCACGCCCACTGTCAGCCCATGGTCACGCAACAAGGCGGCAAAACCCGCGAGGCGCTCAGTGGGGGCTGTGGCCGGCACCAAGGTCATGGATGGGCCTCTGCAGCCGCCCCTTTTTCTGCCACGCCCACGCTGCGCCGACCTTCCATCAGTTGGCGCAGGCGGTCGGTGCTCATCATGAAGCGGTCTTCGCGGGTCTTGAGCAGGCAGGCAAATGTCCCCAACACGGAGGCCATGTCTTCTGGCAGGCTGTGGTGCCTGAGCTGATAAAGCGCCCTCACCCAATCCAGGGTTTCGGCGATGCCCGGAATCTTGGCCAGGTCTTCGCGGCGCAGTCGCTGCACAAACTGCACAGCTTCTTCCACCAAGTGGCCATCAGCCCCGGGCAAGGCTGATTTGACGATGGCGATCTCGCGCGCCAGCATGGGGTAATCGAGGTAGTGATAGAGGCAGCGGCGGCGCAAGGCATCCGAGAGCTCACGGGTGCCGTTACTGGTCAAAATGACCTGAGGAATGTGCGTGGCTCGGAGGGTGCCAATCTCGGGCACGGTGATCTGGTACTCGGCCAGCACTTCTAGCAAAAAGGCCTCGAAGGCTTCGTCGGCACGGTCGATTTCGTCGATCAGCAGCACACAGGGGCCGGTCTGGCTGATGGCGCGCAGCAAAGGACGCTCCAGTAAATACTCGCGGCTGAACACGTCCGACTCCCGCACCCGGCTCGCGCCGTCCTGGTCTGATTCCTTCAGGCGAATCGCCATCAACTGGCGGCCGTAGTTCCATTCATAAGCAGACTGGGCCAAGTCCAGGCCTTCAAAACACTGCAGGCGCACCAGCGTCGCACCCTGGGCTTGGGCCAGAGCAGTCGCCAGGGCGGTTTTACCCACCCCGGCATCTCCTTCAATCAACAAGGGGCGCTGCAGACAAGAGGCCAGCCACACCGTGGTGGCCAGGTCTTCATCGGCCAGGTAGCCCGAGCGCTGCAGCCGCTCGCGCAGCAGGCGCTCATCGGACACAGAGGGTTCGGGCCGGCTCATGCTCAGGCACGCTTGCCAAACAGGCCCGAGAACCAGCTCTTGACGAGCGCCCAGAAGATCGCCATGCCGTTGATCTCGCGGGCCACAACGGGGGCTGCACGCTCGGGTGCCGGACTGGCGGCAACAGCAGGGGCTGGCACGTCAGACCCGTTTGAAGCGACTGCCGGCGCGACCGTAGAGACGGGCGAACCTTCGGCCGCGGGCAAAGACTGCGCGGTCTGGCGAAAATTCTCGACAAACTGTGCGAGCAGCATGTCGGAGACCTGCACCATCAGGCGGCCACCAAACTGGGCGAACTTGCCGTTGACGATGACCGCAGCCTGGCCATTGAGCACACAATGTGCCGGGTTGGCCGGGTCAGGCACGATGACAGCGGTCAGGTCCATGGAGGCGGACGAACCGCCCTTGTCTGCACCTTTGCCACGCATGACCATCTTGCGCTCAGCGGCGCTGGACTCCAGCACATCAACCGTGCCGCCGAACTGGGCCACGGCTGGCCCGACCTTCACCTTGACCGCGCCCTTGTAGGACGTGTCCGACAGCTGCTCGGTGATTTCGGCTCCGGGCATGCAACCGGCCACCGCCTTCAGGTCGGTGAGCAGAGCCCAGGCCCGTGCGGGATCCACATCGAGCGGATACTGTTTGTCGAGTTTGACTTCCATGAGAACTCCAATTTAGAGGGCTGCGCCGTGCTCGCGCAGCGCCTTCCAGGTACGGAAAGCGTTGTGGGGCATGTCCAGGTGGGTCACACCCAGATGGGAAAAGGCATCGACCACCGCAGACGTGAAGGTGGGAATGGAGCCGACGTGGGGCGACTCGGCTACGCCCTTGGCACCGATGGGGTGATGGGGGCTGGGGGTCACGGTGAAGTCGGTTTCCCACTTGGGTGTTTCAACGGCGGTGGGCAGGAAGTAGTCCATCAGCGTGTTGCCCAGCAGGTTACCTTGGGCATCAAACGGCATTTGCTGGCCCATCGCCACAGCAAAACCTTCGGTCAAGCCGCCATGGATCTGGCCTTCAATGATCATGGGGTTGATGCGAGTGCCGCAATCGTCCAGCGCATAGAAGCGGCGGATTTTGGTCTCGCCGGTGGCGCGGTCGATGTCCACCACACACAGGTAAATACCGAAGGGGAAGGTGAAGTTCGGTGGATCGTAGTAGTGCACGGCCTCCAGGCCAGGCTCCAGGCCAGCCGGTGGCTGGTGGTAGGCCTGCCAAGCCACGTCGGCCATGGTCTTGAACTTGCTGTCGTCGCCCTTGACCTTGAAACGGTCAACTTCCCAGTCGAGGTCGTTTTCGTTGACTTCGAGCATGTGGGCCGCAATCTTGCGGGCTTTCGCGTGGATCTTGCGGGCAGCCAGCGCGATGGCGGCACCGGCCACGGGGGTGGAGCGCGAGCCGTAAGTGCCCAGGCCGTAAGGCGCAGTGGAGGTGTCGCCTTCTTCGACTTGAATCACTTCAGACGGAATACCCAGCTCGGTGGCGATGATCTGCGCATAGGTGGTCTGGTGACCTTGGCCCTGCGTGATCGTGCCCATGCGGGCGATGGCGCTGCCGGTGGGGTGGATGCGGATTTCGCACGAGTCAAACATGCCCACACCCAGGATGTCGCACATCTTGGATGGGCCAGCCCCCACGACTTCGGTGAAGGTGACGAGACCAATGCCCATCAGCGTGGGGCTGTTGGGGTCGGCGCGTTTGGCCGCTTGCTCGGCACGCAGACCTTTGTAGTCCACGGCTTCGAGCACTTTGTCCAAAGCGGTTTGGTAGTCGCCCGAGTCGTATTCAAAACCGAAGGCGCTGGTGTAGGGGAACTGCTCTTTCTTGACGAAGTTCTTGGCGCGGATCTCGGCCTTGTCCATGCCCAGCTTTTGCGCCAGCACGTCGACCATGCGCTCGATCAGGTACACCGCCTCGGTCACGCGGAAGGAGCAGCGATACGCCACGCCACCGGGGGCCTTGTTGGTGTAGACGCCTTTGACGCTGGCGTGCGCCGCAGGAATGTCGTAGCTACCCGACACGATGTGGAACATGCCGGCCGGGAACTTGGTCGGGTCGGCACAGGCGTCGAACGCGCCATGGTCAGCCACCACGTTCACGCGCAGGCCGGTGATCTTGCCATCGGCTGTGGCGGCCAGCTCGCCGTCCATGTGGTAGTCACGGGCAAAGGCGGTGGAGGAGATGTTTTCGATGCGGTCTTCAACCCACTTGACGGGGCGACCCAGCACGATGGACGCGACGATGGCGCACACATAGCCGGGGTAGATGCCAACCTTGTTGCCAAAGCCGCCGCCGATGTCGGGGCTGACGATGCGTACCTTGGATTCAGGGATGCCCGACAGCATGGACACCACGGTGCGCACCACGTGGGGCGCTTGCGAGGTGATGAAAGTGGTCAGATCGCCCTTGATCGGGTCGAAAGAAGCCACACAGCCACAGGTCTCCAGCGGGCAGGGATGGACGCGGGGGTAGTACATGTGCTGCGACACGGTGACTTCCGCTGCATCAAACGCCGCGTCTGCCGCGGACTTGTCACCGGCATCCCAGGTAAAGATGTGATTGTGGTGGTCACGTTTGCCGTGCGCACCACTGGTTTTGCCAGCGAGGTCTTCACGCAACACAGGCGCATCTGGCTTGAGTGCGTCATACGGGTTCAGAACCACGGGCAGCTCTTCGTATTCGATCTCCACAGCCTCCACAGCATCGGCGGCAATGTAGCGGTCATCGGCAATCACGATAGCCACTTCCTGCATCTGGTAGTGAACCTTCTCGTCTGCCAGCACGGCCGCCACGTCACCAGCGAGCGTGGGCATCCAGTGCAGCTTGAGGGGCTTCAGGTCGTCAGCAGTCAGGACAGCATGCACACCAGGCATGGCCAGCGCAGCTTCCTTGTGAATTTTCTTGATGCGGCCGTGCGCAATGGGCGATCGGACGATGTCCATGTGCAACATGCCAGGCATCTTGATGTCGTCAACATAGTTGCCCTTGCCCTGGATAAAGCGGGCATCTTCCTTGCGCAGGCGCGATTGGCCCATGCCAGCCAGGGCCAGTTCGCGGGCTTCGGCAGTTTGTACGGGTGCGTTCATATGAAGTCTCCGAAAAATTGGGGGGCAGCGGTCAGGCTGCGACGGCAGCGGTTTCAGCCAGCTTGCGAGCGGCGTACTGCACCGCCTTGACGATGTTCTGGTAGCCGGTACAGCGGCAGAGGTTGCCGCTCATCCCCATGCGTATCTCGTCCTCGCTGGGGTTGGGGTTCTCCTGCAGGAAGCGGTAGGCCCGCAGCAGCATGCCGGGGGTGCAGAAGCCGCACTGCAAACCGTGCTCCTTGTAGAAGCCCTCTTGCACGGCATGCAGCACTGGCCCCTTGGCCAGGCCTTCGACCGTCAACACCTCGGAGCCGTCGCACTGCACTGCCAGGTGAGTGCACGACTTGACCGACTGGCCGTCCACATCCACCGTGCACGCACCGCAGTGACTGGTTTCGCAGCCGATGTGGGCGCCAGTGAGGTTGAGCTCTTCACGAAGAAAATGAATCAGCAAGGTGCGGGGCTCAACTGCTTTTTCCTGGGCGCGCCCATTGACGTTGACGCTGATGAGTTTTTTTGCCATCTGTGTATCTCCTGATTGATGAGCACTTACTGGGCGCGCGACCAGGCTTTGGCCAGAGCGCGCTTGACCATTTGTCCTGCCATGGCGGTTTTGTATTCAATGTCACCGCGCAGGTCTTCGGCCGGATCGCAAATGGCCACCGCTGCGTCGGCGGCAGCTTGCATCGTTGCAGCCGTGAGAGCATGGTTCAGGATGGCGGCTTCAGCTGCTTCGGCTCGCAGCGCGGTGGGGGCCACGTTGGTCAAGGCAATGCGAGCGTGTGTGACCACCCCCCCCTGCTGGCGCAAGACCACGGCACAGCCAGCCGTTGCCCAGTCGCCAGTCTTGCGCTTGAGCTTTTCGTAGGCGTAGCCCGTACCTTGAGCAAAAGCCGGCACACGAATCTCGCACAGCACTTCGTCTTCCTGCAGCAGCGTCATGTACGTGCCCAGGAAGAAACCGTCGGCGGCAACCGTGCGGCGCCCTGCCGGGCCCTCCAGCACAAACTGCGCCTCGACGGCGATCGACAAGGCAGGATGGTCGTTGCCAGGGTCACCGTGGGCAATGTCGCCGCCGATGGTGCCCCGGTTGCGCACCTGGGGATCGGCGATCAGCTTGGCGGCCTCTGACAGCAGGGGCAGCTTTTGCTGCACCAGGCTGGAATGGATCAGTTCACTCTCCGTGGTCATCGCGCCAATCACCACCGTGTTGCCATCCTCGCGGATGCCGCGCAGCTCGGGGATGCGATTGATGTCAATCAGGTGACCGGGAGCCGCAAAGCGCAGCTTCATCATCGGCAGCAGGCTGTGCCCGCCTGCCAACAATTTCGCCTCGCTGCCATGCTGGCCCAGGAGAGCAATAGCCTCACCCACCGTTTTGGGGGCGTGGTACTCGAAACGCGGAGGAATCATGGAAAAGTCCTTTCTGGTTCAAATTTGTACTGATCAGTTTAAATAAAAAACCGATTAGTGCAAACAGCTCGAAAAAGGGACTTTGGCACCAAACCAGCTCCAGGTTGCACGAAATGCGCAACTGGCTACACGAACTGCACAAGCCGGGGCGTGGACAACCAAAAACCTAGGGTAAGTCCTAATGCCAACCTAGGGTAAACACTGAGGCTTGGCAAGCCTCATCCAGGCGTTTCAGCGACCTGAACCCATGCCGAGCACGCGCCGCAAGGCCGTAACTTCCGTGCGCGAGACCGGCACGAGCGGATGGTCGCTGCCCTTGAAGCGCACCAGGGTCTTGCCCGCCTCGCGCTCCAGGGCAGCAATGGCGTGAACATGAACGAGGAAGCGACGATGCACCCGCATGAACATGGTTGGGTCCAGACGGGCTGACAAATCGCTGATGCTGAGGTTGGAAAAATGAAAACCTTCGTCAGTGCGCACCCGGGTGTAGTGCGCCTCGGACTCCAGAAACAGCACGCTGCCGGTTTCGATGAAGACGGTTTTGTGGTTCACCACGCAGGGAATTCGAGCCAACCGCCGCGGTGCAGTCCCCTGGCCATCAGGCGCAGCATCGGATGGCGATGCAACGACCTGAGTGATGTCGTAGAAAACCAGGACAAAACCCGTCAACCCACCCGCTTCGTCCGCGAGCCGCGTCACTTTGATCAGCAAGACCTGCTCGGGGACGTTGATGATCATCGTCATGGGCGTGACATTGGCCACCGGGCAGCCCGAGGCCTGATTGAGCAAAAAGTCGACCTTGTGCCGGGACCGTTCCGGATGGAACGACAGCACCATTTTGTTAAAAGGCCGTTTTTCATCGACCGGCAAGACCCGCCGTGCAAAATCGTTCATCGCCACCACATTGCGCTGTGCATCGAGGTGGATCACACCCACGTCAAAGGCCTCGAACAACTGCAAAGCAGCGCGCTGAGGCGTTGAATCACTCATGTCATGTCTCCAGGGCTGGCCGATGCTTTGCCGGCAGCTGCTTTGCTTGGCTCCTGGAATTATTTAACCATTGCCGCAATGACCAGCTCAGGGGTAGGTCATTTCAGGTCAAGCCCCGGAACAGCCTCAGGCAGCAGGGATAGCCAAACTGCAGCAACCTTAGCTCCAGAGATCGAGCGGGGGCTCGGTCACCACGGCCCGCAAGATGTCTGAGCGCGATACAAAAGCTTGGACGTGGCCCGCATCGTCCACCACGGGCAGACCCGCCAGGCCGGTGTCCAGCAGCACTCTGGCCACCCGCCGGATATCGGTTTCGGGCGCGACACAGGGCACAGGTGTACGCATCGACAAGGTCACACTTTGGGCCAGCATGATTTGCCACAGCATGGTGCTGCCCTCATCCACGGGGAGGCGATCGGATGTGAACAGGTCGGATCGGGACAGCATGCCGACCACCACGCCTGCAGCATCCACCACCGGTGCCTGACCCACGCCATGCTGTTCCAGCACTCTCCAAGCCTGCAGGAGCGTACTGGCCTGATCAATCGTTGCTACCTGGCGACTCATCAAGTCGCTGACCTTCGAGAGGGGGTGCCGCTGCACTGTCGGATGCGCGGCGCTGGCGTAGGCTGCCAAGGCACTGCGGTGCGACTCGTCCATCGGCCGGTGATGTGCCGTGGCCGCCGTCACTGGTACCCCGCGGCCGGCATCACCTTCGCCCAGCGCCTGGATACCCTGGAGGCGCGCCACCGGCGCAATCGCGCCCAGCCGCGGCAGGTGCTCCATGCGCCCCTGAAAAATCTGCCCTGTCGTGCCGTAAACCGAGAACATGGCTGTTGCTTATTTAGCCAGCGCTCGCAGCGCCAGCTTGATGCCTTCGCTCACGCCCACCTCTTTGGGCAACGCTTTCAGGGCAGCAGCAGCTTCCTTGTCGCTGTAGCCCAGCGCCAGCAGGGCTTGCAGGATGTCACCCTGGGTGTCGTTGGCCACAGTCAGGGCGCTACCCAGCTCGCCACCGATCTTGCCCTTGAGCTCCAGCAGCAGACGTTCGGCCGTTTTTTTGCCGATGCCAGGCACCTTGATCAGGCGTCCGCCCTCTTGCAGGGTGACGGCCTGCGCCAGCTCAGATACGCTCATGCCCGACAGTACCGAGAGCGCCGTGCGCGGGCCCACACCCGAGATCTTGATCAGCTCCCGAAACGCCTCGCGCTCGGCGGAGGTTTCAAATCCATACAAAATCTGGGCATCCTCTCGCACCACAAAATGGGTGAGCAAGGTCACCCGCTCGCGCAGCGCGGGCAGGTTGTAAAAGGTGCTCATGGGCACCATCACCTCGTAGCCCACGCCGTTGCAATCGATCAGTATCGTGGGTGGATTTTTATCGTCTAGCGTGCCGCTGAGTTTGCCGATCATGGGTTGCCTGTGGTCTTGCCTATCATTGGGCCCCCGACGGGCACCCTTTTTGGAATTATCAGCTTGATCATCAGACACCTGTTCTCCCCGCTCAACAACACGCGCCTGGCCCACTTGTGCGGCCCCATGGACGAGCACCTGCGCACCGTAGAGACCGCCTTGCAAGTCAAGATTGCCCATCGGCATGAGCAATTCAAGGTTGATGGCCCCAAGGCCCAGGCCAAACGGGGCATGGAGGTTCTACAGGCGCTGTACGAACTGGCTGCCCGACCGATAGACGCGGCCACGGTGCAGCTGATGGTGGCGGGTGATGTGGCCATGGAGCCCACCGAGAGCCTGGCACTGCAAACCCGTCGTGGCGATGTGCGCGGGCGCACGCCCAACCAGGCCACCTACCTGGACAACATTGCCAGCCACGACATCACCTTTGGCATTGGTCCGGCCGGTACCGGCAAAACCTATCTGGCGGTGGCCATGGCGGTCGACGCCCTGCAGCGTGCCGCTGTACAGCGCATCGTGCTGACCCGGCCGGCTGTCGAGGCTGGCGAGCGACTGGGCTTTTTGCCAGGCGATCTGACGCAAAAGGTCGACCCGTATCTGCGGCCGCTGTATGACGCGCTGTATGACCTGATGGGTTATGAGCAGGTGCAAAAAGCTTTCGAGCGCAATG
>JBEEJZ010000218.1:0-4136 GCA_041168905.1 Pseudomonadota bacterium | reverse complement strand
CTGCGTTTGTCGCGGGCGAGGAACCAGAGGCAGGCGGGGATCTGTGTCGAGTAGAAGAGTTGCCCAGGCAAGGCGACCATGCAATCGACGAGGTCCGCTTCGACGAGGTTCTTGCGGATTTCGCCTTCGCCTGACTGGTTGGAACTCATCGAGCCGTTGGCCAGCACTACGCCTGCCGTGCCATTGGGCGCGAGGTGGTGGTAAATGTGCTGAAGCCACGCGTAGTTGGCGTTGCCCACAGGCGGCGCGCCGAACTTCCAGCGCACGTCCTCTCGCAGACGGTCGCCACCCCAGTCGGAAATGTTGAACGGTGGATTGGCGAGGATGTAGTCGGCCTTGAGGTCGCGCAGTTCGTCCTTGTGGAAGCTGCCCTCGTTGTTCCAGCGGATGTCCGAGTCGATGCCGCGCACCGCGAGGTTCATCTTGGCCAGCCGCCACGTCACGTAATTCGACTCCTGCCCATAGATGGCGATGTCGCCGATGCGGCCACCGTGCTCCTGCACGAACTTTTCGGACTGGACAAACATCCCGCCTGACCCGCAGCACGGGTCATAGATGCGGCCTTGATAGGGCTCCAGCATTTCCACCAGCACCCGCACAACGGAACGTGGCGTGTAGAACTCGCCGCCGCGCTTGCCTTCTGCACCGGCGAACTGGCCGAGGAAGTATTCGTAGACGCGGCCAAGGATGTCACGCGATGCGTGGCCTTCTTCATTGAGCGCGATGCCAGAGATCAAGTCGATCAGCTCGCCGAGCATCACCTTGTTGAGGGCAGGCCGGGCGTAGTCTTTGGGCAGCACGCCCTTGAGCGACTCGTTGTCCTTTTCGATGGCGCGCATCGCGTCATCGATCAGCGTGCCAATCGTCGGCAGCTTGGCATTCGCCTGCAGGTGCGACCAGCGTGCATCCTTGGGCACCCAGAACACGTTGTCCGCGAGGTACTCGTCTTTGTCCTCGGCGGCCTGCGGGTCTTCGGCCAGCAGTGCCTTGTGCCGCGCCTCGAAGGCATCCGAGATGTACTTCAAGAAAATTAGCCCGAGCGCGACGTGTTTGTAGTCGGACGGCTCCATATTGCCGCGCAGCTTGTCGGCGGCCTTGAACATCTCGGCCTCGAAGCCGAGGTTGCTGCCGTTCTTGTTTGTGTCGTTGGTTGCCATGTTCTTATCCCTGCGTGGTTGGTACATTGACCGCGTGTTGATTGGTAGTCTTAGATTCGGTGGTGGATAGTTCCCAGTGCTTCTCAAGGACACCCACGAGGCGTCTCTGCCGGTCATCCAACATTGCCGGCGTCCACGTAGCTTCCGCCCGGACCTCTTGCGTCAGGATGAAGGGGGACGCAGTGCCCTTGCCCTTGAAGTACACATCCTTCTTCTTGGCAAAGTCGTAGTTGCTGGCAGACGAGTTCTTGTTCCTATCCAGCGGAACCAGATTGGCCAAACGGTGCGTCCAGCCATCGCGCTCGTCTTCATCCGGGAACCACTTGATCCAGTCGGAACCGTCGGGCGGGGTTTGCGGCAGAACGTGCTCTAGAGACACGGCATCTTGAAGCTGTACGCCGGGGGCGCGCACCAAGGACTCAAGGCGTAAGACCAGCGCCATCCGGGCCTTGGGCAGATCGTCGTACACGTCGCCATCGAGTGCCGCGACGAACTTGCGCTTTTGCGCGTCTGTCAGTGCCAGCGTGGCGAGCGCGGCCAGATCCCCCTTGAAGGTCTCCGGCTCGATTTCCTTGGTAAGCGCGGCGTAGGTTTCGATGCGCTCGTTGATGCCCACCTTGGTGACCAGCAGGAAATAGGTCATTCGTTCCAGCGACTGGAAAAATTCTGCAAGTAGTTTTGGTTGCTGCCGGAAGCGCTTGAAGTAGACCAGCGCTGGTGGCACCCAGTCTTTGAAATCCACGCGGTTGAGCCAAGACAGGTGTTCGTTGATAGTCTCGGCGTGTTCAGTGGCCTCGAAGTCGGCATCTCGCACGAAGTCCCACACCTCGGCGTAGGGTTTGATGACCTTGTCTACGAGGTCGATAGGGGTCTTGTACTCGGTGACGTGCTCCTGGAACTCCTTGACCAGGATGTACTTCTGCTTCTTCTTGGCGTAGATGCTGCGGATGTGGCCAAACAGGTCACCGAAGGCTTCGCGGCCAAGTGCGTTTTCAATCCGGCTCCATTCCTTGGCGTAGGCGCGGCTCTTGACGTCGCCTGCCGTGGTGCGGATCAGGCCCAGCACCTGCGCCTTGATGATGTCGATAGGCGCGAGGTCGAGCCCCCGGTTGTTGAGCACGGAGAAGATGCGGTACGCGGCTTCGAGGTCGGGCGTGGAGATGACAACCAGCGAGCAATCGTTGGCGAGGAACTGCCACATAGCAATCAGTTCGGCAGGCGGAAGCGCCTTGGCCTTTTCGAGCAGCAGCGTGGCGTTTTCACGGTAACGCAGACGGCTGTCTTTCAGCTTGTCCGTACTGGCGACCAACTGTGCGATGCCACCCGGCTCCTGGATATTTGTGCGGAAGAAGTCAGCATCTTCCTCGCGGGCGGTCAGGCGATACTCGTTTTTCTCGCCAAGACTGACCTTGCCTTTTTTGTAGAGGAAGTCGGTGATGTCGTCTGCCGCATCCGGCATCACGGTGCGCAACACGGCGAACAGCATCGTGAGCGTAGACAGGCGCTGCTGGCCGTCGACCACCGACGACTTCGGGTCCCGGTCGTTCTTGATCAGAACGATGCTGCCCAGGAAGTATTGGCTGCTGGCCCCCGAGATACGCGCGTCCTGCATCGCCGAGTACAGATCATCGAAAAGCTCCGTGGCCTGCTCGATTGTCCAGGCGTAGGGGCGCTGGTAGTCCGGAATCTCGAACTGGTAGCTGCCTTCGAAGATTTCCCGGATCAGCTTGTCGTGGGCTTCAAGTGTCTTGGCCATTGCGTTTGTTCTTCCCTATCGTTTCTTGGGGCTGCTCGGGGCTTGGTAGCCCGGAGCCAGCTTGGCGTTCTCAACGCCATAAAGCGCCAGCGGATCGCTGAGCCATAGGCGGTACTGTTCCTCTTTGAGGCGATGGTCAGGCGAGCAGTCCACGCTCCAGCGCAGCAGCATGTAGCCTGCGACGGCGGCGCGAACGCGCATCCGGATCGAGCCGTCGGTCATCCCGTAGTCCATCTTGATGATCTCGGGGCGTTCAAGACGCGGGTGCGGCACGAAGTCCAGCTCAACGATCCGTGTCCACTGGATGTCGTTGTCCGGTCGTTCGTTCGCCTTGGGCTCCTCATCAAGTAAGGTCGGGGCTTCCATGCGCGTGATGACAAAATCCCGGAACTCACCGCTTTTGCGATCAAAGGCCCGAACGTGCCAGCGCAGTCCGGTGTCGACCAAGGCGAAGGGCACGATGACCCGTTCGGACTCGCCGCTGCTCATCGAGTGGTAGCGGATGGTGACTGGCCGCTTGGCATGGATCGCCCGGCAGATCGGGGCCAGCACATCCATCTTGGGGTTGCTCAATGCAGAGGGCGACTCGCAGGGCATCAGCGGCTGCGTTGCGCCGTTCACGCCATCGCCGAAGCCGAGGGCCAGCGCCGACAGCACGCGCTGCGAGGCGTGGTCGAACAGCGGGGAGAACGCTTGCCCGATGCGGTAAATCTTGTTGCTGCCGTCGAAGGTGATGTTCTGCGGCGCGATTTCCCGATACAGCGCCAAGTCGCGTGTCGCCCCAGCCGGTGCCACGCCGAATCGGTCGATTAGGTCGGGGCGACCGATCTCACCGAAGAAGTAAAGGCGAAAGTCGATGTAGGCCAGCCGCTCGCGCTGGGAGTGGCTCAGGTTTTCGACGCGCTGTGCCTTCATGCCGGTAACAACCTCTGCTGGGTGGATGGACAAATTTCGAGCAAATGATATCATCAATATGATGATGTTTGGTGCCACTATTGCGCGGAATCGTCATCCAAGACAAAGGAGTGACTCATGGGCTTTCGCTTCCAGAAGCGCATCCGAATTTTCAAGGGATTGACTCTGAATCTAAGTAAGTCGGGCTCATCCTGGACGGTGGGGCGTCCCGGGGCCTCGGTGAACTTCCGGGAGGACAAGGTCACAGGCAATGTTGGCATTCCTGGTACGGGGTTGTCTTATAGACAGTCGATCAAATGCGCTGAAAA
>JBEEJZ010000217.1:0-13725 GCA_041168905.1 Pseudomonadota bacterium | reverse complement strand
GCGCGTGCCAGGTTGTAGGGGCTACCGCCCATCAAGGGGTTCAGCATGCCGTTGGGCTGCGCCACGCAGTCCATCAGGGACTCGCCCAGGATCCAGATTGGCTTTGATGTCATGTGATGTGTCTTTTGTTTGGTGATCAGGCCCAAATGCGTCGAATTGTTGGGTTCAACCCGAATTTGAACAGAAATCCTCGTCACTAAATATAGGGAATTTACTAACACCGATGGAGTCTTGGCACGCAACCCGGTGACGTCAGAGACCCGCGGAGAGTCTGATGGGGGACGCTTGTAGTTTCGCCAGTCCTAGGGAAAGTACCGAGCTTGCTATCAGCCGGAGCTGGATATGATGCACTTAAGACAAAACAATTGATTAATTTCTGTGCGCACCTACTCGACCACTCGTTTTAAGGCGACTGCCGCTTTGCAGCGCACCCTGCGTGCGGGCTTGCCAGGAGCTGCGCTTTGACGGCACCCCTCATCAACGTCAAGGATCTTTGCAAGTCCTTTCCGGGTGTCAAGGCTTTGGATAAGGTGCGATTCGACCTGCGTCCAGGCGAGGTACACGCCCTCATGGGTGAAAACGGCGCTGGAAAGTCCACCCTGATGAAGATCCTTTCGGGCGTGTACGAAAAGGATGAGGGGGAAATTCTGCTGGAGGGGCAGCCCGTCAACATCAATGGGCCGGCTCATGCACAGAGCCTGGGCATAGGCATCATTCACCAGGAATTGCACCTGATGCCGCATCTGACCGCGGCACAAAACGTTTACATCGGGCGTGAGCCCCGCAGGCGGCTGGGGTTTTTGGACGAGGACCAGCTCAATCGCAATGCCCAGGAGTTGTTTGATCGCATTCACCTGGACATCGTGCCTACCACCCTGATTGGCTCTCTTACGGTCGCGCGCCAACAAATGGTGGAAATTGCCAAAGCCCTGTCGCATGAATCCCGCGTGCTGATCATGGACGAACCCACCGCAGCCTTGAATGACAAGGAAATCGAGGAGTTGTTCAAGATCGTGCGGCAGTTGCGTGCAGAGGGTGTGGGCATCGTCTACATCTCGCACAAGATGGATGAAATCCAGCGCATTGCGGATCGCATCACTGTCATGCGAGATGGCTGCACGGTGGGTACCGTACCGGCGGCCACTCCGATGGCCGACGTCATCGCTATGATGGTCGGGCGTCGACTGGAATCCTCTGAAAAACTGGTGCCTGACACCAGTGCCAACCCTGTGCTCTTGGAGGCTCGCAAACTCAACAGGGGCAAGCTTGTACGTGACGTGAGTTTCACGGTGCGTGGGGGTGAGATACTGGGCTTTGCCGGCCTGATGGGGGCAGGTCGCACCGAAGTGATGCGTGCGATTTTTGGTGCCGACCCACTGGAGTCCGGGGATGTGATGGTTCACGGCCGTCGAGTCAGCATCACCAGCCCCTCCCATGCAGTGGAGGCCGGTATAGGCTACCTGTCCGAGGACCGTAAAAACTTCGGTTTGGCCACCGGCATGAGTGTCGAGGCCAATGTCACGCTGCCCAGTCTGTCGCGGTTTTTGAAATGGGGCACCTTTCTGAACCGTTCCGGCAGTGAGGCCATTGCCCAGGAGATGGTCGCGAAGTTGCGCGTCAAGACGCCGTCGATTCACCAACTGTCCAAACTCCTGTCTGGCGGCAATCAGCAGAAGGTGGTGATTGCCAAGTGGCTGGTGCGCGATTGCGACATTCTCATCTTCGATGAGCCCACCCGTGGCATCGATGTGGGCGCCAAGGCCGAAATCTACAAGCTGCTCAATGACCTGGCTGCGCAAGGCCGGGCCATCATCGTGATTTCCTCAGAGCTACCTGAGGTACTGCAACTCAGCCACCGCATCCTGGTGATGTGTGAGGGGCGTATCACGGGTGAAGTGCATGGCGCTGAAGCGACCCAAGAAACCTTGATGGCGCTGGCGACTCAGCGCGAAACCATGGCCGCGTGAGCCAGGTTGACAGATAAAACATTAGGAAATTGCCCCCATGAGTACCGCCACCCCCGCCAAATCGTCCGGCCGCAACCTTGGCCAGGCCAAGCAGATGCTTCTGGCCTTCGCCAGCCTGATTGCCATGATCGTGATCTTCAGCGTGCTCAAGCCCGATGCTTTCATGGCCACCGACAACTTCATGGCCATCTTGCAGTCCACTGCTGTGATTGGTGTCATGGCCATTGCGGTCACTTTTGTCATCATCACCTCGGGCATCGATCTGTCAGTAGGTGTGCTGATGACCTTCACCGCGGTGATGGCGGGTGTTTTTATGACCAACTGGGGCTGGCCCATGGCCATCGGCGTTCCGGCCACCATTGTGGTGGGCGCTTTGACCGGCATGATTTCGGGTCTGATCATCACCAAACTCAAGGTGGCGCCATTCATTGCCACCCTGGGCATGATGATGTTGCTGAAGGGTGCATCGTTGCTGATCACCGAGGCACGTCCTATTTATTTCAGCGATGTTGAGCACTTCGACAAGATCTCCCTCGGTTCCTTTGTGGGTGATGTGCTGCCTTTTCTGCCTATTCCAAACGGTGCGCTGATTTTCTTTATCGTGGCCATTGTTTGCTCGGTCTTGTTGAACCGAACCGCTTTGGGGCGATATACCTTCGCCTTAGGCAGCAACGAGGAAGCTGTGCGTCTGTCCGGTGTGAATATCAACCGCTGGAAGGTCATCATTTACGCCCTGTGCGGCGCGATCTGTGGCATTTCGGGCCTGCTGGTGGCTTCGCGCCTGAACTCCGCCCAGCCTGCACTGGGCCAGGGCTATGAGCTGGACGCGATTGCCGCAGTGGTGATTGGCGGCACCTCGCTTGCCGGGGGCACGGGCACCATACTCGGCACTGTGATCGGGGCTTTCATCATGAGCGTCCTCATCAATGGACTGCGCATCATGTCTGTAGCCCAGGAGTGGCAGATGGTCCTGACCGGCCTCATCATCATTCTTGCGGTCTACACCGACAACCTGCGCCGTAACAAATCCTGATGGATGGTCTTTATTTCAAACGGTAGCCATAGCAGAGGAGACTTTTCAACGACGATTGCAACGATTCCGACCCTTGGTTTTTTCTTGATTTCCTTTCTCGTTAAACACTTTTCCTATTGGAGACATCACATGAACATGAAGAGAAAAATGCTGGCCTTGACCGCTGGTTTGGCCCTGGCTGGTTTCAGCAACTTTGCATCTGCCCAAGAAATCTACATTCCCCTGATTTCCAAGGGTTTCCAGCACCAGTTCTGGCAAGCTGTGCGCTCCGGTGCTGAACAAGCCGCCAAGGACTACAAGGTCAAGATCACTTACGAAGGTCCTGAGACTGAGCAAATGGTTGACAAGCAGATGGACATGCTGTCTGCTGCTCTGGCCAAGAAACCTGCCGCTGTTGGCTTTGCTGCAACCGACTCCAAGGCTGCCATTCCTTTGATGAAAAAGGCCAAGGAGATGAAGATCCCCGTGATCGCTTTCGACTCTGGCGTGGATAGCGACGTGCCCGTTACCACTGCTGCGACCGACTCCAAGGCTTCTGCTGCCCTGGCTGCCGACAAGGTCGCCGCCATGATTGGTAGCGAGGGCGAAGTTGCAGTGATTGCTCACGACCAGGTTTCCAGCACTGGCAAGGATCGTCGCGACGGTTTCGTCAATCAGATCAAGGCCAAGTACCCCAAGATCAAGATCGTTGATATCCAGTACGGCGGCGACCAACTGAAGGCCAATGACATCTTCAAGACCATGGTCAAGGCTAATCCCAAGGTCAAGGCCATCTTCGCCACCAACGAAGGCGCAGCCATTGGTGCCGGTACTGCCAAGAAGGAAACAAAGTCCACCGTGATTCTGGTGGGCTATGACTCTGGCAAGGGCCAGAAGGACATGATCTCGGACGGCACGATTGCAGGCTCCATCACTCAAAACCCAGTTGGCATCGGCTACAAGGTCGTCGAAGCTGGCGTGAAAGCCTCCAAGGGCGAGAAGGTGCCTAGCCGCATCGACACCGGCTTCTACTGGTACGACAAGTCCAACATGGCTGATCCCAAGATCGCAGCCGTTCTGTACGATTGATCAGGTGGCGACAGGAATTTCGATGAATAAGTCGTAAAGTCTGTCAACATCAGGTTTAGCCGCAGGCCGCGTCGGTTCGCTGACGCGGCCTGATTCATTGAAGCAGGACATCCTTTGATCATCTATCTCGACTCCGCCGAGGCTGGCTCGTGGCCTCTGCCTCCAGGTTGCGCGCCCGTACGTGGCGTGACCACCAACCCCACCCTGATCCACGCGGCCGGATTGCCGGTGTCGCTGGACGCCTACTTGCAGCTCATACAAAGCGTGCAACAGCAAGGCTGGGCCGAGTTGATGGTGCAGTTGCCCGCACCCGATGTGGATGAGGCCGTGCGCTGGAGCAACACCCTGAAAGCAGCAGCCTTGCACGCCGGGGTAGAACTCACTATCAAGCTGCCTTGTCACCCTGACTGGCAGGCGACCGTGGCGGCCGTGCGGGCGCAGGGCTTACCGGTGCTGCTGACTGGGGTGTCCAACCCCATGCAGCTGTTGTGGGCGCAAGCACAGGGGGCGCGTTACGTGGCGCCTTACATCGGCCGTTTGCAGGCCGATGGCCGGGATGTCTGGCCGTTTTTGGAGGCCTGTGTCGCCGTGCAGCGTGAGGGCGGACCGCGTCTGCTGGCCGCCAGTATCAAGTCGGGCGAGGTGCTCAGTCGCCTGATCGCGATGGGAGCTTATGCCGCGACCATCAGGCCTGATTTTGCCGCTGGCTTGGCTACCGATGCGTTAACCGACGCGGCCTTGCGCCAATTCGAGGCCGACATCCAGGCCAGCCTGCGGACTTAAGGGCTTTAAAACCTGGTCACATTGGGCTGGGATAATTCCCGCCCATGGAATACATCACCCTGCTCATCGATTTCATCCTCCACGTAGACCGGCATCTGGAGGCCTTTGTTCAAAGCTACGGCGCCTGGGTTTATGCCCTGCTGTTCCTGATCGTGTTTGTCGAGACCGGGCTGGTGGTGATGCCTTTTCTGCCCGGAGATTCCTTGCTGTTTGTGGTGGGGGCCTTGTGCGGCGTGGGCATGATGGATTTCTCGCTGGCCTGCGGTATTTTGCTGGTGGCCGCGATTTTGGGCGACCAGTGCAACTACACCATCGGCCGTTACTTCGGGCCCAAGGTGTTTCAGTGGGAGGATTCACGCTTTTTTAACAAAAAGGCGTTTGACCAGGCCCACGCCTTTTACGAGACCTACGGCGGCATCACCATCGTCGTGGCGCGTTTTATGCCTTTTATCCGCACTTTTGCGCCTTTTGTGGCCGGCGTTGCCGCCATGAGCCGAGGCAAATTCACACTCTTCAATGTAGGCGGCGCGGTGCTGTGGGTCATGGGTATCTGCACAGCAGGCTATTTTTTGGGCAGCGTGCCCTGGGTCAAGGTCAATCTCGACAAAATCATCTGGGCCATGATCCTGGTGCCCGGCCTGATCGTGATTTACGGTGCCTGGAAGGCGCGCCGGCAGACCCGCCCGCAGCTACCCTGAGCCTGTGTAGGAGGCCGGCACCTACACCGCGCCCGCAAGGTACTCACAGTGCTCCCACCCGCCGCCTGTAAGGGACACAGTCAAGCGGATTTATCTGCAGGTGCGTCCTTAGTTGGGGTTCCTGTCCCTGTTTTTGCGATTGCGCAAGCCACTGGCCGTTCTTTTGGCGCATAGTGAGGGCGGAGTGATCGTGCGCAAATGAATCCATACATACCGGTGGGTTATTTGCAGCTTTCACAATTCTGTTCACAAAACCAGAAGGCGGGGCTGAGGACGGCTTGCTGTGGGAGCCTCTGCACACATCATGGAATCACTATCAACTACTGATGGCGCCAGCGATCGGCTGCATGCCAGCTTCAGCCAGTTGTTTGAACGTAGCCCGATGCCGATGTGGGTCTACGACGTGGCGACTCTGGATTTGATTGCAGGCAACCTGGCCGCGCTGGCCTGCTATGGCTACAGCCAGTCCGATTTTCTGAGGCTCAAGCTCACCGATCTCTTCGCGCCGTCAGATTGGCCCAGACTGATGGCCTTCCTGCAGTTGCCGGCTGACCAGCGCGCAGCGCATCGACTGACGCAGCATCGGCATCGCAATGGGCATGCCATAGACGTAGAGGTAGACACCGAGGACATCGAGCTCGATGGCATGCACGCTCGCATGGTGATGGTGCGCGTGATGACACAGCAGCGGCTTGCCGAGCGGGAACAACTTCAACTCGCCCAGCGGCTCACTTTCACCCTGGAGAGCATCAGTGACGGCTTTTTCCTGCTCGACGCCCAGCGATGCTTTTCTTACATCAATCGCAGTGCCGAGGCCATCTGGCGCATCAATCGATACACGCTGCTGGGGTGCAATATCTGGGAACGGTTTCCTGGCTTGGTGGAATCCCGTTTTTATGAAGAATATGAGCGTGTGTTCGCGACGGGGGGCAGTGCCACGTTCGAGGCCTATTACGAGCCGCTAGACCAGTGGTGCGAGGTGCAAGCCTTTGCCGCAGATGGCGGCGTGAATGTTTTTTTTCGGGATATCACCCAAAGACGTGCGGCGCAACTCACGCTGGCGCGCGAGCGAGAAACGCTGGCGGCGGTCGTGAACGCCACGGCCGACGCCATCGTCGGCGTTGATGCCGCAGGTCAGGTGATCATGTTCAACCCCAGTGCCGAGCGGGTATTTGGTCGCAGCCGCGAGAGTTTGCAGGAGGTGGGCTTAAGTGCCTTGTTGCCCGAGAAATTCCGATTGGCCCACGAGGCCCATGTGGCTGGGTTTGCCGCCCAGACCTCGACCGATGCCTTGACCTTGCCCCGCATGATGGGGCTGGGTGGTGTCAAGGGTTTGCGCGCAGATGGGCAGGTGCTGGATTTGGAGGGCAGCATCAGCGCTGTGAATGTCGGGCAAGACAAAATCCTGATTGCCAGCCTGCGTGATATGACCGAGCGCAATCGCGCGGAGGCTGAACGTCAGCGCATCCGAACACAGCTCAGCGCCTTGACGCACAAGCTCATGACGCAGGAGAAGAACCTGGTCAAAAGTCTGGCCCAGACCCTGCACGATCAATTGGGTCAGACCCTGGCTGCCATACGCATGGCGCATGAAACACTGTTGGTCCTGCAGGGCACGGAGCGATCGCCTGATTTGCAACGAATGGACCAACATCTGGGTTTGCTGATAAGGCAGGCCGTCAAGCAGGTCCGGCAGGCTCTGGTGGATTTGCATCCTCCCTTGCTGGATGAGCAGGGCCTGGCGGCTGCGCTGGATAACGAACTTCGTAACCGGGCGCTGACTCGGCAAGATGTGCGCATTGTTCTGCATGCAACGCCTGCCATTGCCAGGGTGCGTTGGCCGGCTGAAATTGAATTTGCCGCTTTCATGGTTGCGCGTGAGGCGGTCGAAAACGCTTTGCGCCATGCTCAGCCCACCACGCTGACAGTGCAGTTGACGGGCCGCGGTCACATGCTAAAGCTGGAGGTTCTGGATGACGGCAAAGGCCTGCCTGAAGGCGCTGTTCCGTTTCGGCCCGGCCACTTGGGCATGACGGGCATGAACGAACGGGCTCGAGGTATAGGTGCCAGTCTGGAGGTCGCACCCCACCCGGCAGGCGGTACGCGGGTGTGCTTGAGTTGGAGGAAGCAGACATGAGTACGGTCTATCTGGTCGACGATCACCCCATCATGCGCGCCGGCCTGGCGTCCTTGTTGCAAGCCTGGGGTCATCAGGTGGTAGGGGAGTCGGCCGAGCCGACCAGTGCACTGGCCGACCTGCAGCGTTTGCGGCCCCAGGTGTTATTGCTGGATTTGAATCTGGGCAATCGCTCGGGATTTGAACTATTGGGCGAGTTGCAGCGCCGCCGTTTGCCCACTCGTTGCGTGGTGTTGACCATGTCGGCCCAGCCGCGCCATGTGGCTGAGGCGCTGCGCATGGGGGCTTTGGGTTATGTGCTCAAGGGGTCGGCTGGCGAGGACCTGGCGGCGGCCATCGACGCTGCGGTGTCGGGCCGGCGTCACATGGGGGCCGAGGTTGCCGATCTGGCGGTGCAGTCGTTCGCACAAGATGCTGACGACCCCCTGGCCTCGTTGTCGCCGCGTGAAAGACAAATCATTGCCATGGTGGTGAAAGGCAGCTCAAGCACCGAGATCGGTCTGGAGTTGCACCTCTCCCCCAAGACTGTGGCCACCTACCGCAGTCGATTGATGGCCAAGCTGGGGGTGGGTGATGTGCCGGCGCTGGTGCGCTTCGCCATCCGGTCTGGGCTGGTCGACACTTCAGAGTAGGGGAACATACACATACGGGGTATTCGCAAGTTAACCTGTTGATGAAATCTGTCAAGTTGAATCAAGAACTCCCTACAGACGCTGGGGCGGTGCGAATCTACAGTTATCGGGCCAGATCAGTGTTTGTGCCCACCGGGCACCGGGTCTGGCAAGAGAGGAACCCCAATGATGAACACCCCTACACCTCATACATCCATCATTTCTACCCCCGGCACGGGCCCTTCCCGCTGGACTTCGATACCTGCCTCTGTGCCATCGGTGCGCAAACCCATGCTGGAAGAGGCGTGGTCCAGTGCGCAGGAGGTGATCGATCTGCTGCATTACGACGGGCGACTCGACGGTAGTGTGGAAGACCGTCGCTTTCGTCGTCGTCGTGTCAAGGCAGGGCAGTCGGCCTACCGCATGGGTCAGACGTTTGACGGTCTGTATGTGCTGCGCCTGGGCTCCATCAAGTCCACCGTGACCCACGACGACGGTAATGAGCATGTGCTCTCTTTTTCCATGAAAGGTGACCTGCTGGGTTTTGACGGTGTTTGTCGTAGCCAATATGCCAGCGAAGCCGTAGCCCTGACCGATTGCGATCTGATTCGTTTGCCTGCCAACGAGATGTTCATGCCCGGTCGCAGCAGCAATGACATCGAGCGCATGGCATATTGGGCCATCAGCCGTGAAATTGTCAAAGAGCAGGCCGCCTACGCGTCGTCCCACGCCGCCAAGTCCGAAGCCCGGGTAGCACGTTTCATACGCTTGCAGTCTGAGCGTTTTGCGGCGATGGGCTACTCGCCACGTGCCTTCACCCTGCCCATGACCCGGCGCGATATCGGCAGCTACCTGAGCGTTACCTTGGAGACCGTAAGCCGGGCCCTGTCAGCCCTCCACCAAATGGGCATTATTGAAGTGGCCAAGCGTGACATCACGATTTTGTCGCCGCAGGCTTTGCGCGATTTTGAAGGGTAAGCACTCCAAACGCGCTCAATTGGTGCAAAGCCGCACAGACGGCTCGTAAAATTGAGGTCCAGCGCCGCGATTCGACGGCTCCAAAGGGAAGAAGTGATGTTGTTTTTATTGAGTCGACCTATGTCAACAGGTCTGACCCCGGCTTTGTTTTTCGCCCCGCTGCCATGTCTTGTGAGTCGTCCTGTAGGGCGACTCGGGGGATGAATCCAACATGGCCTACCTGATCAATCCGCTGGGCCAGGACGAAATGCGCCGTTTGGCCCAAAGGCGTCTCATGCGCAATGGTGCGGGCACCCCCGGCTCCAATTTGCCCTCCGAAACCCGTGTTTACCTGGAAGATTTGACACTCAGGCTGATGGAGCTGGAGCTCCAGAATGAGCACCATGAGCACAGCCGCTTGCAGCTGGATCAAGCGGTTAACCGATACCGGGAACTTTACGACTTTGCCCCTGTTCCCATGCTCAGCCTGAGTGTTCGCGGCATTATCAACAGAGTCAATATTGCTGCCGCGCGTTGCCTGGGTCTGGAGCGGGTGCGCCTCCTGGGACAAGACTTTGGTACTTTTCTGGTGACAGAAGACCTGAGCCGTTTCCACTCAGAGATGGCGGCGGCAACCGCGGAAGATGTGCAGCGTTTTGAAATCCGTCTGGAGTGCGACGGCATGAAGCCCAGCCATTGGCTCGCCAGTTTGAAAGCGAACTCAGACGCCAGTGCCGTATCCCTGGTGCTGGTGGATGTGACTGAACCTCGGTTGAGACAGGATGAGTGCAAGCGCGCAGAGGATGGCTGGAAACAGGTGATTGACGCTGTTGGCGAGGGCTCGTGGGACTGGAATGTCGCCACGGGGGAGTTCAGTCACTCTGCACGTTTTGGTGTTCTCTTTGGCGCTCAAAGCCCAGACACGCAGTTGACTTTGGAGCAACTGCGCGGATCGGTGCACCCGGACGACTGGCCGTTACTGCTGCAGCAGATACAGAACCACTTTCAGGGCCAGTTGCCATCGGTGGTTCAGACCTACCGAGTGCGCAGTCAGGCCGGGGCCTGGTGCAAAGTCATGACACGTGGCGCGGTTACACAGCGCGCGCCCGACGGCAGGGCGTTGCGCATGATGGGAACCCTGGCCGCCATCGACGCACGCTGAACTTATCTGCTCCTAGCCATGCGCAATCGCAAGGGCCGCTAGGTCCAGATCCCCGACGCTAGGGCTTCAGGAGATTGCACATGGCCCAACGTCCCCCTCATTTGTCGCCTAGCCCAGGTTCAACCAGGGCGCGTTTGAATAACAGGCACGCTTCCCAGCCTGTACCGGCTTTGATTGACGCCTCCATGGATGAGGTGGAGCCTGAGCTCATCGTGCACCGCCCCGACGGCTATTACTGGTGCGCCCTGGATGGCCATCAGGAGTTCGGGCCCTTTGACACCTTAGCCGCTGTTCAGGCAGATCGCGATGCCAGCAGCGTTGAGGCGGTCGCACCTGGCACCAGTCTGCATGAGGTGGAAGAGAGCCTGGGTATCGCCGATTGGCTGGACCCAGAGACGGGTGAGCCGGCCGAAGGCCAGTCCCCGCCGCATCTGGCCGAGGAGTAAATGAGCGCTGGTAAAGGCGCTGACAAAGGCGCCGGCAAAGGTGCTGGTGCTGGTGCTGGTGCCGCGGCACCGCGAAAGCCATTTAATCTTTGGTGGGTGGCTGTTGCAGGCTTGTTGCTGGCGTGGCTTTACCAGTACGCCGGGCAGTTGCAGACCTTGCAGGTCTTGCCTTACAGCGACTTTCTGCGCGAACTCGAAAGCCGCAATGTGCAGGAGCTGTTGGTTTATCCGGATCACATCGAAGGTGTGCTGGGGCAGGCAGCGAACCAGGCTCCGAAGAGGTTCCTGACCAACCGGGTCGAGCCGGGTCTGGCAGGGGATCTGTCGCGTTATGGCGTGCGTTTCAGCGGGGCTGTGCAAAGCAGCTTCTGGCGTGATGTGATGTCCTGGGTCGCACCCACGCTGATCTTCATGGGTATCTGGGCGTTTGTGATTCGCCGCATGGGAGAGCGCAGCGGGCTGGGGGGTGGCTTGTTGTCCATCGGCAAGAGTAAGGCCAGGGTCTTTCTGGAGAGCGATACCCAGGTGACTTTTGACGATGTGGCTGGCGTTGATGAAGCCAAAGAGGAGCTGCACGAAATCGTCGATTTCCTGAAAGATCCCACCGCCTATGGCCGCCTGGGCGCGCGCATACCCAAGGGCATTTTGCTGGTGGGGCCGCCGGGAACCGGCAAGACACTGCTTGCACGTGCGGTGGCAGGCCAGGCCGGCGTGCCATTTTTTTCAATCAACGGATCCGAGTTTGTGGAGATGTTTGTGGGGGTGGGGGCGGCGCGGGTGCGGGACTTGTTCGAGCAGGCCCGTGCCCAGGCCCCGGCCATTGTCTTTATCGACGAGATCGATGCTCTGGGCCGGGCGCGCGGGGCCTACGGCTTTGGCGGGCACGACGAGAAAGAGCAAACCCTGAACCAGTTGCTGGCCGAACTTGATGGTTTTGACACCAGCAGTGGTCTGGTGCTGCTGGCGGCCACGAACCGGCCTGAAATACTGGACCCGGCTTTGTTGCGGGCCGGCCGCTTTGACCGGCAGGTGCTGGTGGACCGCCCCGACCGGCGGGGACGTGTGCAGATCCTGAATGTGCACCTCAAGCGCATCAAGCACCTGGATGGAGGCGTGGACCCTGACCAGGTGGCGGCTCTCACGCCCGGCTTTTCGGGGGCGGATCTGGCCAATCTGGTCAATGAGGCCGCGTTGATGGCGACACGCCGGCTGGCGCTTGCTGTGACGCTGGCGGACTTCACCCTGGCCATCGAGCGCATCGTGGCGGGCCTGGAGAAACGCAACCGCATCCTGAACCCGCAAGAACGACGCATCATCGCCACCCACGAGATGGGGCATGCCCTGGTGGCGCTGAGCCTGCCGGGTCTGGACGTGGTGCACAAGGTGTCGATCATTCCCCGGGGCATAGGGGCCTTGGGCTACACCATCCAGCGCCCTACCGAAGACCGCTACCTGATGACACACCAGGAGCTGGAGCACAAGATGGCCATGCTGCTGGGGGGGAGGGCGGCTGAGATGCTTTTACTGGGCCATGCCTCGACCGGCGCGAGTGACGACCTGGCCCGGGCGACCGACATCGCGCGCAGCATGGTGGTGCGTTTTGGCATGGACCCCACCCTGGGTCTGGTCGCACTCGAAGGGCAACCCACCACCCCCTTGACCCCCTTGCCGGAGGGCCTGCAGTTGCCGGCTGGCAATCCACCGTATTCGCAGCAAACGGCCCGCGAAATTGACTGTGCGGTGCGGCAGCTGGTGGAAGCCGCTTTTCAGAAGGCGAGCGAGTTGCTGCGCTTGCGCCAGTCTGTTCTGGAGGAGGGGAGCCGTTTGCTGCTGGAGCGTGAAACCCTGGCAGAAGACGACATACGCAAGCTCATGAACCCGCCAGAACCTGTCCCACATGAGCTTGCTCAAACCCCGGTGCCACCACCGGCAGCATGATCTTCACAACGCGTGAACCGCCCTGCCGGTTCGTGGAAGCACATGACCCAGAAGCAAACTGATCCCAGCGGACCCTTGCGGTCCTACACCTTGCATTTGCCCTTGTCGCAAGCGGTCAGGGTGGAGGCCTTGTGCGAGTCCTATCCTCACAAACAACGTGAGGAGGTTCTGGCTGATCTCGTCGGTTTGGGGCTGGGGCGGATCGAACAACTTTGGCCGCATGCGGTGGCTGGGGACTCGATCTTGGTCACCGAAAGTGGCTATCGGGTTTACCTGCCCAGTGGCCCATTTGAGGAGTTTCACGGCTTGGTCCGGAAACATCACGATGCCTTGGCTGTGCCGGACCGTAAAGATGCCGCCTCTGGGCAGGCAGCGCCATCCGGCCTGCCCGTCAACCCTTAGAAAACTGGAGTAAACATATGCCCGCCACTCTCAAATCCCTGGCCACCGGGATCGTCGCCGTTGCTGAGCCCGACACTAAGGTTGTTGCGGCTGCCCAATTGATGCGCCGTCACCATGTGGGAGCTTTGGTGGTGGTGGACGCTGAGGAGAAAAGCCGACCTATTGGCATCGTGACGGATCGAGACCTGGTGCTGGCTGTGATGGCCGAGGGGCTGGACACCGCCCTTTTCACGGCAGGCGACGTGATGTCGGGCACTTTGGTGACCGCAACGCCTGAGATGGACGCACTCGACGCGGTGGGCCTGATGCGCAGCAAGCGCTTGCGCAGGCTGGTGGTGGTGGATGAAGCCGGGCGCCTGGTCGGCATCGTCACCCTGGAAGACCTGCTGGCGCTGATGGCGGGCGAGCTCTCTGGCTTGGCGGGTGCCGTTGTAGGTGCTCGCGACCGCGAACTGGCCTTGCGGGCGTGAGGTCGGCATGCCGTGGCATCGCCCCGTTTGGGGCAATGCGGCTTTATGTGCTG
>JBEEJZ010000216.1:0-5264 GCA_041168905.1 Pseudomonadota bacterium | reverse complement strand
CGCCAACGTTCAGGTCCGTCAAGTCTTCATCGCGGATGGGCGTGGTCAGGACTTTTTTCATAGCACTACTCCTTCGTGCGACAAAATTTCATAAGACATGTCCGCGTGGATACGGATTTTTCCGCGGCGATGCGCCCAGCAACCTGTGTTTACTGCCACTCCGATGGTTGACGGGTGACGAGCGCTTGATTCGATGTTGACCCCCATCACGCTGTTGTTGCCAGTGAGGCCTTGGGGACCGATGCCGATCTCGTTGAGCCCCTGCTCCAGAAGATCCTCCATCAGGGCTGCTTTGGCATTGGAGCTTCTAGAGTCGACCGGACGCAAAATGGCTAGCTTGGATAGCCTGGCCGCCGTTTCAACCGAAGTGGAAACTCCCACGCCCACCAGCAGTGGGGGGCAAGCATTCACTCCACGTTCGGTAATCACATCCATCACAAATTCGGCTACACCTTCATAACCCTGACCCGGCATCAATACTTTCGCAGCGCCTGGCAGGGTGCACCCGCCACCAGCCATGTAGACGTCGATGGTGCAACTGTCCAGACCGGGGGTAATACGCCAGTCGAGCCAAGGAATCTGTGTGCCAGTGTTAGTACCAGTGTTTTTTTCGTCAAAGGTTTCTACTGCGTTGTGCCTCAGAGGGCCCATCTGGGTTGCTCCTTCCGTTGCCCCGCGCAGCACCTCTTCGAGCTCCCCGATGAGAGGGAAGTTCGAGCCGGCTTCAATGAAGTATTGGATGACACCAGTGTCTTGGCAACTCGGACGGTTCAACCGATCTGCCGCCTCCTGGTTGCCATGCATGGAATCGTAGATGGACTTGGCAAGCGGATTGGTTTCCATAGTGCGCAGGTCCGCCAGCTTGGCCTTGACGTCCTTAGGCAGGCGTTTACCGATATAGGCGGTGAACTTGGCCATGGTATCCGTCAGCGACTGTACGGCAATTTCTTTGTCCATTGCATTCTCCTGAGTTTGCGTCATTCGAGGTTGATCTTTCCGTCTTTCACCAGTCGGGCGAACTTCTCTGTCTCTTCCCGGACCTGCTTTCCCATTTCTTCGGGCTTGTTGCCGACCGGCTCAGCACCGATGTCCATCATCTGCTTCTTGAACTCGGGCGACTGAATGATCTTGACCAATTCGGTGTTCAAGCGGGCCACGACGGCAGAGGGTGTGGCCGCAGGTGCCAGCAGGCCGAACCAGGTGCCAATCGCGATGTTTGGCACGCCTGCTTCCTGCAATGTGGGCACGTTGGGCAGCGCAGAAGACCGCTTGGCCGTGGTCACCGCTAGCGCTTTGAGCTTGCCTTCCTTGATGAAGGGCAACACCGGTGTGACCGTGTCAAACGACATGTCAACTTGCCCGCCCAGCAAATCGGTCGTCAGGGGAGCGCTGCCCTTGTAAGGAACGTGGAGCACCTTGGTTCCAGTTTCCATTTGAAACTGCGTGCCGATCATGTGCTGCGCCGTGCCATTGCCATTGGAGCCGTAGGAGAGCTTCTCGGGTGCAGCCTTGCCGGCAGCAACCAGATCCTTGACGCTGTTGTAGGGGGACTTGGCGCTGACCGTCATCACATTGGGCACCAGCGCCACCGTCGTGATCGGAGCAAAGTCTTTCTCGAAGTTGTACCGCATGGTCTTGTAGTAGTTAGTCGCCACAGTGTGGTGCACGGCACCCATCAACAGGGTATGCCCATCTGCTGGTGCCTTGGCCACGAGCTCTGCGCCAAGCGTGGCTCCGGCACCCGGCTTGTTGTCCACGATGACCGCTTGGCCGACGGCAGCCGCCAGCTTGTTGGAGATGGCACGGGCTAATACATCGGTGGTGCCCCCTGCCGGAAAAGGAACCACGATGGTCACCGTTTTGGTTGGCCAGGCCTGTGCGTTTGCGACTCCCGTCGCCAGGCCGAATAGTGCGATGAGGGGTAATTGCTGGAATTTGCCGGACATGTTGGAGTCTCCTTTGTTGATTAACCGTTTAGGTGTCTGACGTTGATGAGACTGTATAACCGCCTTAGTTAAAAAAATGTCGCTATAGTGAATTCATTGTTTACTTGAAGTTAATAGTCATGAAGAAAATCATTCAGCCAGCGGATCTTGGTTTTTTTGCCGCACTGGTTAATGCGGGCTCTCTCAGCGCAGCAGCGCGGGAACTCGGCATATCCACCGCCGCAGTAAGCCGTCACTTGAGTCTGATGGAGTCACGCATCGGCATTCCATTGATCAACCGGACCACGCGCCGCATGAGCCTGACGCCCGAGGGCGAGGTGTATTTGGACTTCGCACGCAAGATGCAAAGCGATATGGACGAGCTGGAAAACCGGCTTTCAGGTTCGTTCGCCGAGCCCCAAGGGTTGTTGCGCGTCAATGCCACGCTGGGGTTTGGGCGCAGCCATATTGCCCCATTGATCTCCGACTTTTGTCGACACAACCCGAAAGTGGATGTCCAACTCCAGTTGTCGGTCAACCCACCGCCCATCACGGACGACACTTATGACGTGTGTTTCCGCTTTGGCACTCCGCCCGACTCCCGTTCCATTGCACGCTTCATTGCCCCCAACCGCCGCATACTTGTAGCGTCCCCGGCGTACATCAAACGCTTTGGCGTGCCCAAATCTCCCGACGAGCTGACGCGCCACAATTGCATTGGCATCCGGCAGGGCGATGAGGCTTACGGCCTGTGGCGCTTTACCGCCGCAACGGGCAAGTCCACTGGCGGCAAAACAACAAGCGTGAAGGTGCGGGGAAACCTCACGACCAACGATGGCGGTGTGGCAGTATCTTGGGCCTTAGATGGACACGGCATTCTTTTACGAGCGGAGTGGGACGTGCGCAAATACATATATGCCCACAAGCTGGTCGAAGTTTTACCGAGTTTTACCAGCCCGGATGCCGACATTTACGCCATCTATGCAGAGCGGCATAGGACCTCGCTGCGAGTGAAGGCTCTCGTCGACTTCATAGCTGCGGCGCTAAACACGGAAGGACACCAGTGATATGTTGTCGCCGGAAGCCAGTCGCCCTGGCTCAGTGGGCTGTATTGCCTCTATTCTGTCTTGAACACCAAACATACAGGACTGCCGCATTCGACGGTAGCAACGGTGTCGGACAGTCTGCCAGTGTTGGCCATGCTCCACAAGTTGAGTGTGCTGAAAAATTCAATGTAAGTGCGCTTGAATTTTGGGGAAAAATCCAATGAGCCCAACGCATTCAATGCGGTCAATCGATTGGGCAAGAATCAAAAATCTTCAACAGCTCAAGCAGTCAGAATGGAAGATCAAAACTTATTGACAACGCCGGGTTCTTAGTCGAACTTCAGTGCTGCAACAGTCATTTTCGCAATTGTGAGTCGATGCCAATCGCCGATAGGCGGGCCGCATACAGAAGTTCATCACGACTCATCTGCCGGTATATGCGTCCGCGGCGCAGAAAAACGTGGCGAATCAGTTGGCCCCCGCGAGCCTCCACTCGCATTGCAAACGCATCAATCTCAGTCTGCTCTAAGCGACTGTTGCCAGTCGTGAACAGTACGACTTCTTTGCCCGTTAGGTCGGTTTGCTCGACGTAGGCCCAAAGAGGTGTTGCAGGCCGGAACAGCCAGGTCGGAGACACAAGGTAGATGCGTCGGACGAGCTGCAGGTCGATTGGCTCCGCTTCAATGGTTGGTAGAGCGTTAGCTCCCGCATCGGCCAGAGCTTTGCCTTGCCCTGAAAAGCTCAATGGGTAGCCCGCAGTAATTCGCGCAATTGGCGAGTTGAACAGCCGTGCAATCTCACGGGCAACAGCTTCAGAATGACCGGAGCGTGAGTAGTACACAACGGCAGCTTTGCCGCTCGGCACCCCAGACGGGGAGTATTCCGGGCTTGGCACATAGCTCTGGTCCTTTGCCGCCATAGCGACAAAGACGGTTACTCCGAGCGCAACAGGCACCAATGCAAAGAAGGTCATGCTTTGGCGCCTGTTCATGGGTTGCATTGAAGAGCTGATTCGCCGTGCAACTGCGGTGTCACTCATGCCTCGCCATGAGCCAGCGCGGTCGAGAGTTCCCGATGCGCGGCCGCTTCAGCCTGCAGTGCCTGGGCCTTGCCCTCAAACACAGCCACTGCATCCATGCCGCCGGCGAAGCGGACGGGGGGGACATCGAGGCCGGCTAATTGAACGATGGCCCGAGCGAGCTTGGCAGGATCGCCGCCTTGCTTCCCACTCATGCCACTCCAGGCGTCGATGGTCGCCTGGCTGCGGTCCGCGTAATCCGGGATGCTGGGCTTGGCAAACGTAGTGGACTCTGCTGTCAGCAGCTCCGTGCGGAAAAAGCCCGGTTCGACCAGCATCGTCTGGATTCCAAAGGGTGCAATTTCGATGGCGAGGGATTCAGTCCACCCTTCAAGACCGAATTTCGCGGCTGCGTAAGCGGTGCAGAACATGCCGCCCGTGATGCCAGCGGTGGATGAGATGTTGAGCAGCAATCCGCCGCGCTGTTTGCGCATGCTGGGCAGCACTGCGCGGCTAACGTTCATCGGACCGAACAGCAGGGTTTCAACTTGATTGCGCACCTGCTCTGGGCTCAGCTCTTCGAAGAATCCAGCGTTGAAGTTGCCAGCGTTGTTTACCAGTACATCAATACGTCCGAACTTGGCCAGTGCGGCGTCGACGGCAGCGTTGGCTTCGTCCATGACAGTGACGTCAAGCTTCAGACACAACAGGTCAGCGTGCTCACCGATTGCAGCCGCGACCTTTGCCGGGTCGCGGCCGGTCGCCACAACGGCGTGGCCTGCGGCCAGAGCGGCCTTCACCAGGTCAACGCCGAGTCCACGACCTGCGCCTGTGATGAACCAGATTTTTTGATTGCGCATGGGATATTCCTTATCAGTTGGGTAGAAGTGAGGGCTGGTGCGGCATGTGCCGGTTAAAAGCCGATGCCAAATTGTTGCGTAGGGGCCATAAAAATGCTTGCCTGAAACATCGCAGTTATTGCCTGATTTGGCAAGTTTGAAGACTGTCAGATGAATGCGTCTCACTTTCTCGATAAAGTGGGAGGAATATCCAACCCGACTGGTACCGCGTGAAAAAAGCGAAATTAATCACTGAGCCGGCAAAATTTGAAGTATTTAGGCTGGCCAGAGCCATAGAGGCGATTGCCCAATCCGATGGGGATTACTGGACGGACATTCCTGCTCTGTCCCTGCATAGACGGAGCCATCCCACCGAGCCATTGCACTGCATCTTCAACTTGGGCCTGGGTGTCGTTGCACAGGGGCACAAGCAAGC
>JBEEJZ010000215.1:0-2691 GCA_041168905.1 Pseudomonadota bacterium | reverse complement strand
CCCCCCGTAAACGCGGGATACCGCTCACAGCAGTCCTGCGATAGATTCACAATAAATGTCACATCTTCCATTCGATGCGCTCAACGAGCGTTTTCCGCAAAAAGTCACCACCGCCCCGCTCGCCGCCAGCCTGATTCAGGCTGGCAACCGGGTGTTTGTCGGCACCGGTTGCGCCACACCCCGAGCCTTGGTGGAAGCGCTAGAGGCCATGCCCAACCCCCCCCCCGATGTGGAGCTGGTGCACTTCGTCACCACCAACGCCGTGGCCCATGACGAGAGCGGCCGGGCCGTCACACGCTTTCGCCACCGCTCCTTTTTTGTCGGCTCCGACATGCGCGCGGCGGCGCAGCAGGGGCTGGTGGAATACGTGCCCATCCAGATTTCCAAGGTGCCCGAGTTGTTTGAAAAAGGCTCGCAGCCGCTGGACGTGGCCTTGATACAGGTGTCGGAACCCGACGCCTTTGGCTATGTCAGTCTGGGCGTGTCGGTGGACATTATTCCGGCGGCCGTGAGCGCGGCCAAGCTGGTAATAGCGGAGGTCAATGCCGCCATGCCGCGCACCCAGGGCGACACCACGCTGCACGTTCGGGACATCGACAAACTGGTGGTGGTGCACACCCCGGTGCAGGAGTACCGGCACCTTGTGGCCACGGAGCAGGTAGTGCAGCAGATCGCCAAATACATTGCCGGCATCATCGATGACGGCTCCACCTTGCAGATCAGTCTTGGGCGCATACCCAACGAGGCGCTGAAGTATTTGTCCGATTGCAAGGACTTGGGCCTGCACTCGGATGTACTCACCGATGCCATCCTCCCCTTACTGGAAAAAGGCATTCTGACCGGGCGCGCCAAGTCGCAGTTGAAGAACCGCATCGTGGCCTCGTTTGTGCTGGGTAGTCGCGCGCTCTACGACATCATGGACGGCAACCCGCTGTTCTCGCTGCACCCCATGGAGTGGGTCGCCAACCAGGAGGTGATTGCGGCACAGCACAAGATGGTGTCCATCAGCCAGGCGTTTTCCATCGACCTGACGGGCCAGGTCTGCTCCGACCAATTCGAGGGCCAGCTCTATGGCGGCTTGGGGGCGCAAGTGGACTTTGTGCGCGGCGCCGCACGCTCGGTTGGAGGCAAACCCATCGTCTGCCTGACAGCCACCACAGACGATGGCCTGAGTTCTCGCATACGCCCGCTGCTGGCCGCGGGTGAGGCGGCCACGCTGGCGCGCAGCGATGTGCACTACATCGTCACCGAGTTCGGCATTGCCTATCTGCACGGCAAATCCATCCGCGAGCGAGCGCTCTCCTTGATTGCGCTGGCCCACCCCAAGTTCCGCGACGGTTTGCTTGTCGAGGCCAAGCAGCTGGGTTTTCTGGAGGCGTCTTGCACCATCGAAAGCGCGTTCCCCTATCCGGTGGAAGACGAGGTCGACATCACGCTGCGCAACGGCAAGGCCATCACGCTGCGACCTGCCACAGTTACCGACGCGGCCGGCGTCAAGGCCTTGTTTTACGGCCTGCCCAACGACGACCGCTACACCCGCTTTTTCCGCCAGGTCAAGGCACTCTCCACCAACGAGGTGCAAAAGCTGTGCAACCTGGACTACAAGCTCTCGGTGGCTTTTGTGGCGGTGCACGGTTCGCGCGAGAACGAAAAACTCATAGGCCACGCGTCCTACTTTGTGAACCCCTCGACCAATCTGGCCGAGTCAGCTTTTATGGTGAGCACCGAGTGGCAGGGTACCGGCCTGGGTGGCGCGCTGCAAAGGCGGTTGGTGGAGCACGCAAAAGGCCGCGGCATCCGTGGCTTTGAGGCCGAAATCCTTCCCGAGAACACCAAGATGATCAAGCTCGCGCGCAGTTGCTGTGACAACGTGAGCGTGACGCGCGATGAGGACTCGGTCCACATCACCATGATTTTTTAAGGTCGAAACGCAACTTGGTTATGCAACCAAATTACGCAATCCGTTACTCATTTATAGAAATAGGTCGAAGGCAGGCGAAGCAGCCCGCGTAGCCAATTTCTGAGTAACTGAACGCAACAGCAAAGGATCGAACATGTCAGATCAAGCTAAACGAATACAACAGCTCATCGCCAAATGCTGGGCCGACGCCGCCTTCAAGCAACGCCTGCTGGCCGATCCGCCCGGGACGTTGAAGGCCGAAGGAATCGCGATACCGGCGGGACTCAAGATGAAGGTGGTGGAAAACACGGCACAGGAATTCACGCTGGTGATCCCGGCTCGATCGATGGAGTTGTCCGATCAGCAGCTGGACGCCGTTGCGGGAGGTACAGGTACGGTTCCTTCATACTGGGATCCAAGCTGGGGTCCATACGATCCAAGCTTAGATCCATACCTTAGTCCGTTTTTTTGACGTGCCCAAAGGTGAAAAAGTACAGGGCACGAATACGTGCACAGATGCACTAAATTCTTGCCCCCCCTTGAATGCGGGATACCACTCCCAGCAGTCCTGCGATAGATTCATAACTACTTGCAACGAGCTGCTCACCGAGTGAGCATTTTGGCGCAATGGTCCGTCTCAGCAAATGCGAAACGGTTCTTGGAATTCGTGGGAATGCATGAGGATGAAGAGAGAAATGCACCGAGCGGTTGTTATAAAAATTCGGCCTGGGCATGTCATTAGGTCTCTCGTTCTCGTCGGGTCTATGAGCTTGGGCGTCTGTTCTGCGCAA
>JBEEJZ010000214.1:0-11035 GCA_041168905.1 Pseudomonadota bacterium | reverse complement strand
AACGCTTGTCACCACTTCCACCCGAGAAGGCGTTGCTGAAGACATAGTCATATCCATGGTCATATTCCTGTTTCTTAGTTTAAGGAATACCGACGGGACTGTGTTTCAGGGGGCTAACTCATCAATCCCATTAGCCGCACTGAATTGCAGGGCGCAAAGCTGACGCCGCGGGTGATTCTGCCGGGGCTCATCTATGCCGACGTACGTATCCGCGTTAGTGCAGGCGGTACTGGCAAGACAACTGTGGCGCTGTTTGAAGCGATCACGCTGGCACTGGGCAACGAGCTTTGGGGTCAGAAGCCGCCAGCACCGATCAAGACAGTGATGGTCACTCATGAGGACAGCCGTGAAATCCTGGTCGCCCGGATGCGCATCATCTTGAATGAAATGTTTCTGAATTCAGAGGAAATTGATCAGGTGTTGAATAACGTTCAGATTCTGGATGTCTCCGGCACTGGCTATCGCTTGTCGCGTATTGATGAAGACGTGGTGCAACCCCATTTCGAAAACATTGATGCGATGGTTGAGGCTTGTCAGCTCTTCCAGCCTGACTGGATCATCTTCGACCCGCTGGTGTCCTTTGGAGTTGGCGAAAGTCGTGTCAACGATGCTGAACAAGGCCTGATTGAGGCATTCCGGGTCTTCCGTAATAAGCTGGACTGTTGCATCGAAGGCATTCACCACACGGGCAAGGCCAACGCCCGTGAGAAAACCTCGGACCAGTACTCCGGGCGTGGTGGAAGTGCACTTGCGGATGGCAGCCGCATGGTTGTGGTGATGCTTCCCGTTGAGGCTCAGGAATGGTTCCAGAAGACAGGCATTTCACTGGAGGAAGATGAAAGTGGATTGGTGATGCACTTCGCGAAATTGAGCTATTGCAAGCGGCCGGCATCAATTTACATCCGCAGGAGCGGATTCACGTTCACCCAAGAGTCTATCTCTGAGTTGAGCACGGCCGACCTGCAACGGCGGAACATGGATCAGGTGTTCGAATTCATCAGTTCCGAATTCAGCAAGGGAAAGCGCTACAACAACACTCAGCTTGATCAGGTGACACCCCAGCTGAATTTGACCCGTAAGGAGTTGCGAGAATGCCTTGATGAACTCTGCATGGAGGGTTCCATCGTGTATCGCGGCAAGCGTGGAAAGGTCGGAAGTTTCTACGAGCCCAAAGAACCTGACTGTGGGATCAAGTCCTTCGACTCAGACAAAGCGGATGGGACTTACGACTGGTGAACTAGTGCTGCCGTCCTATAGGAAAGAAAACGGCGGCAGTAGTAGCTACCGTTTTCTTTCCCTTTTCCTCGGTCCCGGTAATCATTGACGGCGGGGGCGGCGGAAGTGTCAAAAGCTCTGCCCTCTCAGGAGGGGGGGTGGGGTAAATTCCTTCAAACCTTCGGCTTTTATGACCGGCCGTTCTCTCACGTGCAGAAATTATTCCGAATTCTGCATAAATTCAGCAAACGTCGCCAAAACTCAATTTGAGCGACAAATACAAGCGGCATCTCAAACGCATAAAACAAGGACTGTCATCCCCAATAATGGCTCGTCCACACGTAACATGTAACTGACAATGGCAAATGGAGCATGATCAATGCGGTATTGGTGGGTCAACCAAAATCAGACGTACAAGACCGAGGTGCCGGGAGGCTTTTTGTGGTCACCCAAAACCCGTTCCGATGGCGGACGCAACCAGTTCTACGAGAACATGAAAGAGGTCTTGGCTGGAGATGTGATCTTCTCCTTCTGCGACACCAGGATCAAGGCTATCGGCGTGGCCATTCAAGGCGGCACAGTGACCTCACGCATTCGGCCACATGCAGACACTCATTCTTCTCCCCAAGAGCAGTCGTCTGCAGCCCCTTTCAGCTTCAAAACATGACCAGTTGAACCCTTTTACGATCAAGAAAACGTGTCGCCCATCAGGGTATTGAACCAGGTATTCATCTGTCTGAAATTTCCGTTTGTGATGTTTGCCGCTTCGGTTGCTCTGGCCCCCGAAGTAACACCACCATTGGACGCAATAGCCATCTTGCGAGTGCTTGCGTCGTATTGATACACAGCAGTTAGCCACGATGCTGTAGAAGCAGTAATGGGCGAATAACAGGCAGAGTTGGCTACTGGTCCACTGTCAGGTGCCTGCCCCCCCGTAATCCGGATAATTGCATCGGCACAGATCTTGGCTTCCTGATTAGCCACATGGCCTGCCTTGGGCAATCCGCAGCTGGATGCATCCCCAATCACGTGAACGCCGGCGACTGCTGTCGATTCGTAGCTGAGCACATCCACAACACACCAACGACCATCAGGTACACCGTTCGAGGGGCTGTTGTTCAATCCGGCATTTGCTAGCCAGCCACCAGGTGCGCTGCCCGCAGCTCTGTGTGGGGGAATCGGATTAACCACCTGGGCATTGATGGACTGGCTTACAAGAAGTTGGTCTGTGTAAGTCACCACCTTGGTGTCAGGGTTGATCTGGATGTTGGTGACACCAGGGCGGTAGTCAATGACACCTCTGTGAATAGAGTTGAAAGCGTATGTGAAGTTGTCCACCTCAGCTTGGATGGATGCGTTTTCATCCAGGATGATGACTTTTGAAGCAGAACCCTTGTAGTTCTTCAGAAAGTCCGCCACCAAACACGCCCGCTCGTAAGGCCCAGGTGGGCAGCGGTAGGGCGCCTTGGGAATGGTCATCACAAATGTGCCATTGTTCGACATGTTGGCCAACTGTGTGCGCAGAAGCTCAGTCTGTGGTCCTGCCCGCCAAGCATGTGGTGTCTTGTTCTCGTAATCCGATTGGGTAAGGCCATATGCGTCCATGAAATCAACGCCGGGCGCGACAATCAGTCGGTCATAGGCCAATGTGCTTCCATCCGACAAGGCGACGGACTTGATGGTGGTGTTGATGCTTTGTACGGCCGCTTGCTTGATCACAACACCATACTTGGTGGCAACACTGGTGTAGCCATAAGCCAAGCTGCTCATGGTTCTGGTGTTGTTTAGCACCAGATTGCTCATGATGTTGGAGGTGTAGGTCAGGCTGGGTTCGACCAAAGTCACCTTGATACCAGCGCCGCCCCACAGCCGCAGGTACTTGGCGACACTCACGCCCGCCATGCCACCACCTATTACGACGATATTGGCAGTCAATCCAGTGTTAGCAAGAGCAAAAGTAGTGTTGCTGCCAGATGCGTATTTCCCATCAGAGTCATAGTCATCATGACTGTCGTCGTCTGTATGGCCCAAGACAGGGATGATTCCGGTGGTGACCGCAGCAGCGGCCAACATCAGCATTTTTCGGCGTGAAGGCGTGGTGTTTGTTCTCATGATTTTTTCCTCCGATATCACTGTTGCAGGTAAGAGATGATCGCGTTGAGCTGAGCGGTCGTGTAGCCCTGCGCATGCGCGGCCATGATGGAACTGTTGGCGGATTGACTCAGGTATTCACGCACCTCAGAGGCTTCCTTGCCCCGGATGCTGTCAAACCCTCCAACACCGCCTGTGCCGTGACACTGAAAGCAATTGGATGCTAGTAATCGCCCCGCGGTATTTATGGGTTGCGTCCGTGTTGTTCCCGCAGTTCCTGAAATATTGCGGATGGTGTTGACCGCAGTTGTGCTGGAACTGTTTTGAGTCAGGTGGTAATAGGGACGGGATGTGCTTTTCCCACGCTCTGAGTCAATTTTGTTGGCCGCACGTGCCAAGCTGTAATCGTGGTCGGACTCCATGCGTGTACGCATCTCATCCATGGCCTTGAGTGCTGCTTTGGCTCCGTCATGACCACCAGAGTTCACGCCTGTTCTGACAGAGTTACTCAGTGCTGAGGCCAGCTCTTGAGCCGCCGCCGAGCTTTGCAGTGGCAAAGTGGCAACAAGCTGACTGACATCAACTGCGGAGGTCTGAGACCGGATGGCCGTGGCAAGTGCTCGGACAACTCTTTCCTGTGACTCGTGTGAGGACTCACCAGTTCGAGCATTTGCACTGGCCAACATCTGGATAGATCTTTGCAAGGCTACTGCTGTTGTATAGATCCCCGGATTGTTGGCAATCGCTGCAACAGGATCAGTTGCAAGCTGATCCACAGTCAACCCCAGCGCACTGGCTACTTTTTGCTTTGCTGCTGGCACATCTTCGGCAAGACCTTGCGTGACCATCGCATCGACGAGGGTTGTCATCGGTGTTACCACCTGCGCCTGACTTACCGATTCAACTGGCGCAGATAACTTTCCAGCAAAAGCAAAACCCGTATCCGAGTCCACGCCACCAGTCACCACGACAGGAAGGCCAGACACAGAACCTGTCACGGAGCTGTAGTCAAGCGCGTAACGACCGTTAAGGTCGGTTGTAGTGCTTGGCTCACCTGCATCGGCCAAACCGTTGCGATTGATATCCAAGAACACTGCGGCACCCTGTATGTAGCCGTCAACGGCTACACCAGTCAGGGTGTTGGCTGCTGCCAATGGCCCAGATCCGCTGCCACCACCGCCACAAGCAGCGAGGGAAGCAGCGATAGCGGCCAGGACGAGCATTGAGAGCTTCTTCTTTTTGAATTTGATGTGTGACATGGTTTTCTCCTGATGGGCAAATTAGTCTTCGAGGTCAATTTCAAAGGCGTACCAGCGTCCATTGCTTCGGCTGGCCTTGACCTCAACATATGGCAAGGGAGTTCTCGTCAGTAAGCTTCGGTTTTCTGTGCTGCTGTCGAAATAAAAGGTCTGGCCACGAACCTCGAAGGTCTGGGCGGTTACGTTGCTGATCACGCCATAGAACTCGAATTCCTGGGATTCGATCTCTGAGGAGGTTTTGACCTGCACCTTGCTGGCAATCAACTGACCTGCTCGGATATTTCCCTCTACTTCCACCACAACTCCAGCAGCCAAGTTGCCCGTGATTCGGGCCGATGCGGCATTCACAGGAATGCCATTCACAACGAAGCTAGAACTCGATTGATAGGAAGTGATGCTCCCATGGACTTCTGCTTCGTAATCGTGGTCATCTTGCAAATCAGCAAGAGGAGAATTCAACAACTCAATCTGAGATGCTGTCCAAACAGCGCCCGATGGGATTGGATTCAAGCGAACACGAACAAAACTTCCATCTGCGGTGCCTGCAGGCACAACTGCAGCCGAAGACCAGTTGATCCGGGTGAGCCCAAGATTTGCGCTCCGACCTGCTGCATTGATCTGCGATATGGCGCCACTAAGCTTGTACGACGTGGGTTGAACCAGCGAGACTTCAATGCGGCTGGCCTGTATGTGACCATCCACTTGATCGACAAAGCCATAAATTTCCACAAAGTGGGCTGTCGTCAAATCAGCGAACTGCTGTACTGCACCACCAAAGAAGGTCGTCGCCAAGACGTCGACGGTGTGACCCAGAATTTCAAAGGTTGTTGCACCTTTGTTGCTCACTGGGCCCATCCACTCGCTACCGTAGGTGATCCGGTAGGCCGTAGCCGTTGGCAAACCTGTTGCGTTTGCTGGCGGGGTGACTGCCGAGCCCTCGATGTTGACGACCATACCCAACTCAAGCGCTCGATTGTTGGCGTTTGAAGCATCTTGCGAGAGTATTGAAGCGTTGTCGTCGTTGTAGCGAATCCCATTGACGATGATGGACCCGAAACCGCTGATCGTTCCGGATGTGAAAGAGCCAGTCCCGCCGCTGGAGAGTCCAGCGACATCCGTACCTCCACCCCCGCAGCCAGTGATTTCTGCGATGGCACCTGCAATTCCTAACAAGGCGGTTCTTCGCGTGCACAGCACCCGCTTAATTTTTCTCATTTGATTCCTCTTGTGCGGGGCCTTTCGGTCCGGGTTGATTTGTCTGCATAGCGCTTTTGTAGGAGTAAAGGCCTATGCGCAGTTGCTGGTTTTTTTGCCTGCCCTTGGTCGTGTCTTCATCCATGAGCGACTGCAACTGCGGACCAAGCTGAGTCAGCAAGTCGCGCCATTGGGCAGTGATCAATGATTTGGCGGCCTCCAATGACTCTTCTGATAGTTCATCGGCCAGCAAGGCCTGCTCGAAATGTTTACCCCCGCCATGGAGCACGTTGTCTACGCTTGCCCGCAAGTGGTCGCCTACATTGGCACCTATGAAGCCCACCATCTGCGGCCAATCTTTTTTGGGTACGAAGATCGCGTCCACGACCGAGACGGTGTCGTTTTTCGTGTTGTGCGCCACAAGGCCAAGACGAACCATGTCTGCCAGAATGGACTTGGGATGCACGTCCTTGGTTACAGATGCGGCAAGCACCTCGAAACTCGGAGCCTCTCCAGTTCTGGGGATTCGAATGGGTAAGCCCTTCTTGTTGACGTAGTCGGACTGCGTTGTCCAATAAGTCAAAACATCCGTGGCGACCGTTCTGGTTTGAGGACGGGCAAGTGCATCCTCCGATTGCAAACGGGCTACTTCGCGTCGCGTTAGACCCGTCATCGTGCTGATACGACTGGTCAATCGGGTGGGGTTCAGGCCATCGCAATCTTCGGTAGCTCCCTGAATGAAGGCGCGCCGCATCATTTCTTCTGCCGCTTGAATAGACACACCTTTGGCCAAACAAAGCTTGGCCAAAGGGCTGAGCAGTTGCTCGAGCACTGCCAAGAGTGCTTGCTGCTCTGATTGCAATCCATCCGGAGATAACTGGGTGGTCATGGTGAAGGTCCGTTTGCGCAAGTATAAATGTGCACAATGCACATTTCAATTATTCTTGACAAAATAGATCAACTTTATTCAGTTGTGGCGCAGCGCAAGGGTGCCCAGCGGCTTAAGCGGGATTTCATCTGGCCTCGTTAGCCTTGAGGCATGGAAAAAATCAATGCAAAGTGGTTTCAGGTGCAATTGTTGATGCTGGGTCTTGTGTTGGCATGTGCCAGTGCCAAGGCCGCCGACACCAGTCCTTCTCAAGAGCTGGCGCGTTGGCAGCAGCAGGCACAGCAGCCTGCCAGTGCGCAGCGTGGGCAGGCGCTCTGGACGCGTCAGCAAGGCGAGTGGTCTTGCGCCTCGTGCCATGGTGAGCCGCCCGTGCGCGATGGGCGCCATGCATCAACCCACAAACACATCGCACCATTGGCACCGGCCATCAATCCGCAACGACTGACAGATCAGGCCAAAGTGGACAAATGGTTTCGGCGCAATTGCAAGGATGTTTTCTCGCGTGAATGCAGCGCGCAGGAAAAGACCGATGTCATCGCTTACCTGATCTCATTGAAATGAACAAACGCCTATGCTTCTTGATCGTCCTGTCCTTGACAGGACTTACCCATGCCGATGGACCCCGCATGCCGTCGCAGGTGCCCGAGCGCTACACAGCTGAATGCGCAGCCTGTCATGTGGCCTACCCGCCAGGGTTTTTGCCAGCCCAATCCTGGCAGCGGATCATGGGTGGCCTGGAGAAGCATTACGGCAGTGATGCAACGATGGACGCAGACAGCGTGCGTCAAATCAGTGCCTGGCTGACTGCAAACAGCGGTACAGGGCGACGGATGCGCGAAGCTCCCCCAGAGGATCGAATCACCCGTTCAAGCTGGTTTGTCCGCGAGCATCGCAAGGTTGATCCCAGCACGTGGCAGCACCCCAAAGTTCGCAGTGCAGCTCAGTGCCAGGCTTGTCATGTTCAGGCAGCACAAGGACAGTTTGATGACCATCAGATTCGCTTGCCACGTTGATACCTTTTGAAATCAGACCACTGTATGAACATTGACACCCCAACCTCACTGACTGCCACTTCAGGTGTGCCAACCCGTCGCACTGTGGACGCTTTCATGCGGGTCTGGCATGTTTTGCTGGCATTGTCTTTTCTCGGGGCATACATCACCGCTGATTTGGAGCGACTGCGGCTTGTCCATGTGGTGCTCGGCTACACCGCTGGCGGCTTGTGGTTTTTGCGCCTACTTTGGGGCTTTGTTGGGCCGCGATCGGCGCGTTGGTCCTCCCTGTGGGGCAAATTGTGCGGGCTGGGGCCATGGTTGGCTGCGGCGCGGGTCGGACAGCCGAACTGGCGACAGGCCCAGAATCTTCTGCTTGCGTCCAGCGTGGCACTTTTATTGATAACGCTGCTGCCGGTCGTGGCCTCGGGGTATGCCACCTATATGGAGCTTTCGGGCGAATGGCTGGAAGATGTGCATGAATTTTTCAGCAACTTGATGCTGCTGGCTGTCCTGGCGCATGTGGGGGGTGTGCTCGTTCTGAGTCTGCTGCAGCAGCGCAATCTGGCGACGCCCATGTTGAGCGGGCGTGTGCCAGGCAGAGGCCCTGATCTGGTTCGACATAACCTGGGTGGTCTGGCTATTCTCTTGCTTGCACTGGTACTGATTTTCTGGGGCTGGCAGTGGAAAGCAGCGAGCACCAGGCGAGACGCCCCCAATACTGTTTCGAGTTGGCTGCACCCAACAGGGGAGCGGTCACAATCGAGCGATGGTGACGACGATTAAGGGCTAGGAATGCGAGTATTGCTTGCCGAGGACGATGAGCTTCTGGGCTCGGGCCTGAAGTTAGGCTTGCAGCAGCAGGGCTGGCAGGTTGATTGGGTGCGCGACGGCATGGCCGCCGAGAGAGAGATGTTATTGGCTCAGCACCAGGCGGTGGTGCTTGATCTTAGCTTACCCAGGCAAGATGGCATACAGACTTTGCAAACGGTGCGCTCGCGGGGCATTACAACGCCCGTTTTGGTCCTTACCGCACGCGATGCGGTGGGCGCTCGCATCGCAGGCTTGGATACCGGAGCCGACGATTATTTGGTGAAACCTGTAGATTTGCTTGAACTCTCTGCGAGACTGAGGGCGCTGGTGCGTCGTGCGCACGGTGTCACCCAGGCCCAGTTGAGCGTGGGCGAAGTCCGGTTAGACCCAGCCACTCGTCAAGTGTGGTGGCAGGATCGCCTGGTTGAACTGTCGGCACGTGAATTTGAGCTGCTGCAAATCTTCATGCTGTCTGCTGGGCGAGTCCTTAGCCGCGAACAACTCGAAACTCAGCTTTACCAATGGGGCCACGAAGTGGCCAGCAACACGGTAGAGGTGCACATTTACAACCTGCGCCGAAAATTTTGGCCAGGACTCATCAACACGTTGCGTGGGGTCGGCTACAGCATGTCGCGTGCACCAGTGAGCGGAGAGGCATCATGAAACTCTGGCGCACTTCAAGTCTGCAGTGGCGGCTCACAGTAGGCCTGGTGACTGTAACTGTTGTGGTCTGGGGAGTCGTATTGGCCCTGACATGGAGCAAGACTCGCCATGAACTTGACGAACTGCTGGACGCTCATCTGGCCCAAACCACGTCAGTTCTCCTGGCTCAGATCGGCGATGAACATGACAGTGACGATTTCACCACCACGCCCTTGCTGCACAAGTATCAACCTCGTGTGGCCTATCAAATCTGGCACGAGAATGAGTTGATCAGCCGTTCCGCTCAGGCCCCCTCGCAACCATTTGCCCCTGAACACGCGAGCGGACGTTCAGAACAGACCGTCAATGGCAAGCGATGGGTGGTTTTCACGGCACAAGGAACAGACGATGATGTTGTTGTGCATGTCGCCGAGCTTGAGCAAGCCCGCAACGACATCCTGAGTGCTGGACTTCACAGTGCAGTGGGGCCTTTGCTGCTCGCTTTGCCCGTGCTTGGCTTGCTCATTGGGGTCCTGGTGCACCAGTCTTTGAGCGGGATTCGGCAAACCGGCCTGGCGATTGCCGCTCGACAACCCCAGGCGCTCACGCCGGTGCCTGACAGCGGTGTGCCTGAAATTCAGCCCCTGATTGACGCACTCAACCAGCTATTTGCCCGAGTCAACCGCACTTTCGAACAGGAAAAACGTTTCACAGCCGATGCAGCTCACGAACTGCGTACGCCACTGGCAGCAATTCGCATGCAGGCCCAGGTGGCTCAAGGAGCTCGTGATGATGCCGAGCGTCAACAAGCGCTGGTGTCTGTCTTGCGTGGCTGTGATCGGATGACCAGACTGGTGGAACAGTTGCTTCAGCTGGCCAGACTAGAGGCGCAAATGCCAACGCCATTGGAGGCGCCACACGATGTACGCATCGAGATTGCAGAGACACTTGCATCATTGAGTGATCAGGCCAAGCTGCGGCAGCAAACCCTGGAATTGATTGCACCGGAGCCAGTCATCCTTTCGATGCCTGCCGCCCACATGGGAGTGCTGGTACGCAATCTGGTTGACAACGCTCTGCGCTACAGCCCTGAAGGGGGATGTGTAGAAATTCGCTTGATCGCACAGAATAAATGTCTTGAAGTCCATGACAGCGGGCCTGGGTTATCGCCTAATCAATTTGATCGGCTTGGCCAACGCTTTTATCGTGTCCCGGGTTCCCAATCAGAAGGCTCAGGCTTAGGCTGGTCTATCGTGCAACGCTTGGTCGAATTGCACAACATGCATTTTGAGATCCTGAGAAGCCCATCGCTAGGAGGGATGGTGGTCAAAGTGAATTTACAAGGTGGCTGAGACCATCAGCACTGAATGACACAATTTCCCGCCACCCAATGACTGCAATGGGTCGAGGCTGTGTGGAAACGCGCCTGAGCGAGCGTTTTGATGCCCACTGAGGTGCCAAGCATCAACTTGGCTTGATTCGATCGCTTTCGAGGTGCTTGAGAGAGCATACGCCCTCCTAGATACCCCTTAGCAGCCAAATATCGTTGCAAAAGGGCTCTCAAGCCCCCGCCAACTTCATCGCTTTGACCGCTCCATCGAATCCCAAGATCGCGATCACACGCTGGAGGTTGTAGGCAAGCACATGCAGGCTCATTTCAGTACCGACATTGGCCAACCTTTTGGTGAGGAAGTGGGTGTAACCCATCCAGCTTTTCAATGTCCCGAATACATGTTCGACCGTTCTGCGCCGGATGGTCATCGATTTGGGTGATTGATCCAGACGCCGCTGTACAGCTTCCACTATCTCTTCATCTTCCTGAGTTAGCCCCCTGAAACACAGTCCCGTCGGTATTCCTTAAACTAAGAAACAGGAATATGACCATGGATATGACTATGTCTTCAGCAACGCCTTCTCGGGTGGAAGTGGTGACAAGCGTT
>JBEEJZ010000213.1:0-5949 GCA_041168905.1 Pseudomonadota bacterium | reverse complement strand
ACGAAATCATGACCCCGCTGGCCGACAAACTCGGCGCAGCCCTGGGTGCCAGCCGTGCGGCCGTCGATGCGGGCTACGCCCCCAACGACTGGCAAGTGGGCCAGACCGGCAAGATCGTCGCGCCCCAGCTCTATGTGGCAGCCGGCATCAGTGGAGCCATCCAGCACCTGGCGGGCATGAAAGACTCCAAGGTCATTGTGGCGATCAACAAAGACCCCGAGGCCCCGATCTTCAGCGTGGCCGACTATGGGCTGGAGGCGGATCTGTTTGAGGCTGTGCCGGCCTTGGTGAAGGCCCTCTAAAGCACGCAGGGCCGCTTTTGCCCCCACCAGCGCCAGGCATTCGAAGCATCGGATTCCTGGCGTTTTTTCATGGCGATCAGTGAACGACGAACAACCCCAAAGGAGACCAGACATGAGCTACAAGGCGCCCGTTCAAGACATGCTTTTCAATATGCGCCATCTTGCCGGCATTGATCAGATTGCTCAGATTCCCGGTTTTGAGGACGCTGGTTTTGACACGGCCCAGGCCGTGCTGGAAGAAGCCGCTCGTTTCAACGAAGAGGTGTTGGCCCCCCTGAACTGGGAAGGCGACAAGAATCCCTCTTCTTTCAAGGATGGCGTAGTCACCACCACCCCGGGTTTCAAGCAGGCTTTTGCGCAGTTTGCCGAAGGTGGCTGGCAAGGCTTGCAGCACCCTGCCGAGTTTGGGGGGCAGGGCCTGCCCAAAACCATAGGCGCGGCCTGCATCGAAATGTGCAACAGCGCGAACCTGAGCTTTGCTCTGTGCCCGTTGCTGAGCGACGGTGCCATCGAAGCCTTGCTGACGGCGGGCTCTGACGAACTGAAGGCAACGTATCTTGAAAAACTGGTGAGCGGTGCCTGGACCGGCACCATGAACCTGACCGAGCCGCAGGCAGGCTCGGACCTGGCGGCTGTGCGCAGTCGTGCCGAGCCGCAGGCCGATGGCACCTACAAGGTGTTTGGTACCAAGATCTTCATCACTTACGGTGAGCACGACATGGCGGAGAACATCGTGCACCTGGTGTTGGCGCGGGTGCAGGGGGCGCCAGAGGGCGTGAAAGGCATCAGCTTGTTTGTCGTGCCCAAGTTTTTGGTGAATGGCGATGGCTCACTTGGCGCGCGCAACGATGTGCATTGCGTCAGCATCGAGCACAAGATGGGCATCAAGGCCAGCCCCACCGCCGTGCTCCAGTACGGCGACGGCATGGCGGCGAGCATTGCAGACAGCGCCGGGCCCGGCGCTGTGGGCTACCTGGTAGGCGAAGAAAACCGGGGTCTGGAATACATGTTCATCATGATGAACGCCGCTCGCTACGCCGTGGGTGTGCAGGGCATCGCAGTGGCCGACCGCGCTTACCAAAAAGCGGCACAGTTTGCCCGTGACCGGGTGCAAAGCCGCCCGGTGGATGGCTCCCTGCCCAGCAGCGGCCCCATCATTCACCACCCCGATGTCAAGCGCATGCTCATGACCATGCGTGCTTACACCGAAGGTGCCCGCGCCATGGCCAGCGTGGCTGCGGCTGCCTTTGACACGGCACACCACCACCCCGACGCGGACACCCGCAAGCAGAACCAGGCCTTTTACGAGTACCTTGTGCCCCCGGTAAAAGGCTTCAGCACCGAGATGAGCCTGGAGGCCACATCGCTGGGCGTGCAGGTCCACGGCGGAATGGGCTTTATCGAGGAAACCGGCGCCGCCCAGTACTACCGCGATGCCAAGATCCTGACCATCTACGAAGGCACGACCGCCATCCAGGCCAATGACCTGGTCGGACGGAAAACTGCACGCGATGGCGGTCAGACAGCTCGTGGCATTGCCCAGCTGATTGAAGCAACCGAGACCCAGTTGTCCGCCCGCACCAGCGCCGCTGCGGTGGCTATGCACAAACGATTGAAGGCAGCGCGCTTGGCCTTTTTGGAGGTGGTGGACTTTGTGGCGAACAGCACCAAAAGCCGCCCCAACGCCGTGTTTGCCGGCAGCGTGCCCTATCTGATGTTGGCGGGCAAGCTGATGGCCGGTTGGCAAATGGCGCGTGCCCTGCTGGTGGCAGAAGACTTGCTGGCCAGTGGTTCATCGGATGAAGCCCCGGCCTTTTTGCAAGCCAAGGTGGCCACGGCGCACTTTTACGCCGAACACATTCTGGTGACCGTGCCTGCCACACGCGACAGCATCATCGACGGTGCCGACTGCGTGACCGCCATGGCGCTGGATGCATTCTGATGGGACCTTGGTCATGACCGTACAACGCACTCCATTACCCAAGGCCCTTCAGGGCTTGCGGCTGCCGGTGATCGCATCGCCGATGTTCATCGTCAGTACGCCTGCACTGGTGATTGCTCAGTGCAAGGCCGGCATCGTGGGCTCCATGCCCGCGCTCAATGCGCGTCCGGCAGCCCAGCTAGACGACTGGCTGGCCGAAATCACCGAAACCCTGGCAGCGCATAACCGTGCCCACCCCGACCGACCGGCCGCACCCTTTGCCATCAACCAGATCGTGCACAAGAGCAATGACCGCCTGGAGCACGATATGGCACAGGTGGTCAAGCACCAGGTGCCCATCGTCATCACCAGTCTGGGCGCGCGTGAGGACATCAATGCAGCGGCCCACAGTTACGGCGGCATCGTGTTGCACGACATCATCAACAACACCTTTGCCCGAAAAGCGGTAGAGAAGGGCGCGGATGGCCTGATTGCGGTGGCGGCCGGCGCGGGCGGGCATGCGGGCGTCAAAAGCCCGTTTGCCCTGGTGCAGGAAATTCGCCAGTGGTTCGGCGGGCCGGTGGCTTTGAGCGGATCGATTGCGACCGGCGGCGCCATACTGGCGGCGCAGGCCATGGGTGCGGACCTGGCCTACATGGGCTCGGCGTTTATCGCCACCACTGAAGCCCGGGCGTCTGAAGCCTACAAGCAGGCCATCGTGGACAGCAGCAGCGACGATGTGATCTACACCAACCTCTTCACCGGCGTGCACGGCAACTACTTAGCCCCCAGCATCCGCGCGGCCGGCCTGGACCCCGCCAACCTGCCCCAAAGCGACCCCAGCAAGATGAACTTTGGCGGTGACATCGCCGCCAAGGCCTGGAAAGACATCTGGGGTTCGGGGCAGGGGATCGGGGCCATTACCAAGGTCCAGACCACCTCGGAGTTTGTCGATCAGTTGGCCCACGAATACGCCGAAGCGCGCGCTCGCCTCTCCGGCACGCTGACAGTCGTGCTCAGGCCAGAGCAATGATTTGATTGAGCAGCGAGCGCACTTGCGCAAATGCTGTGTTGTTGATGCGCTTCAGCGGGTGCGAGCTGCCTTGCCGAGCACGCCAGTCGAAAGACTTGGGTTGATGGCACAGGACATAGCTCGTTTTACCAGTCTTTGCACCGCCGGCCAACCCCGCGATCACCGCAAATGGGTTGTCGGCGTTGTAGTCGGCGGTGGTCATGGGCAGTCCAATCACCAGGGAGGTCCGGTCATTAAAGCTCCGGGGGGACAATACCAGGAAGGGGTGGATATCGCGCATCTCTTTGCCGGGCTGCGGGTTGCAATCTATCCAGATGATGTCCTGTCGATCCGGCACCCAATCCACCGGATTGCGGCGGCTCACCACTTCTCGGCTCCGACAGACGCAGCAGCCATGAGCTCGCCGCCATGACGTTCAGGGTTGAAACGCTTGAGGCGGTCTTCCAAGGAAAGTTCCGCTACAGGCAAAGGCTCAATCACGACCCGCCCAGCCTCTACAGACACTCGCACCTGCTGGTCAGCATGCAAATGGGCCTCGCGCGCCACAGCTTGGGGCAAACGCACGCCCAGATTGTTTCCCCAGTGCTTGACAGACAGTATGGCTTCAGCCATGGTGACCTCCTTGTTTAGACGAAGTATAAACCTGCTACATCTCAGGCACTGATCTCAGACGCTGAAAATCTGCCCGCCTGTTCATGCGATTGCAAGCCGTGCCAACAAAAAAGGCACCGATCATGCGACCAGTGCCTTGTGACCAGAGTCCGCTCACGCGGACTATTCCGCCTTAGCTGAAAAAGCTCTTCAACCGGTCCGTCCACGAGTCGCCGCTGGGCGAGTGTTTGCCGCCGCCTTTTTTGAGCGATTCGTCTAGTTCACGCAGAATTTTGCGTTGGTGTTCTGTGAGCTTGACCGGGGTCTCCACCACGATGTGGCAATACAGGTCGCCGGGGTAGCTGGCGCGCACGCCTTTGATGCCTTTTCCGCGCAGGCGGAACTGCTTGCCGTGCTGCGTACCTTCAGGGATGTCAATGGCGGCCTTACCGGCGAGTGTGGGCACCTCGATCTCGCCACCCAGGCAAGCTGTGATCACGCTGATGGGGACCTGGCAATGGATGTCGTCCCCATCGCGCTCGAAGATATCGTGCTTTTTCAGGCGGATCTCGATGTACAGGTCACCGGGCGGGCCGCCGTTGGTGCCGGGCTCACCGTTGCCAGTGCTGCGAATGCGCATGCCGCCATCGATGCCGGCGGGAATCTTCACTTCCAGGGTTTTTTGCTTTTTCAGCTTGCCCTGGCCCTGGCAGGCGGTGCAGGGTTCCGGAATGACCTTGCCGGAGCCGCGGCAGGTGGGGCAGGTTTGCTGTACGCTAAAGAAGCCTTGGCGCATCTGCACCGCGCCCGAGCCGCTGCAGGTGCCACAGGTCTTGGCTGAGGTGCCTGGCTTGGCGCCGGTGCCGCGGCAGGTGTCACAGTTTTCCCAGCTGGGAATGCGAATTTGTGCGTCTTTGCCAGAGGCCGCTTCTTCCAGGGTGATTTCCATGGCGTAGCTGAGATCGCCACCCCGGAACACCTGACGGCCACCGCCGTTGCGCCCGCCGCGCTGGTTGAACATGTCCCCAAAAATGTCGCCAAAGGCTTCAGCAAAGCCGCCATAACCCTCGCCACCCGCGCCGCCGCGCATATTGGGGTCGACGCCGGCATGGCCGTACTGGTCGTAGGCCGCACGTTTTTGTGCATCCGACAGCATCTCGTAGGCCTCTTTGGCCTCTTTGAATTTTTCCTCGGCCACCTTGGCGGCATCGCCCTGGTTGCGGTCCGGGTGGTGCTTCATCGCCAGCTTGCGATAAGCCTTCTTGATTTCGTCGTCAGAGGCGTTCTTGGGCACGCCCAAAACTTCGTAAAAATCTCTTTTTGCCATTGTTAGCAGCCCTTTGGGGTCTCTGGATCATGCAGCTTCTTGACGCAAAACGCCGCGTCGGCGATTCGGGCGAATCTCAGACGCGGCGCGCTGCGGGCACGCGAGGTGCGCGATATCAGTCTTTCTTGACTTCCTTGACCTCAGCGTCCACCACATTGTCGTCGGCGGCGGCCTGCGAGGCACCCTGGCCAGCGGCGCCAGCGCCAGCTGCGGCACCGGCAGCTTCTGCACCTTGCTGGGCCTGCATGTCGGCGTACATCTTCTCGCCCAGCTTCTGGCTGGCTTCCATCAGGGCGTTGCTCTTGGCTTCGATGTCGGCCTTGTCGTCGCCCTTGAGGGCGTCTTCCAGGGACTTGATCGCAGCCTCGATCTTTTCTTTCTCGCCAGCATCGAGCTTGTCGCCGTACTCGGTCAGGCTCTTGCGCACGCTGTGTACGCTGGCATCGGCCTGATTCTTGGTCTGCACCAGTTCGACCTTCTTTTTGTCGTCGGCGGCGTTGAGTTCAGCGTCTTTCACCATTTGCTGAATCTCGTCTTCTGACAGACCGGAGTTGGCCTTGATGGTGATCTTGTTTTCCTTGCCAGTGCCTTTGTCCTTGGCGCCCACGTGCAGGATGCCGTTGGCATCAATGTCAAAGGAAACTTCGATCTGGGGCGTCCCACGCGATGCGGGTGGAATTCCTTCGAGGTTGAATTCACCCAGCATCTTGTTGCCGGCAGCTACCTCGCGCTCGCCCTGGAAGACCTTGATGGTCACAGCGGGCTGGTTGTCTTC
>JBEEJZ010000212.1:0-3935 GCA_041168905.1 Pseudomonadota bacterium | reverse complement strand
AAGGTGAGCAAGGTCTGAATCTCCGAAAAATCCCCCTGTTGGGCCTGTCGTATCGCAACTTCAGCCAGATGGTTGCGCAACACAAACTTCGGGTTGGTCCTGGCCATGAGTTCGGCTGATGCCGTTTTCTGTTCCGTGGACAGGCGCGCATCATAAGTTTCCAGCCAGGCATCCAGACCGGCACGATCGACAAACATCTCTCGCAGCAGGTCGGGATGTGCCCCACCGACCACATGACCGAGCCTGCGCCAGAACACCGTGAAGTCGACCGCATTATTGGCCATCAACGCCAGCACCGCTTGTGCCAGAGCAAGGTCGCCGTCTTTTGCATCCAGCAGCCCGAGCTTGGCACGCCAAAGCCGCAGCTGGACCTGGGCGTAGCTGCTCTTGAAGGTGTCCAGGGCGTCCAGCGCCTGCTGCGGGTCGTCAAGCAACGGCAACATGGCCTGGCTCAGTGCGTACAGATTCCAGTGCGCCACGTTGGGCTGCTGCCCGTAGGCATAGCGGCCCAGGGTATCCGAGTGGTTGCAGATGTGATGGGGGTCAAACGCATCCAGAAACTGGAAGGGCCCGTAATCGATGGTCAGCCCCAGCAGGCTCATGTTGTCGGTGTTCATCACGCCGTGGCAAAAGCCCACGGATTGCCATTGGGCCAGCAACTCGGCCGTGCGGCGGCAAACGGTTTGCAGCAGGGCCACATAGGGCTGGGGTGCCGACCTGCAGTCGGGCATGTGGCGGTCGATGAAGGCATCGACAAAGGTCTTTAGTTCGTCGTGCAGATCATGGTGGCAAAAATGCTCGATGTGGCCAAATCGCTCAAAACCCGGTGCCACACGGGTTACAACGGCGGCCGTCTCGATCTGTTCGCGGCGCACGGCGGCTTTGGATCCTGTCACGCACAAGGCGCGTGTGGTGGGGATGCCCAGGCCGTGCATGGCTTCGCTGCACAAGAACTCGCGAATGCTGGAGCGCAACACGGCCCGCCCGTCGCCCATGCGCGAGTAGGGCGTGCGCCCCGCACCCTTCAGCTGAATTTCCAGGATGGCTGAACCGGCGTTAATGGGCTTGACCTCGCCCAACAAAATGGCGCGGCCATCGCCCAGCTGCCCAGCCCACTGGCCAAACTGATGGCCGCTGTACACGCTGGCGAGAGGCTGGCTGCCTGGCAAGACCGCGTTACCCGTCAGCACTGCCAGCCACTCGGCCGACTGATGCCAGCCTGGTGGCAGTCCCAAAAGTTCTCCCACCGGCAGGCTCACACCCACCCAGTAGGGCGCCGGCAAGGGCGTGGGCATCAGGGCCGTGCTGAATGCAGGGCCCAGGGCCGCAAAACGGTTATGCCACGTCCATGGGGCGGTGAGGTGGGGCGCTGCACTCATGGCGGCCGATTGTGCGACACCCGCGTTCGCACGTTGTGCGTAAGGATTTGTTTGCTGGTCTGCGAGATACTGTGCTCCCCGCCGCTTGCGGCTGGGGTGAGCGCCACCACGACTACATAGGAGACTTTTCATGCTTGGCCTGATGCAAAACCAGCAACTGCTGATTTCTTCCCTGATTGAATTTGCCGATCGTCACCACCCCGAGGGCGAAATCGTGTCACGCCGGGTTGAGGGCGACCTGCACCGCTGCACCTACCGTGATATCGCGCGGCGCTCACGCCAGTTGGCCAACGCACTGGATCAGGCAGGTTTGGCCTTTGGCGACCGGGTTGCCACCCTGGCATGGAATGGTTACCGCCATATGGAGATGTACTTTGGCGTCAGCGGCTCGGGTCGGGTGCTGCACACCATCAATCCGCGCCTGCTGCCCGAACAGATTGCGTGGATCACCCAGCACGCTGAAGACCAGGTGCTGTGCTTTGATCTGACGTTTTTGCCCATCGTCAAAGCCATCCATGCTAAATGCACCACGGTGCGTCATTTCGTAGCACTGTGCGATGCTGATCAGCTGCCGGCCGACACGGGTATCCCCAACCTGCGAAGCTATGAGTCCTGGATTGCCCCCCAGCCCACCCAATACACCTGGCCCGAATTTGACGAGAACTGCGCGTCCAGCATGTGCTACACCAGCGGCACCACCGGGCATCCCAAGGCCGCGCTTTACAGCCATCGATCCACCCTGCTGCATGCGTACGCTGCGGCCTTGCCGGATGTGATGTGCATCAGCGCACGTGATGCCATCCTGCCCGTGGTGCCGATGTTCCACGTCAACGCCTGGGGCATTCCCTACTCGGCAGCCATGACTGGCGCCAAGCTGGTGTTTCCCGGCCCCAGGCTTGATGGGCAGTCGGTCTACGAGCTGATTGAGGGTGAAAAAGTGACCTTTGCGGCTGGCGTGCCCACCGTCTGGCAAATGATGCTAGGCCATATGGCACCTGCCAAACTGCGGTTTTCCACCCTCAAACGCACCGTGATTGGCGGCTCGGCCTGTCCGCCCGCCATGATTACCGCCTTCAACAACGACTACGGCGTGGAAGTGCTGCATGCCTGGGGCATGACCGAGCTGTCGCCGCTGGGGACCTTGTGCACCCTGAAAAACAAGCACCTGGGCCTGAGCGACGACGAGAAAATGAAAATTCGCCTCAAGCAGGGGCGTTCCATCTTTGGTGTCGACATGAAGATCGTGGATGCAGATGGCCAGGAAGTGGCGCACGACGGCAAGGCTTATGGCGACCTGATGGTGAAGGGCCCCTGGGTCATCCGCGATTACTACAAGGCCGACGGCCCATCGCCATTGGTGGACGGCTGGTTTCCCACCGGTGATGTGGCCACCATCGACGCCGACGGCTTCATGCAGATCACCGACCGCAGCAAAGACGTCATCAAGTCCGGCGGTGAATGGATCAGTTCCATCGATGTGGAAAACATCGCGGTGGCGCACCCCGCCATTGCCATGGCCGCTTGCATCGGCATGAAGCACCCCAAGTGGGACGAACGCCCCATCGTGGTGGTCGTCAAAAAGCCGGGCGCCGAGGTCAGCCGTGAGGAGCTGCTGCAGTTCTATGACGGCAAGATTGCCAAATGGCAGGTGCCAGACGACGTGGTGTTCATGGATGCCATCCCGCTGGGCGGCACAGGCAAGATACAAAAGGTCCGTCTGCGTGAGATGCTGAAGGACTACCGCCTGCCCTGATGGAGTTGCTTGCACTGACGGCCATCAATGGTCTTAGTTACGGTCTGCTGCTCTTTTTGTTGAGCGCAGGCCTGACCTTGATTTACAGCATGATGGGCGTACTGAACTTCGCTCACGCCGGCTTTTATATGCTGGGGGCCTATCTGGCTCATAGCCTGAGCCAGCTGCTGGGGTTCTGGGCGGCGCTGCTGATAGCGCCCCTGCTGGTGGGCCTGGCGGGCGCCGCCTTTGAGCGCTTCATATTGCGGCGAGTGCATGCCCACGGGCAGGTGGCCGAGCTGCTGGTGACTTTTGGCCTGGGTCTGGTCATCGTCGAGTTGGTTCAGCTCGTGTGGGGGCGTGTCGCCGTTGACTATTCGATACCTTCTGAGTTGCAAGGCCCTTTGACTCTGGGCGGTTTGTTCTTGCCCCGCTACCGAGCCTTCATGATGGTGGCCTCCTTGTTCGTGCTGGTCGCCTTGTGGTGGGGCTTGAAGCGCACCCGAGCGGGCCTGGTGGTTCAAGCGGCGTTGACGCATCCCGAGACCGTTCAAACCCTCGGTCACGACGTGCCGCGCTTGCTGATGGGTGTGTTTGGCGGTGGCGCAGCCTTGGCCGCATTGGCCGGCGCACTGGGCGGCAACGTTTTTGTCACCGAGCCCGGCATGGCCGCCACGGTGGGTAGCGTGATTTTTGTGGTGGTGGTGGTGGGTGGATTGGGATCGCTGGCTGGTGCCTTTCTGGCCTCCTTGCTGATCGGGCTGCTGCAAACCTGGGCGGTGGGCCAGAGTGGCTGGCTCAGCCAGACGGCGCCCATGCTCCCT
>JBEEJZ010000211.1:0-10355 GCA_041168905.1 Pseudomonadota bacterium | reverse complement strand
GGCCAAGTTGATGAAAAATTTTGGTTGCAATATTGAGTTGGTTTGCCGTGGCAAGACAGCTAGTGCCAAAAGCTCGGTCAAGCTGATGCTGCTTCAGGTCAAGGAAGGTGAAGATGTTCTGATCCGTGCAGAAGGCGAAGAAGAGCAGGAGGCAATTGACCATTTGGTCTCTTGTCTTGGCGATCCTCAATTCGGCATGAACATGGACCAAGCACCTGCTGCGGCGCACGAGGTGCCGACAGGTCACATACAGAGTGACAACGGGTTCGAGGTACATGTTTGTGAAGGCCTTAGGGGAATTGCAGGAAGCCGTGGTACTGCGCTTGGGCCGGCACACGTATACCTTCCACAGAAGTTAATTGCGCCTCGACAGGTCATTTCGGAAGAGGAGATATCCAGTGAACTGAACCGGTTCCGAACTGCCCTAGCTGGCCTGGAGTCCAAACTGTCCAAGCAAAGTGCGGGTCAGGCCGAAGGGCCTGCTGCACAGCAGGACCGTGCCATTTTGCAGGCATTGATCGAGGTGGCTCAGGACGAAGAGTACGTAGGGGCCATCATACGTGGCATCGAAGCACAAGGCGATGCCGGTGCTGTAACTTTGCGTGTGGGTGAAGTATTGGCAGCGACCTTTGCGGCCATGACTGACGACTACATACGTGCTCGAGCAGAAGATATTCGGGGCGTCACCAGACAGTTGGCGGCAGCCTTGCTTGGGCAGTCTTTGCCAGACCTTGCCAGTGTTCCGCCAGGCTCCATACTGGTGGCCAACGATTTGAGCGCCTGGGAGTTTTCGAAGGTGCCGATTGCCAATGTGATGGGTTTGGTGTGCACAGGCGGGGCTGCCACATCCCATGTGGCCATCATGGCCCGTACCCACGGTATACCCGCTGTGCTGGGACTTCCGCTGTCTGAGGAGGATTTGCAGTCCATCCAGTGCATTGCGGTAGACGGTGATCACGGCGAGGTCATAGTCAACCCCTCCGAAGCGCAAAAGACCCAATATCTAACGAGGATGGAGGCAGAAGCCCGAGCACGCAAAGGCTTGTCTGCTTTCCGTGATGTCCATCCCACCACGAAAGATGGACGCCAGGTCGACATTGCAGCCAATCTTGGCTCACTGGGCGAAATTGAATTGGCGCAGAAGGCTGGGGCAAAAGGCGTGGGCCTATTCCGCACGGAACTGTTGTTCATGCAAGGCAGAAGCCTGCCCCAGGAAGATGAACAGACAGACGTCTACCATCAACTGGCTACTGCCTTTCATCCACACCCGGTAATTATCCGTACCCTGGACATTGGCGGAGATAAGCCTGTCGCTGGTATTGACTTCCCACGCGAAGAAAATCCGTTCTTGGGTTGGCGTGGTGTGCGCATGTGTCTGGATCGGCCTGAGATATTCAAGCCACAGTTACGTGCGCTGTTGCGAGCTGCCGTGGCTGGGAATATCAAGGTCATGATTCCCATGATCAGCGATGTGAACGAAGTTAAACGCGTACGCGCACTGATTGCGCAATGCGAGGCCGAGCTGAACAGCGAAGGGGTGGACTGTGCCTCATTTGAATTGGGCATCATGATTGAGACACCTGCCGCTGTCCTGCAAGCAGATGCTTTGGCCGCTGAGGTCAGTTTCTTCTCAATTGGCACCAATGACTTGACACAATACGTGATGGCAACAGACCGGGCCAATGCCCAGATCGCATCGCTCTATCGCACAGAGCATCCGGCGGTACTAAGGGCAATTGAACTCACCTGCGAAGCGGCACAGCGGGCGGGTATTTGGGTCGGCATTTGCGGTGAGGCTGCGGCACATCCAGATTTGATTCCCCAATTTGTTGCAATGGGCGTGACCGAACTCAGTATGAGTCCGGCGTCCATACTCAGTTCCAAGAAGATTATTTCTGAACTTTGATATGTGGCTTGCCCGAACTCGAGGCAAGCTCAGTTCGGGAACTTAAAGCAGACAACCCCCATAACGCACGCACTGGATTCCAATGCAACTTGAAAGTGATAGCCGAAGATTCCCGTCCTGTCTTCTGAGCGATTGTGATGGTGTGATTGTTGATAGCGAGAAGATCGCTGATGAGATCATGCATGAAGTCCTGCGTGAGGCATTTAAGAGTGAGGCTTTGGAAAGCCACATGAAGGACCTGTTCGGAAGACGCGTCCTTGACATCATCTTGCTGTTGGAAAAGCGATTGGGTGTCACTCTGAGTGCGGAGATGCGAACCTGCATGCACTTGGACATTGATGCCAGAGTCGGTCACGAAGCGCCCGGTATGCCAAAGGTGCAAGAGGTGTATGAGTCACTTGGGATCCCTGTGGGTATTGTTTCAAACAGCGCGCCGCAGAGATTGCAGCTGTGCGTGCGACGCGCTGGATTGATGGGTCTTGTTGGTGCAAATATGTTCAGCGGCGATGAAGTTCCTAATCCGAAACCCGCGCCCGATGTATACCTTGAGGCTGCACGGGTCATGGGCTTTTCACCCGAGCAATGCTTGGTTATTGAAGACAGCGTGACTGGCATCACTGCGGCAAAGGCGGCGGGCATGCACGTACTTGGTTTTTTAGGTGGGAGTCATATCAGGTCTGATCATGCTGAGATGTTGTCCAGGGCAGGCGCGCACAAACTTTTCGACAATATGGCTGAGCTGCCCAAAGTCATACGGGGTCTTAACCCGTAGAAATGGTGGCGCGTATCCACCTTTAGCCTAAGATGACCTCAATGATCAATCACATCGAAGCAAGCCTGTGGGAAGCGCAAGTGGCCTTGGACAATCTGCTGCAAAACAAAGAGTCCATGCAGGACAGTGCTAAAGCAGCCGAATCATCATCCAAGCCTTTGAAGGTAAGTCTCGCGTCTTTTCCTGCGGAAATGGTGGCTCCATGTGTGCGCGATCCACTTTGCCGAAGAGTTTACTGGCCGCTATCGGCTGGACAGACCGGCGATTCCTGCATCTGCCATCAGTGACGCAAGCCATATGAGCTGTGTTGGCAACGACTTAGGCTATGAACAAGTGTTCTCCAACTACATTGAAGCCCATGGACGTACAGGTGACTGTCTGCTTGCGATTACAACCAGTGGCACCAGTAAGAACGTGATCAGGGCAGTCAATGCCGCCAGGCATTGGATATGAAAGTCTTAGCCTTGACCCGTAGACGAAATCTTTAACTGGAAGCGCTCAGTGATGTGTATGTCTGCACCCCTGGTGGAAGTGTTGCTGACCGCGTGCAAGAACTTCACATCAAGGTTTTGCACATTCGGATTGAGTTGATCGAGAGACACTTCTTTCCACAGAATTACGTCACGAGCTAATTATTTAATGCACATGGCCTGATCGAAGGGTTTTGAGTCGGGTGATGTGATGTCGGGCATGACCGAGTAGGTCAGCAATTCGTTCAGTATGCGCTTTGCACGGTGGCCAAGTGGCCAGTGCGGTATGCCCCTGCGCGAAGCTCAATTGCCCTGAGAGTTTTAACTTCTGGAGCTTTGCTATGTCGAGTCTATTTAACCCAACCGATCTGGTTGTCCCGTTTGAGCAGCTGCGCATGACCGATGTCGAATCGGTCGGCGGCAAAAACGCCAGTCTGGGGGAGATGATCTCCCAGTTGCCACAGGGCGTGAAGGTGCCCACCGGCTTCGCCACCACGGCCCATGCTTTTCGTGAATTTCTGAAATTTGACAACTTGGCAGAGCGCATCAGCAAACGCCTTGCTGCGTTGGATATTGAAGACGTGCGCGCCCTGGCCATGGCTGGTGCCGAAATCCGCTCCATGCTGGAAGCGCAACCGTTTCCGCCCGCGCTGGAAAAAGGCATTCGTGAATCCTTTGCCGTGCTCAGCGCCGGCAATGACAAGGCGTCTTTTGCCGTGCGTTCTTCCGCTACCGCAGAGGATTTGCCCGACGCCTCCTTTGCCGGCCAGCAGGAGACCTTCCTGAACGTGGTGGGCATTGAAGACATCCTGCAAAAGATCCGCGAAGTGTTTGCCTCGCTCTACAACGACCGCGCCATCAGCTACCGCGTGCACAAGGGCTTTGCCCACGACGTGGTGGCCTTGAGCGCCGGCATCCAGCGCATGGTGCGCTCCGACTTGGGCGCAGCCGGTGTGATGTTCACCATCGACACCGAATCCGGCTTCTCGGATGTGGTGTTCATTACCTCCAGCTACGGTCTGGGCGAAACCGTGGTGCAGGGCGCTGTCAACCCGGACGAGTTCTATGTCCACAAACCCATGCTCAAGGCCGACAAGCGTGCCCTGATCCGCCGCAGCCTGGGCTCCAAGCTGCTGCAAATGGAATTCAGCACGGCTGAAGAGAAGGCCGCCACCGGCAAGCTTGTAAAGACCACCGATGTGCCCACCGAAATGCGCAACCGCTATTCGCTGACCGACGCTGACGTGGAGCAACTGGCCAAGTACGCGCTGGTGATCGAAGAGCACTATGGCCGCCCCATGGACATCGAGTGGGGCAAGGACGGCACGGACGGCCAGCTTTACATTCTGCAGGCACGGCCCGAGACGGTGAAGAGCCAGGGCGCCGACAAGGTGGAATACCGCTACAAGCTCAAGGGCAAGGGCGCCGTACTGGTCGATGGCCGTGCAATCGGACAAAAGATTGGTACCGGCCCGGTGCGCATCGTGCACCACATTGCCGACATGGACCAGGTGCAGGCCGGTGACATTCTGGTGACCGACATGACCGACCCGAACTGGGAACCGGTGATGAAGCGCGCCTCTGCCATAGTCACCAACCGCGGTGGCCGCACCTGCCACGCCGCCATCATTGCGCGTGAACTGGGTATTCCGGCTGTCGTCGGCTGTGGCCACGCCACCGAAAAGCTCAAGGACGGCATATTGGTGACGGTCAGTTGTGCCGAGGGCGATACCGGCTTCGTCTACGACGGCTTGCTGGAGACTGACGTTTCGGAAGTGCAGCGCGGCGTCATGCCCGAGATCCCCGTCAAGATCATGATGAATGTGGGTAACCCGCAACTGGCCTTTGACTTCTGCCAGTTGCCCAATCAGGGCGTGGGCCTGGCCCGCCTGGAGTTCATCATCAACAACAACATCGGCGTGCACCCCAAGGCCATCCTGGACTACCCGAATGTGGACGCCGACCTGAAGAAGGCGGTTGAATCCGTGGCGCGGGGTCATGCCTCACCGCGTGCCTTTTATGTGGACCGCGTCGCCGAAGGAGTGGCCACCATTGGCGCGGCCTTCTGGCCCAAGCCGGTGATCGTGCGCCTGTCGGACTTCAAGAGCAATGAATACCGCAAGCTGATTGGCGGCAGCCGCTACGAGCCGGAAGAAGAGAACCCCATGCTGGGCTTCCGAGGTGCGGCGCGCTATGTGTCGGCCGAGTTCGGCGAGGCATTTGCCATGGAGTGCGAAGCCTTGAAGCGCGTGCGCAACGACATGGGTTTGACCAATGTGCAGGTCATGGTGCCCTTTGTGCGCACCCTGGGCCAGGCAAAAAAGGTCACTGAACTGATGGCCAAGCATGGCCTGCGGCGCGGCGAGAACGAACTCAAGCTGATCATGATGTGCGAGATTCCCAGTAATGCCATTCTTGCGGAACTTTTCCTTGAATACTTTGATGGTTTCTCCATCGGCTCCAACGACCTGACCCAGCTCACCCTAGGTCTCGACCGGGATTCCGGCCTGGAAGTGTTGGCGGCCGACTTTGACGAGCGTGACCCTGCAGTAAAGGCACTTATTAGCATTGCGATTAATGCGTGTAAACAGCAGGGCAAATACATTGGCATCTGCGGCCAAGGCCCCAGTGACCACCCAGACTTTGCCCGCTGGCTTCAATTGGAAGGAATTACTTCCATATCGTTGAATCCAGATACTGTGATTGCAACTTGGAATGAGCTTGCTGAGAGCTAATTTGCAAAGCGACTTTGGCTGCTGTGATGCGTCCGCTCGTAGGCAATCACGGCATCCACCACTGAGAGGTGAACGACTGATGCAGAAGATCAGGATAATTGGGCGCTTGTCTAGAACCGGGACTCGATCTCATGCCAAAGTTGCTCTCCTGTGGGCTGATTGTCTTTAATGAAAGAAGTGAAATCCTCCTTGGTCATCAGACTGGAAAATCCTATTGGGATCTTCCAAAAGGCCTAATCGATGAAGGGGAGGATCCCATAGACTGTGCACTTCGAGAGGCTTTTGAAGAGTTTGGTATTACTTTTTCTAAAGCCCGGTTGGCTGATCTGGGCCAACGCGCCTACTATGAAGGCAAAGACTTTCACCCCTTTGCGGTTCGGTCAAACACCGAGGAAACTGCAATTGAAGCCTGTAGTTGCACGAGTTCATTTTTGCATCCGGGAACTGGGCAACTCACACTGGAGGTGGATGGTTTCGCTTGGAGCAACATATCCAATTTAAAAGGGCTACTCACCGCGAATATGCATTCGCTTTTAGTTGATCGTATGCTCATTGAAGAGGCAGCAAGTCTTGTGAACGCGTCTGATAGTGGCATCAGAGAATTTTCGAGCTCATGAATCCTTCGCGAATGATTTTAGACAGTCAGTGCCTGTAACAATATCCTTAGCCTGACAGTTGTTTAATTGCTGCCTCTATGGCCGCTTTCCTTCTCAAAGCTGGCATGTACATTGGTTGCGTGTATGACGGGTCGTGGCCCATAAGAGCCGATAGACCGCAAGACTAACGACCGACATGCGGAGTTTCGTGTGCTGTGTCATTGACGTGGCGTCTGACCAGTAGTCACAGGGTAATCAACCCCACCTGCCTAGGCGTCGGCTCGGAAGCCGAGCTTGAAGCGGCTGTCAAAGCCTGCCAGTGAAACAACCCCGTACCCGTGACTTGTCGTCATTGGGTGCGGGGTTCTTTTTGCGTTTGTGCGGCAGCAATTACCGGCTGATGGGGTGTTCGGTGATGAACTGGCGCAGGGCAGCATTCACACGGGTCTGCCAGCCCTTGCCGGTGGCCTTGAAGGTTGCCAGCAGATCGGCATCCAGACGAATCGCGGTGAACACCTTGGTTTCGCTTGCCTTCGGGCGACCGCGTGGGCGCTTGGCGACCAACGTGGCGTACACATCCGGCGGCAGCACCTCGCTTGCAGGTTTTGCCTTGGCAAACCATTCTGCATCCAGCTCACGCGCATCCGGATCAGCCGCAATGCCCGCGTTGATGGCGGCTTCCTCATCCGGGGTGGGGCTGATGTGCCCGACTTTAAGTTTCGGCATATCGCTTTAGGGCCGCGTCGTCAATCTAGTTGCGCTCAAACTCAACATGGACTACAAGCTTTCCTTTGAGGTCTTGGGATCAGACCGCGAGAGCGTCTATGCCTTTTTTCTCGATGATCTGGAGCAACTTGGCTGCTGTGCCGCCGGGATGCTTCCCAGACGCGGGTGACTCCCATTTCTGTACCGTGGACGTGGTCACATTGAGAAAACCGGCGAAGACTGATTGGCTCATCTTCGCTTTCTTGATCCTGATCTGAGCCACACGCTCGGGCGTGTAAGCCGGGGGCGGCGAGGACAGTGCCTTGACTCGGTCCAGGTCATGGGCGGACAGCATCTCATGCTTGTTCAGTAGGACGGCCATCTCGACCATCTCGGCAGAGACTCGATCAGTTTTCCTGGCAGCCATGGCAGATCTCCTTTAGTACACCTTCTTCAACCAACATATCCAACTTTTTGGCAGAAGCCTTTTGCAAGGCCTCGCCAATCAGTTGAGCCTGTGCAACGTTCGCATCCGAAAAATCGGTGCCGGGATCGCTTTTCTGCCTCCCTGCGATGAAAAAGAGTCCATGCATGCCTTCTTTTGCCACTAGCGTCCGTGTCGCACCACTCTTGCCTTGCCCAGGCAACGCAATGCGCTTCTTGCACAACCCTGCTCCCAAATCGGCTTCGTACATACCGCGCTGAATCTCTACAGCGGCCGCGCATAGTTGCTCGTCGGAAAGAATTTTCTTTGCCCAGAGGGTGAATGTCTTGAGCTTGAATACGCGCTTCGTCATTGTATTAAATCATAGCACTTTGTGCTATACAAAAAGCTAGGCCCCTGGTGATGCCGTTCGGTCAGCTTGCCAAAACTCGGTTTTTTAACGCTGCACCTTAACCGTCCACACGAGGACTTTCAACCTTTTCTCGTTCCTGATGAGCCTCGGTCATTCAAGCGCCATCCGTCTGGTCTGACGCCATCGGGGACAATGCTCCTTTCGCCTTCTGACTGAACTACGACTGAATCCATGGCCCTGCTCACCCTTCTGAACGCCCAGCTTGCTTTTGGCCATGTGCCGCTGCTGGACCACACCGACTTCGCGCTGGAGACCAATGAGCGCGTGGGCCTGATCGGGCGCAATGGCACGGGTAAATCGTCCATGCTGAAAATTCTGGCGGGCATGGAAAAACCTGACGACGGCACCTTGCAGTACCAGCAGGGCGTGCGTCTGGCTTATGTGGCCCAGGAGCCTGTGCTCGACCCGGAGGCCACCATTTTTGTGGCCGTGAGTGCCGGCATTGCAGAAGTGATTGCTGCGCGTGATTTGTACATGTCGGGTGCCGAAGGGGTAGACCTGGATGCGCTGCAATCGCAAATCGAGGCCTTCGACGCCTGGAACTGGGAGCAGCGGGTCGAAGAAACCTTGCACCGCCTGCACCTGGAGCCCGAACGCCTGATCGGCACCCTGTCGGGTGGCATGAAAAAACGTGTGGCGCTGGCGCAGGCCCTGGTTGCCCGGCCCGATGTGCTCTTGCTGGACGAACCCACCAACCACCTGGACCTGGAGGCCATCACCTGGCTGGAAGAGCTGCTGCTGGACTTCAAGGGCAGCGTGGTCACCATCACCCACGACCGATCCTTCCTGGATCGCATCGCCACCCGCATCGTCGAACTTGACCGCGGCAAGCTGATGACCTACCCGGGCAATTTCAGTCAGTATCAGCTGCAAAAAGAGGAGCAACTCACGCAGGAGGCGGTCATCAACGCCCGTGCCGACAAGTTGCTGGCGCAGGAGGAGGTGTGGATCCGCAAGGGCGTGGAAGCGCGCCGTACCCGGGCGCAAGGGCGCATCACCCGGCTGGAGCGCCTGCGTGAGAGCCGGGCTGCCCGGCGCGAGGTGCTGGGCCGGGTCAAGCTCGATGTGGCCAGTGGTGTGGCCAGCGGCAAGCTGGTGGCCGAGCTGACGCATGTGAGCAAAACCTACGGCGAGCGTGCCATCGTGCGCGACTTTTCGGGCACCATCCTGCGTGGCGACAAGGTGGGTCTGATCGGCCCCAACGGCGCGGGCAAGACCACGCTCTTGAAGATGATTCTGGGCGAGCTGGCCCCCGATGCGGCCCCGGCCAATGCGCCCAAGCCCTTGTCGGGCGAGCAGCCCTGGGGCACGGTACGCCAGGGTGCCAATCTGCAGGTGGCCTACTTTGACCAGATGCGCGACGCCTTGAACCTGGACGCCACGCTGGAGGACTTCATCAGCCCCGGCAGCGAATGGATCGAGATTGGCAACAAGCGCCAGCACGTCAAAAGCTATTTGGGCGACTTTTTGTTCTCGCCAGCGCGTGCGCATTCTCCGGTGCGGTCTCTGAGCGGTGGCGAGCGCAACCGCCTGCTGCTGGCGCGCCTGTTTGCCCGGCCAGCCAATGTGCTGGTGCTGGACGAGCCCACCAACGACCTCGACATCGACACCCTGGAACTGCTCGAAGACTTGCTGCAAAACTACGAAGGCACGGTGTTTCTCGTCAGCCACGATCGCACCTTTCTGGACAACGTGGTGACCAGCACCCTGGTGGCCGAGGGCGATGGTTTCTGGCGCGAGTTTGAAGGCAGCGTGCAGGACTGGTTGACCCAGTCGGCCCGCGCACCGGTCAAGCTGGCTGGCACGCCGGCCAAGGCCGCGGAGCCAGTGGCACCCACCCCGGCACCGTCCGCAGCTCCTGCCGCGACGGCACCCCGCAAGAAGCTCAGCTACAAGGAGCAGCGCGAGCTTGATGCCCTGCCTGACCTGATTGCCGCGCTGGAAGTCGAGCAAGCTGCCCTGCGCGCGCAGTTGGCCGATGGCAGCTTGTACGCCAGCGACGCGACCCGTGCAGCGGCCTTGCATGCCCGAGACGCCGCCATCGATGATGAGCTGCTGGCTGCGATGGAACGCCAGGAGGCCTTGAGCGCCTGAGCTGGCTTGCGTTTTTCGACACTTGAAGAGGCCTGTTGCAGCGCAGCAACAGGCCTTTTTCACTTCCTTTTCCCTTTGCGAATTCGCATCAGGGTATTCCCTAGGCCGCCAGAAAATTTTCTTCAAGCCGCTTGCATGTCCATCCTGGACACAGGCGAGCTGATCCACCTTTGAAAGGGATATCAAGATGAAGATGAAGACATTGGCGATGACAGCGGCA
>JBEEJZ010000210.1:0-8510 GCA_041168905.1 Pseudomonadota bacterium | reverse complement strand
ATTTCGCCACGGTTGGCGATCAGGATTTTGGTAAACATGTTCAGTCTCCTTTTCGGAAATTCAGTGATGGTGCTTGGGGGCAGTCGTGGCCAAGGCCGCAATAGGCGCGGCGTATCCACCTGCGCTCATGTCCCCCGCCCTGCGGGCTCCTCCTTGACTTCGCTGCGGCAGACACGCCGCACCCATTGCTGCGAAGGAGGATGTATTCGAAACGACGGCAGACCCACCGACCAGGATCGGGTGGTGTGGGTGTTTTGCGCAGGTCAAGGAGGAGCGCGCAGCGCGGGGGACACGGAGCAAAACGCCCAGGCCTCCCGATCCAGCACTCACACGCGCCTTAACCACGCCAAGGCTCACAGCGGAACATTACCGTGCTTACGCCACGGGTTCTCGATCTTCTTGTCCTTGAGCATGACCAGGGAGCGGCAAATGCGCTTGCGGGTCTCGTGCGGGAGGATCACATCGTCAATAAAGCCTCGGGCGCCAGCCACAAAGGGGTTGGCAAAGCGGGCTTTGTATTCAGCTTCCTTGGCGGCGAGTTTTTCGGGGTCTCCCTTGTCTTCACGGAAGATGATTTCGACGGCACCCTTGGCACCCATCACCGCAATTTCCGCATTCGGCCAGGCGAAGTTGACGTCGCCACGCAAGTGCTTGGAAGCCATCACGTCATAAGCGCCGCCATAGGCCTTGCGGGTGATAACCGTGATCTTGGGTACCGTGCACTCGGCATACGCATAGAGCAGCTTGGCACCGTGCTTGATGATGCCGCCAAACTCCTGGCTGGTGCCGGGCATGAAGCCAGGCACATCCACAAAGGTAATGACGGGAATGTTGAAGGCGTCACAAAAGCGCACAAAACGTGCAGCCTTGATGGAGCTCTTGATATCCAGGCAACCCGCCAACACCAGTGGCTGGTTGGCCACGATGCCAACCGTCTGGCCATCCATGCGGGCAAAGCCGATGAGGATGTTTTTGGCATAGTCGGGCTGCAGTTCAAAGAAGTCGCCATCATCCACCGTTTTGGCGATGAGCTCGCGCATGTCGTAGGGCTTGTTGGCGTTGTCGGGCACCAGGGTATCCAGGCTGGTGTCCATGCGGTCGATGGGGTCGCCGCTCTTGCGAACCGGAGCCTTTTCCTTGTTGTTGAGCGGCAAGTAGTTGTACAGGCGGCGCAACATCAGCAAGGCTTCCACATCGTTCTCGAAAGCCATGTCGGCCACACCGCTCTTGGTGGTGTGCGTGAGCGCACCGCCCAGTTCTTCAGCGGTGACTTCCTCGTGGGTCACGGTTTTGACCACTTCAGGGCCGGTCACAAACATGTACGAGGTGTCCTTGACCATGAAGATGAAGTCGGTCAGGGCTGGCGAGTACACCGCGCCACCTGCTGATGGGCCCATGATCATGCTGATCTGGGGCACCACACCGCTGGCCATCACGTTGCGCTGGAAGACCTCGGCGTAGCCGCCCAAGCTGGCCACACCCTCCTGAATGCGTGCCCCCCCCGAATCGTTCAAGCCAATGACCGGAGCACCCACCTTCATGGCCTGGTCCATGATCTTGCAGATTTTTTCGGCATGCGTTTCAGACAAGGCACCGCCGTACACCGTGAAGTCCTGGCTGAATACAAACACCAAGCGGCCGTTGATCATGCCGTAGCCCGTTACCACGCCGTCACCCGGGATCTTGTTTTCGTCCATGCCGAAGTCCACGCAACGGTGCTCGACAAACATGTCCCATTCTTCAAAAGTGCCTTCATCCAGCAGGATCTCGATACGCTCGCGGGCGGTCAGCTTACCCTTGCCGTGCTGCGCGTCAATGCGCTTTTGACCACCGCCCAGCCGAGCTGCGGCACGCTTTTTTTCAAGTTGTTCGAGGATGTCGTGCATATGGACTACTCTTGTTAAAAAAAGGATTCAGGATGAAAACTCATCCCACGGATTGAAGATGAGCCTGCAGCAGCTGGCGTGCCGCCGTCGAGGCCGCTAACCGCCCATTTTGGACCTGCGTTGTCATGGCCGGCAGCAGCGCGGCCACACGTGCAGATTGCTTGAAGGCTTGTTTGAGGCCGGATTCGATGCGCTCCCACATCCACGAAAGGGCCTGTGCCTGGCGGCGACGCTCCAGCTTGCCATTGGCCATTTGCAGTTGTTGAAACCGCTGCACATGGGCCCAGAACTCGGGCACGCCAGCCCCCTGCAAAGCCGAGAGCTGCATCGCTTGCGGGTGCCAGCTGTCCGTGTAGTGATGGGCGGTATCGGGTTGTCCCACCATGCCCAACAAACGCAGCGACGAGGTGATTTGCGCTTGCGCACGCATGGCCGCATCCGGGTCGATGTCCGCTTTGTTGATCAACACCAGATCCGCCAGCTCCATCACGCCTTTCTTGATGGCCTGCAGGTCATCCCCGGCATTGGGCAGCTGCATGAGCACAAACATGTCGGTCATGCCCTGCACCGCAGTCTCGGACTGGCCCACGCCCACGGTCTCAACGATGACCACATCAAAGCCAGCAGCCTCGCAGACCAGCATGGCCTCGCGGGTTTTTTCTGCTACACCGCCCAGGGTTCCGCTGCTGGGGCTGGGACGGATATAGGCCCGCTCGTGCACCGACAGGCGCTCCATGCGGGTCTTGTCTCCAAGAATCGATCCACCCGACACGGTGCTGCTGGGGTCTACCGCCAGCACGGCCACCCGGTGCCCCTGCTCGATCAGGTACAAACCCAAGGTTTCAATGAAGGTGGACTTGCCCACGCCCGGCACACCGCTGATGCCCAGCCGAAACGCTTTTCCCGTGCTCGGCAACAAAGCCGTCAGCAGCTCGTCCGCCTGCGCCCGGTGGTCAGCCCGGGTGGACTCCAGCAGCGTGATGGCCTTGGCGATGGCACGGCGCTGGGCCATGAGCTGCCCATGAACGATGGCATCAAACAGCACGGGGCAACCTCGGGCGCACAGTGGTCAAGCCTGGATTGAACCCAGCCTGAATCAAGCCACCGCCTTTTTGATTTGCTCCAGCACGTCGCGGGCGCTGGCAGGGATGGGCGTACCCGGGCCGTAAATGCCCTTGACGCCAGCCTGGTACAAAAAGTCGTAGTCCTGACGCGGAATCACACCGCCCACAAACACGATGATGTCGTCAGCACCCTGCTTTTTCAATTCGGCAATGATGGCCGGCACCAGGGTTTTGTGGCCAGCGGCCAGGGTGGACACGCCCACGGCATGCACGTCGTTTTCAATGGCCTGGCGGGCACACTCTTCGGGGGTCTGGAACAAGGGGCCCATGTCCACGTCAAAGCCCAGGTCGGCAAACGCGGTGGCCACTACCTTGGCCCCCCGGTCATGGCCGTCCTGGCCTAGCTTGCTGATCATCACGCGCGGGCGGCGGCCCTGCGCCTCGGCAAAACCAGCAATGTCCGCCTTGAGAGCGTCCCAATAGGCCATGGTGTCGGCTTCGGTATCGGCAGCATCAAAGGCCGCGGCGTAAACGCCAGTTACCTTTTGCGTGTCGGCACGGTGGCGGCCAAACACTTTTTCGAGGGCATCGCTCACCTCACCCACGGTGGCGCGCAGACGGATGGCCTTGATGGACAGGTCCAGCAAGTTGCCATCACCGGCTTCTGCCGCAGCCGTCAATGCGGCCAGGGCGGCTTCGACGGCAGCGCTGTCCCGGCTGGCCTTGATGGATTGCAGGCGGGCAATCTGACCGTCACGCACAGCCACGTTGTCGATATCGCGAGCCTCGATGGTGTCTTCGGACTTGAGCTTGTATTTGTTCACGCCCACGATCACATCGCGGCCCGAGTCTATGCGTGCCTGCTTCTCCGCGGCAGCGGCCTCGATCTTGAGCTTGGCCCAACCAGAATCCACGGCCTTGGTCATGCCGCCCATGGCCTCCACCTCTTCAATGATGGCCCAGGCGGCGTCCGCCATGTCCTGAGTGAGCTTTTCCATCATATAGCTGCCGGCCCATGGGTCGATCACGTTGGTGATGTGGGTCTCTTCCTGGATGATGAGCTGGGTATTGCGGGCAATGCGGGCCGAAAACTCGGTAGGCAGCGCAATCGCTTCGTCAAAGCTGTTGGTGTGCAGGCTCTGCGTGCCTCCGAACACAGCGGCCATGGCTTCGATGGTGGTGCGCACCACATTGTTGTAGGGGTCTTGCTCGGTCAGACTCCAGCCACTGGTCTGGCAGTGGGTGCGCAACATCAGGCTCTTGGGCTTTTTGGCATCAAAGCCTTTCATGATGCGACACCACAACAAACGCGCCGCGCGCATCTTGGCCACTTCCAGATAGAAGTTCATGCCGATGGCCCAGAAGAAGCTCAGGCGCCCAGCGAAGTCATCGACATCCATGCCCTTGGCAATCGCCGTCTTGACGTATTCCTTGCCGTCGGCCAGCGTGAAGGCAAGTTCAAGAGCCTGATTCGCCCCTGCTTCCTGCATGTGATAACCCGATATCGAAATCGAATTGAACTTGGGCATGTTCTTGGCGGTGTACTCAATGATGTCGCCAATGATGCGCATGCTGGGCTGCGGCGGGTAGATGTAGGTGTTGCGAACCATGAACTCCTTGAGGATGTCGTTCTGGATCGTGCCCGAGAGCTTGTCCTGGCTCACGCCCTGCTCTTCTGCGGCCACCACATAGCCCGCCAGCACCGGCAGCACCGCGCCGTTCATGGTCATGGACACCGAGACCTTGTCCAAGGGAATTTCGTTGAACAGGATCTTCATGTCCTCGACCGAATCAATGGCCACGCCGGCCTTGCCGACGTCACCTGTCACGCGCGGATGGTCGGAGTCATAGCCCCGGTGCGTGGCCAGATCAAACGCCACCGACACACCCTGCCCGCCGGCAGCCAGCGCCTTCCGATAGAAGGCATTGGACTCCTCGGCCGTCGAAAAACCGGCGTATTGCCGGATTGTCCAGGGGCGTACCGCGTACATGGTGGCCTGAGGACCCCGCAGGAAAGGCTCAAAACCCGGCAAGGTGTCGGCATAAGGCAGGTTGTGTGTATCGGCTGCGGTGTAGAGCGGTTTGACGCTGATGCCATCTGGCGTCACCCAATTGAGGGCATTCACGTCACCACCCGGCGCCGATTTGGCCGCTGCTTTTTCCCAAGCCTCCAGGCTGGCAGTTTGGAATGAGGGGTGCTTGTCAGTGGTCATGGCTTCACGTTTCGCGGTAGGACAGTGGATATCGCCAGAAGGCAGCCCCGCCCTTCAAAGCAGGAATCGAGCCGCGTCTTGGCAACTTGCGTCAAGTCGAACAAGTTTACATTATTTATAATTATTCATTCAAAATATTCAGGCCAGCTTACAATCCCGCGTCATGGCAGCACTTTCATTGTCCCCCCGCGCACTCTACGAGGATGTGGCTGAACTCCTGCGGCAGCGCATTTTCAATCGCGAGCTGGAGCCCGGAAGCTGGATCGATGAGATGAAGATTGCCGAGGCTTACGGCATCAGCCGCACGCCCATGCGCGAGGCGCTCAAGGTGCTGGCCGCGGAGGGCCTGGTGACGATGAAGGTACGACGTGGGGCCTACGTGACCGAAGTTTCGGAGCAAGACCTGCGTGACATCTATCACCTGCTCAGCCTGCTGGAATCCGACGCCGCCAGCGTGGTGGCCAGCACGGCCACTGATGCAGCTTTGAAGGAGCTTCAGGCTCTGCACGACTCACTGGAACTCGCTGCCTCTGGCAGTGCCCGCGACACCGAACGTTACTTTGAGCTGAACGAACAGTTTCACCAAAAGCTGCTGGCGCTGGCCAACAACCGTTGGCGCGACCAGATGGTCGCAGACCTGCGCAAGGTGATGAAGCTCAACCGGCACAACTCACTGCTCAAACAGGGCCGCGTCGAAGAATCTTTGAGCGAGCATCGTGCGATCCTGGCAGCCCTGCTGGCCCGGGACCCGGAAGCGACGCGCGAGCGCATGGCCCTGCATTTCCAGAACGGGCTGCAGGCAGCGGCCTGATCGACACCACCGCCGGGCAGGCCAGGCCTCAAACCGCCTCGGGTGCCGCCTGATGCGCCAGCACCATCACCTCCTGTGGTGAGGAGCTTTTGAGTCGGTGATCGCTCCAAACCTGGCGCCAGCGCCGCGCACCAGGCAAACCATGACGCAGCCCCAGCATATGCCGCGCAATGGTGGACCAAGGCGTGCCAAAGTCGCGTGCCTGGCGTGCCATGTAATCGACCATCTGCTGCTCGACCTGTTCCCGCGACAAGGTTGTGGCGGGCAAACCATAAAACTGCTCATCCCAAGCCGACAGCCACCAGGGGTTGTGATAGGCCTCACGCCCCACCATGACCCCGTCGAGCTGGCTCAATTGGGTCTGGACCTGCTCTGGAGTCGTGATGCCGCCGTTGATGGCAATGGTCAGGTGGGGAAAGTCTGCTTTGAGGCGATGCACCAGCTCGTAACGCAAGGGCGGCACCTCTCGGTTGGCCTTGGGTGAGAGGCCCTGCAGCCAGGCATTGCGGGCGTGCACGATGAAGGTCTGGCAACCCGCCTCACTGAGCGTGCCCACAAAATCGCGCATAAACTCGTAGCTCTCGGTTTTGTCGATGCCGATCCGATGCTTTACCGTGACCGGCACGGTCACCACATCCAGCATGGCTTTCACGCCGTCTGCCACCAGGCGCGGCTCTGCCATCAGACAAGCGCCAAAAGCGCCACGTTGCACCCGCTCCGAGGGGCAACCACAATTAAGATTGATCTCGTCATAGCCCCATTGCTCACCCAGGCGGGCACACGCCGCTAGGTCAGCCGGGTCGCTGCCGCCCAGTTGCAGGGCCACAGTGTGCTCCTCGTCATTGAAGGCCAGATGCCGAGCCACGTCACCATGCAGCAAAGCACCAGTGGTCACCATCTCGGTATAGAGCAAAGCGCGTTGGCTCAGCAGACGGTGGAAATAGCGGCAGTGCCGGTCGGTCCAATCGAGCATGGGCGCCACGCTCATGCGCCAGGGCGAAATATCAGGGTCAGTCAAACGGGTCACAGGAAATGGGGCCTCTTCATGGGTGCGGAATAGTCAGTGCTGGGAGCGCTGGTCCAGAAAGTCGTCGTTAAGGGTATGGCTCATCCACACCCGCTGCAATCCACGACGTAGCGTGTTGTCGCCAGCCTGCGGCTTCCAGCGCAGACTGCCGCGCATGAAGTCGTCAGGGGCCAGGGTGCGGCGCTTGGTGCCCGGCACACGCCAGCGGGTCCACGGGATCCACAGGCTGTGGTCGCGCGGGACGATGTCCAGGTAGTCAGCCACCGTTCGGTAGCAGTAGTACACCAGTTCCGCACAACTGAAGTAGTGGTGCTTTTTCACATCGTCGCAATTGAAATCGTAGTCCGCCCCCACCATGCCCATGGCCAGCTCGCGCGCCAGGGCCACCACTTCAACAGCCGGCACCGCTTTGCCACACAACAGATCCGCGTGCAGCTTCCTTTGGTGCTCGTTTTGCAGGCTGGCATCGGGCACATCCGTCCCGGCATCCCTCCGGGGCTGATGCGTCAGGGCCGTCGGCAGGCGCAGTACCAGCAAATGGTCGCAGCGGGCAAAGGTCAGGATGTCTTCCACTTTGACGCCATCTGCCATGGCATGAATCACCATCTGATTGGGCTGGGTCACGACCTGATCGAAATGCCGAACTCGCTGCGCCTCCCGAAACGCCTCCAGTGCCAGGCCAGGCGCTGGGCTGGTGTCGGTGCTCCAGTCATAACCGTGCGCCAGGCTGGCAAGGCTTGGCCGATCGTGCTGCGTGAGTTCGCCCACGTAAATGGCCACATGGGTAAACACACCCACCTTGGGGCCGTCGACCGTACGGGTGCGCCTGATGACATGACCATCCAGGTAATTGTCAAAGCTGCGCAGCAGGATGTCACCGGGCTGCAGCTGGCTGATCAAGGTTCGGCAGTCCTTGCCATTGACCTTGTACGAGCCCGGGTCGTAAGCCAGCAGGACTGCCGGTGGCTTCAGGTACACCTTGATGCGTCCAAAAACCGTCAGCACGCGACGTTGCGCAGCGCGCAGCAAACGCTGAGCTGGCCCGGGCGGGCTAGGCTGATGTAAATCGGAGTCGTTCATCTGAAAAAACGGCAATAGGGCCAACGGGGAGCTGCTGCAAGCGCAAGGGGCTGCGAACACGCCGGTTAAAAACGGGCGGGTCCAGATATAGTAACGAGACATTTGCAGCCCATCAGCCTGTGCCCATCCAAGATCCATGCGCCCCGAGCGCGCGCGCCAGCCAGCACGTCATACCGCAGCCCACAACCCTCTTGAGATGAAAACAGCGCTCTACGAACTATTGGGTCTGGATGACCACGAGGTCATCGGCGTCAGCGAGCGCTCTGGTCATGTGCAGATCTCGGCGCACATAGGCATCTGGGTCGGGATGCTTTTTGCCCTATTCAACTTGGCCAGTCCGGAGTTCAGGGCCCTGGGCTGGACCGAGCTGGCGGGGGTGATTTTTCTCCTGATTCCTGCCTACGCGTTGAGCCGCCACCCGACCCTCTT
>JBEEJZ010000209.1:0-5216 GCA_041168905.1 Pseudomonadota bacterium | reverse complement strand
TGCGCAATCAGCTCGACACCATGATCGGCTGCGCCAGCATCCCCATGTTGCACAACGGTGTGATCTCTGGCGACGTCGCTGCCAGCATCTGGCAGCAAGTCAAGCAGACCCATATGGCCGGCGTGGAATTTCATGTGCGCCCGCGTCTGCCCTTGCCCATCGATGAACTGGACAGCAGCTTGCAGGTGGAGCCACCTGCCTTGATCAAGGGCTATCTGCGTCTGGGCGCCCGCGTGCTGGGTGCTCCCGCATGGGACCCGGATTTCAATACTGCTGACTTGCCCATGATGATGCGCATTCATGATCTGCCTGTGCGCTACAGAAAGCACTTTTTCGGCAAGTGAGCCAGGTCTGGGCATTGGGCTTTGGCAGAGCGTGGCTATGAGTGTCACGCAAGTGACATAAATCATTTCCACAATCTGTCACTCACGTGTCACAAATGGACAAGCTCACTATGGTTACCTCCCGTCGCAAGCCCTCTTCACAATCGCTGAAGTTGAACGTGGAGTTGCTGGATCGGGATCACAGTATCCTGGCGTTCAATGAACGTGTGCTGGATTGGGCCCTCCGATCTGATGTTCCTCTGCTGGAACGCCTTCGTTACCTCTGCATCGTGTCATCCAACCTCGATGAATTTTTCGAGGTCCGGGTTGCGCCCCATCTGGAGGCCAATCGCAACCGTGACCACAAAGGTGCTTTTTCGGTCGAATCCTTTGAGCGCCTGGCCCAGGCGGCCCATGTACTGGTAGCCCGGCAGTACACGCTTTACAACGAAGGCCTATTGCCTGCGTTTGAAACGCACGATGTCAAGATCATTTCTCACGGTGAGCGCAATGGAGCCCAGCGAGCCTGGGTGCGTCAATATTTCGAGCGCGAAGTTCGTCCCTTACTCATTCCGGTGGGACTGGACCCTTCGCACCCGTTTCCGCAGGTCGCCAACAAGTCCCTGAACTTTATTGTGCGTCTGGGTGGCCGGGACGCTTTCGGGCGTGAAAACGATATCGCGATTGTGAAAGTGCCCCGGGTATTGCCGCGCATCATTGCCATGCCGGCCAAGGTGGCAGGAAACAAACGCTTGTTCGTGTCGCTGTCCAGTGTGATTCGGGCACATCTGTCCGAGTTATTTGTGGGGCGTGAGGTCGGACAGTTCTCCCAGTTTCGCGTGACGCGCCATTCAGATCTGGCGGTGGACGAGGACGAGGTCGAAGACCTGCGTACCGCCCTTCGACATGGCTTGGCGCATCGGCACTATGGCGAGGCGGTTCGGCTGGAGGTGTCAGCAGGCTGCTCAGACTACCTGGCCCAGTTCTTGTTGAAAGAGTTTGGCCTGCCATCCATGGCCCTGTATCGGGTGCATGGGCCCGTCAACCTGGCGCGACTCACCCAGCTGATCGATCTGCTGGACGCGCCCCGCTACAAGGCACTGACTTTCCCGCCATACAAAGCCAGTTACCCAAGTCAGCTCAAGGCCGGGCAGTCCATCTTTCAGCAGCTTCAGCAGGGCGATGTCTTCATCCACCAGCCCTTTGAGAGCTTTGATGGCGTACTGGCCTTTTTGCGAGAGGCGGTGAACGATCCTGACGTCTTGGCAATCAAGCAGACGATCTACCGAACCGGGTCGGATTCGGCTCTGATGGACCTTCTGCGTGAAGCAGTGCGTCGCGGCAAAGAAGTGACTGTGGTGGTTGAACTGAAGGCCCGCTTCGACGAAGAGGCCAACATTAACTGGGCAGAAAGCCTTGAGTCCATTGGCGCACAGGTGGTTTACGGCGTGGTCGGCCTCAAGACCCATGCCAAGATGATGCTCATCACCCGGCGTGAGGGGCGCAAGCTCCGTCGTTATGGGCATTTGTCCACCGGCAACTACAACCCACGCACGGCCCGGCTGTACACGGACATGAGCCACCTGACCGCCGACACCGCCCTGACGCTAGACATGGAGCATGTGTTTGTACACCTGGCCAGCCAAAGCCGATTGCCGCGCTTGAGTCGCATGGCCCTGGCCCCATTTTCCTTGCACCGCAAGCTGATCTCCAAAATCGATGCATTGGCCAAAGCCGCCTCACATGGGAAATACACCCGCTTGGTGGCCAAGATGAACGCGCTGACCGACGAAGCCTTGGTGCATGCGCTGATTGCCGCAGGCCAAAAGGGCGTACGCATCGATTTGATTGTGCGAGGCGCCTGCATACTCCCCGCGCAGGTGCCGGGATTTACCGACAACATCAAGGTTCGCTCGGTGATCGGCCGTTTCCTGGAGCACACCCGGGTGTTTTATTTTGGCTGCGGCGAGGACGAAGAGTTGTATCTATCCAGCGCAGACTGGATGAACCGCAACATGATGCGGCGGGTTGAACTGGCCTGGCCCGTGACCGATTCCGTGCTTCGCCAACGCATCGTTGATGAATGCCTGGTGGCTTACCTGCACGATGCCAAAGACGCCTGGTGTTTGCAAGCCGATGGCACCTACACCCGTCTGTACCGCGAGGATGCGCACAATCCGCCTGGTGCCCAACATGCCTTGATGGTGCGTTACGCAGCCAGTGAACAGAACAGCCGGAAATAAACCATGGATCTCGTGTTGTGGCGCCATGCCCACGCGGTGGATGCCGGTCCCGACTGCGAGGACCTGGCCCGCACCTTGACGAAGCGGGGAGAAAAGCAGGCTGAGAGGGTTGGCCACTGGCTGGACCGGCAGTTGCCGCAGGGTGCGCGTATCCTGGTGAGTCCTGCCCTGAGGACAGTGCAAACTGCTGCGGCATTGGGGCGCAACTACCGCCTTGCGCCTGAGCTGGCTCCCGATCGCAGCGCGGACGACTTGCTACAACTTGCGGGCTGGCCTGCGGCCAACAAGACGGTCTTGGTGGTAGGGCATCAACCCACCTTGGGGCGCACCGTCGCGCGCCTACTGGGCCTGCGGGAGTCAGAATGCACCCTCAAGCGGGGTTCGGTCTGGTGGCTGCGCCAACGTGAGCGCGAGGGCAGAACCCAGACCCTGCTGATAGCCGTGCAATCTCCCGACATGCTGTAAGAACTCCGCCAACAGGGTGGCGGTGCTTATCTTGCTCAGTCTTTGGCCGGGCGACCGGTCTTGATGGCTGGTACGTCTTTCAATGCGGCCAGCAAGCCTGTGTCGGTCATGCGGGCCAGTGCCTTGATGCCTGCTCGCAAGATTTCACTCTTCTTGATGGCATGGCCCAGTTTGCCCGAGCGTTGCTTCAAGTCATCGAGCACGGTGTACTCGACTTTCGGAATCGTGAAACTGTCGCGTACCAATTTTGGTTTTTTGTCCTTGGCGACTTTTTCGGCTTTTGCTTTGACCGGCGCAACGGAGACGGCTTTGCTCACCTGACTGGCGCCAGACTTGCTTGCCGCAGGCGCCTTATCTTTCACTGAAGACTTCGTTGCCGCAGAGTTGGCCTTGACAGACGTTTTGGCGACAGCCTTGGACTTGACCGGAGCCTTGAGGGGCGCAGAAGCCGCGGCTGGTGCTGGCACTGGCGCGGATGTCTGTGTGGAAACCTCTTTTGCTGCAACGGTTTTGTCTGCGCCGTTGGCTGGGGACTTGGTGGTGCTCATGACATTTCTCTGTAAATAAACGAGGTATACAGTTTATATCGATAGCATGGGGGGATCAAGTGCCCCGCACCAGTCCATGGCACACAGAATTGCCGTCAGACTTCTTCCAAAACCAATGCCCAGGGCGATTTTTGCCAGGCGAGAGCCTCCTCACGCAGCAAGTAGGCCGATTGAGGGTAGTTGCTGGCCCAACCGGACTGATATTTGAGTTGTATGGTCTGAGGCCGGGTGGTTGAGAACTGGAATTCCAGCCCCTTCACGTCTGGATCGCGCCGGGCATGGCACAGCATCACGGCCAGGCGTAGCGCGACGAGTTGCTGCACCAGCACGACGTCGGAAAAGTCAATGTCCAGCTTTTTCAACTTGCCGCGCTGTCCCAGCACCAGCTGGCTCAGGCGGTGCAATTCAGGCAGGGCAAAGCCGGGTGCATCTGCGTTGTCCAGAATATAGGCGCCGTGCCTGTGGTGGCTACTCTCAGAAATGTGACAACCCAACTCATGGAGGTGTGCTGCCCAACCCAGTTTGCGCAGATGTCGAGATTCCTCTGCGGGGGAGGCGGAGGTGTTCTGACGCAGTTGCTGAAAAATGGCGGATGCAACAGTGTGAACCCTCTGCGCTTGCTGGGAGTCGACACAGAACTTTCGGGCCAGTTGGCTCACGGAGGCCGATCGCAGGTCTGTGTCCCCATGATCACGCTGCACCAGATCGTGCAAGACCCCGTGGCGCAAGGCTCCATCGGCTGCTTGCATCTGGTCGATGTTCAACAACTCGAAAACAGCTCTCAACACGCTGATGCCACCGCCAATGACGAGCTTGCGGTCATCTTTCATGCCCTCAATGCGCAATTTATCGACGTGTTGCGCCCTGAGCAGCTTGTCCATCAGCCAGTCCAAGCCGTCGCGGGTGATCAAGCCCTCAGGCCAGCCTGCGGCCGTCAGGACGTCTGCGACCGCACCCACAGTGCCAGAAGAGCCGTAGGCCACATCCCAGGCGTCCCGGCGATAGGTGTGCATGGCTTCGTCGAGCACCGCTCTGGCGGCGACACCAGCCATCCGAAACGCATCGGCCGTGAACTGACCCTGCGGGAAATAAGCCATGGACCACGCGACGCTGCCCAGTCTGTAAGAGCCCATCACTTGTGCCTGATAGGCCTGGCCCAAGATCAGCTCGGTAGAGCGGCCACCAATGTCCACCACCAGGCGCCGTTCGTCGGACTGGGGCAGCAGATGAGCCACACCCTGGTAGATCAGGCGCGCTTCTTCCCGACCCGGAATGACGTCGATGGGAAAACCGAGGATCTCATGGGCTCGCGCCAAAAAGACATCCCGGTTGCGCGCCTCGCGCAGGGTTTGGGTGGCAACCGCGCGCACCTGGTGGCGCTCAAATCCGGACAGACGCTCGGCAAAACGGGCCAGGCAATCCCAGCCCCGCTTGAGTGCCTCGGGCGTCAGGTTGCGATCACCGTCGAGGCCATTGCCCTGCCGCACCGTCTCCTTGAGGTATTCGGCGCGGCGTATATGCCCATTTTCAAATCGTCCGATTTCCAGTCTGAAGCTGTTGGAGCCCAGGTCCAAAGCTGCAATTAAAGTTCCGTTTTCCATGTCGCCTGAAGTTACAAATTTCCTTCAGGATAACAC
>JBEEJZ010000208.1:0-3521 GCA_041168905.1 Pseudomonadota bacterium | reverse complement strand
CAGCCAGGGAGCACTGCAAGGCGCCCGCCACCTGCAGCAACACCAATATGGAGGCGTTGCCCTCACCGTACTCCAGATTGGCAAGGTGGCGCTCGGAGATGTCAGCCGCAATCGCCACCGCCTTGCGTGTGAGTCCACGGCGGGCACGCATGCCACGGACACGATCACCCAGGGCCACAAGAAACGGGTTTTTACCTGCATCAGCCTGCTCACGAACCGCGGGGGCCGCATCTCCGTCGGCAGGCGAATCCGGGAGAGCCCCCGGACTCAGTGTTAACCCTGATACATGCAATATATTGCTTGACATGTTTTCTTTTCAGATTTATCGTTCACAAACGCACAATAGTTCATCTTAGCCGACTTGGCAAGACGAGCGCAAACACTGATCTCAGGAGCCCACCGTGAACCCCAGCGCATTTCGTGAACATTTGACCCACATCACCCGCCAGTTGGCTGGGCGACCGCTGGATGCAGCGCTGGACGATTGGCTGAACTCTGAGCACGGCGCCAGCAGCAGCACGTACGCCACTTTGCGCGCTGACTGCATGGCTGGCGTGAAAGACGGCTGGCTGTGCGACCGCGAAGGTGGCGGCATTCGTTACGGCCGCATCTTCAAACCCGCAGATGACCTGCATGGCTTCTCGGTGGATGTCGTGGACATGAAGGACATTGCTGGTCCGCACCACACGCACCCCCTGGGCGAAATCGACCTCATCATGCCGCTGGACGAAGACGCACAGTTTGATGGTCGCCCCGCTGGCTGGCTGGTCTGTCCGCCCGGAAGCGCCCACCGCCCCACGGTCAGCCAGGGTCGCGCCCTGGTGCTGTATCTCCTGCCACAAGGCAGCATCGAATTCACCCGCTAACTCCTACGGACACCACAACATGACTGAATTGCTCTCCAACTACCTGGGCGGCCAATGGCAAACTGGCACCGGCGCAGGCACCCCCCTGTTTGACCCGGTGCTAGGAACCGAACTGGTGCGAGTCGACGCCACCGGACTCAACCTCGCTGCCGGCTTTGACTTTGCGCGTGAACAAGGAGGCGCCGCTTTGCGCGCCCTCACCTACCGCCAGCGTGGAGCCTTGCTGGGCGCCGCACTGAAGGTGCTGCAGGCCAACCGCGATGCCTATTACGAGATCGCCACAGCCAACAGTGGCACGGTCAAGAACGATTCGGCCGTCGACATCGACGGCGGCCTGTTCACGTTGGGCGTCTACGCCAAGATGGGCGACGCCCTGGGCGACCGCCAATTCATGCTGGATGGCGAGCCGGCACGCCTGGGCAAAGACCCGCTGTTTCAGTCCCAGCATGTGCTCACGCCCACACGCGGGGTGGCCCTGTTCATCAACGCCTTCAATTTCCCGTCCTGGGGCTTGTGGGAAAAAGCGGCGCCTGCCCTGTTATCGGGCGTGCCGGTCATCATCAAGCCCGCCACCGCTACAGCCTGGTTGACCCAGCGCATGGTCAAGGACGTGGTGGATGCAGGCATCCTGCCCGCAGGCGCCCTGTCGGTGATCTGCGGCAGCTCTGCCGGTCTGATGGACCAGTTGCAGGCATTCGACGTGGTGTCGTTCACCGGCTCGGCCGAAACTGCTGCCGTGATCCGCTCGCATCCCGCTGTGGCCCAGCGCTCGGTGCGCGTCAATATCGAAGCCGACAGTGTCAACTCCGCGCTCCTGCTGCCCGGCGATGCCCCTGGCACAGAAGCCTTTGATTTGTTTGTAAAGGAAGTGGCACGCGAGATGACGGTGAAGTCCGGGCAGAAGTGCACGGCCATCCGCCGGGTGTTTGTGCCTGAGGCGCACTACAACGCCGCCGCGCAAGCCATTTCGGCACGCCTGGCCAAAACCACCGTGGGCAATCCGCGCAATGAGGCGGTGCGCATGGGCGCGCTGGTCAGTCGCTCCCAACTGGGCGCCGTGCAGGAAGGCCTGGCTTACCTGAAGGCACAAACTGAGGTGCTGCATGACGGCAGCACCCATGCGCTGGTGGATGCCGATGCATCGGTCGCCTGCTGTGTGGGCCCCACCTTGCTGGGTACGCGCGATGCCGACCACAGCGACCAGGCGGATCGCGTGCACGACACCGAAGTCTTCGGCCCTGTCGCCACCCTGGTGCCTTACCGCAGCGCAGGCAGCAACGTCGACCACGCACTGGCACTCATCCGCCGTGGCCAGGGCTCGCTGGTGACCTCACTTTACGGCAGCGATGCCGCCGCATTGGCCCAGGTTGCGCTGGAATTGGCCGATAGCCATGGTCGGGTGCACGTCATCTCGCCCGACGTGGGCGCTTTGCACACCGGCCACGGCAACGTCATGCCCCAATCCCTGCACGGTGGCCCTGGCCGCGCCGGTGGTGGCGAAGAGCTGGGAGGGGCACGTGCCCTGAACTTCTACCACCGCCGCAGTGCCATCCAGGCCAGCACCGCCATGCTGAGCCAGCTGGCTGCACCTGCTGTTTGACTTCAAAAAATCACGAGGAGACTCCCATGAGTACAGAGTTCGACGCCGCCACCGTTCCCGCGCCGGGCGAGCGCTTCAACATCGCCCAGCATCTGCTCAGCGTCAATGCTGGCCGGCCATCCAAGGCAGCCTTTGTGGACGACCTGGGTACCCTCAGCTACAGCGCTCTCGAAGAGCGTGTGCGTCGCATGGCCGCTGCCTTGCGCTCCCTGGGCCTGAAACGCGAAGAGCGCGTGTTGCTCCTGATGCAGGACTGCAACGACTGGCCGGTGAGCTTTTTAGGTGCCATGTACGCCGGCCTGGTGCCGGTGGCTGTCAACACCCTGCTGACCGCCGACGATTACGCCTATATGCTGGAAAACTCGCGTGCCCAAGCGGTACTGGTGTCTGGCGCCCTGCTGCCCACGCTGACTGCCGCCATGACGCGCTCGGACCACGAAGTACACAAGGTGATCGTGTCACGTCCGGCTGCGCCCTTGCACCCCGCCGAGGTGGAACTGGAAGCCTTTTTGTCTGCTCACCAGCCCGCCGCACGTGCGGCTGCCACACAACCCGACGACGCCGGCTTCTGGCTCTACTCGTCGGGCTCCACCGGCCGCCCCAAGGGCACCGTGCATTCGCACGCCAACCCGTACTGGACAGCCGAGCTGTATGGCAAGGGCGTGCTGCAACTGCGAGAAAACGATGTGTGTTTCTCGGCAGCCAAGCTCTTCTTTGCCTACGGCCTGGGCAATGGCCTGACCTTCCCGATGAGCGTGGGTGCGACCACCATCCTGATGGCCGAGCGCCCCACCCCCGATGCCACCTTCAAGCGCTGGCTGGGCGAGGTGGGCGAGCAAAAACCAACCGTGTTTTATGGCGCACCCACGGGCTTTGCCGGCATGCTCGCTCACCCGGCCCTGCCCGCACGCGACGCCGTCAGCCTGCGCCTGGTGTCGTCTGCCGGCGAGGCCTTGCCCTCCGAGCTGGGCGAGCGCTTCAAAGCGCACTTTGGCGTGGACATCGTGGACGGCATCGGCTCGACCGAAATGTTGCATATCTTCCTGTCGAACCGA
>JBEEJZ010000207.1:0-5489 GCA_041168905.1 Pseudomonadota bacterium | reverse complement strand
CCTTGATGTTGTCTGTGAATTACCGTTTTTAAGGTCAACTGTGGACCTGTCCCCCGGTCGCATCGTCTGCCTCACCGAGGAAACCACCGAGTGGTTGTACTTGCTGGGGCAGGAGTGGCGCATTGTGGGGGTGTCAGGATACACGGTCAGACCGGCGCGTGCCCGGGTTGAAAAGCCCCGGGTGAGCGCTTTTCTCAGCGCCAAAATTGACAAGATATTGGCGCTGGAGCCCGACTGTGTGTTCGGTTTTTCGGACCTGCAAGCAGACATCGCCTCGGCCCTGATTCGACATGGCATTCAAGTCACAGTGTTCAACCAGCGCAGCGTGGAGGAGATTTTTTCCATGCTGTACCAGGTTGCAGCAATGGTGGGCCAGATTGAACATGGCTGTGTGCTGATGGATGAGATGCGGCAGCAAATGGCAGATATTCGCGCGGTCGCTGCTGGCTTGCCGAGGCGACCCAAGGTGTTTTTTGAAGAGTGGGACGAGCCTCACATCAGCGCCATCCGCTGGGTGTCGGAACTGATGGGTATCGCCGGAGGCGACGACTGCTTTCCGGAGCTGGCGCAGCAAGGCCTGGGTAAAAACCGCATCATTGCCGACGGTTTTGAAATCGTTCGTCGCAACCCGGACATCATCGTGGGTTCCTGGTGTGGGAAAAAGTTCCGGCCCGAAAAGGTGGCAGCCCGCCCAGGGTGGCGGGATGTGAACGCGGTTAAAAACGGGCAGATTTTTGAAATCAAATCTGCGGACATTCTTCAGCCCGGACCTGCAGCACTCACCGATGGTGTGGCCCAACTGCATCGCATCGTGATGAACTGGGGGGAAAAGCATGGCTAGGCCCAGGGGTGATGGTCACAAGCTATCCATGCAGATGCCCTCTGGTGTTCTGCCAGCCCAGAAAGGTGCCCTGGCATGATGTGGAGGATTTTTCTGCTTCTTGTCGCAGGGTTCTGGGTGGCGACAATGCAGGGGGCTGAGCTCAACCAGGGACCGGGCGGAGCCATTAAAGCGGCGCCAGTTCCCCAGCGCGTCATCAGCCTGCTGCCCTCACTCACAGAGATGGTCTGTGCCCTCGACCAGTGTCACCGCTTGGTGGGCGTGGATCGCTATTCCAACTATCCGGCCCAGGTGCGCGCACTGCCCCACCTTGGAGGCGGCTTGGATCCCAATATCGAGGCGATGGTTGCCCTCAAACCCGACCTGGTTCTGATGGCGGATTCGTCTGCCGCTGCGGCAGGGCGTTTACGGGCCCTGGGCATCCAGGTCCTGGCACTTGAGCCCAAGACCCACGCGGATGTGCGTGCCGCCTTGACGACACTTGGGCAAGTGTTTGATGTGAGCGACCCACAGCGAAGTTGGCGTGACATCGAGTCTGGCATGCGGTCTGCCAAAAGCTTGCTGGCACACCGGCAGCCGCCAACCCGCGTTTACTTCGAGGTTAACGCTGCGCCCTACGCGGCCGGTGAGTCCTCCTTCATCGGCGAGACGCTGACCCGCTTAGGCGTGAAAAACATCGTGCCTGCCCATCTGGGCGCCTTCCCTAAGATCAACCCTGAAATGGTGGTCCGTGCGGACCCTGATGTGCTCATGGTGAGCGACGGCACGTTTTCCGGGATCGCGGGCCGCCCAGGCTGGTCGCGCCTGCGGGCCATCGCGCAGGGGCGCGTTTGCGTGTTTACCCCCGAGCAGTCGGATGTGATGGTGCGACCGGGCCCGCGTATGGCTGAGGCCGCCCACGCGATCGCGAAGTGCCTGAAAGACAAGGCGCCATGAGTGCCCGCTACCCTGGGTTTGGACGTGGGCGCGGTTTCTCAATGCCAGTGCGGCGACTGGCATTGTGTTTGTTGCTCTTGTCGGTGCTGTTGGTGTTGTTGGCCTCCAGCATGGGCAGCACAGGTTGGGACAGCGTGCTGAGTGCTCGCCAGGACCCGGTCGTCTGGCAAATTGTTTGGGATATCCGCTTGCCGCGTGCCTGGGGGGCTTGGCTGGCGGGTGCCTTGCTGGGCCTGGCGGGGGCCGTGGCACAGGGCTTGTTTCGCAACCCGCTGGCAGACCCCTACCTGTTGGGCAGCGCTTCGGGGGCCAGTTTGGGCGTGGGTATGGGCCTGGTCTGGCTGAGTGCACTGCCCGCTGCTGGCCTGTGGTGGGCGTACATCGGGCTGACTGGCGCGGCATTCGTCGGTGCAGTGGGTGCGGTGCTACTGACCTTGCTTCTGGCAGGTGGTGCGGCGCAGCCTTTGCGCCTGCTGTTGGCGGGTGTGGTGGTGGGCGTGGTGGTGGGTGCGCTGGGGCAACTCATCATGATGATGCGCCCCGAGGTTCTGCTGTCCATGCAGTCGTTTTTGTGGGGCAGTACCAGTTTTGTGGGCTGGGAAGCTTGCGCAATCATGACCGTGGCTTTGCTCGTGTGTTTGCTGCTCGCCGTGGCGTTGAGCTCTTTGCTTGACGGCCTGTCCCTGGGCGAGGCCACAGCTACCAGTTTGGGTTTGCCTTTGGTCCGCGCTCGTGCCGTGCTGGTGATGGTCTTGGCGCTGGCCACCGGAGCGGCGGTGGCGCATACCGGACTGATTGGTTTTGTGGGCTTGGCGGCGCCGCACCTGGTGCGCTCGCTGGCGCCATCTGCGTATCGCTATTTCATCGTTTTGTCGGCGTTGATGGGGGCTGTTTTGCTGCTGAGCGCCGATACCCTGGCGCGCAGCTTGATTGCACCCCAGGAGCTGCCGGTGGGCGTGCTGACGGCGGTGCTGGGTGGGGGCTATTTGTTGTGGCTGATGCACCGCAGCGGCCAGCGCAGGGGCAGGCTGTGACCATGACCGAAAGGGGCACCATGGCGATCACCGCCAGTGGGCTGAGAGCCAATCTGGGCGGCCTTGAAGTTTTGCATGGCATTGATCTGGCGCTGCCCGCTGCCTGTTGGACCAGTGTGGTGGGGCCTAACGGTGCGGGCAAATCGACACTGCTCAAGGTGCTGGCGCACTTGTTGCCGCATGAAGGTCGCGTCCAACTGTTTGGCCAGGACTTGAGCGGTGTGCCCGCCCGTGTTCGCGGACGGCGGCTGGCCTGGCTGGGGCAGGGCGAGGCGCACGGCGACGAGATGCTGGTCAAAGACCTGGTGATGCTGGGCCGTTTGCCGCACCAGGGCTGGCTGGCAGTGCCGCAGGCGTCGGATGAGGCCGCCGTCGAACGTGCCTTGCGCGCCGTTCAGGCATGGGAGTGGCGTGGCCGACGCTCGAGTGAACTGTCGGGTGGCGAGCGCCAGCGTGTGTTGCTCGCTCGCGCCTTGGCGGTCGAGGCCGAGGTTTTGCTGATGGACGAGCCGCTCAACAATCTGGACCCACCTCACCAAGCCGATTGGCTCGCGCTGGTGCGTGACCTGGTGACGCAGGGCAAAACCGTGGTGAGTGTGCTGCATGAAATCTCGATGGCCTTGCACGCGCAGCACATGCTCATCCTGCGTGAGGGGCGGGTTCTGCATCAGGGCGCCTGTGATGACCCCCAGACCCATCTTGCACTGGAAGAGGTGTTTGATCACCGTGTTGCCATTCATGGCGTCCATCACCAATGGGTTGCCTTGCCTCGGCTGAGTTAGCACACTGCAGGGCTTATCTGCTGGGCGCGGGCGTTTTGGTTTTGAAGTCGCAGTAGGGCGCCACCGCGCAGTGCCAGCACTCGGGTTTGCGTGCCTTGCACACATAGCGGCCCAGCAAGATCAGCCAATGGTGTGCATCCACCATGTAGTCCGCCGGGATGCGTTTCATCAGTTGCATCTCCACTGCGGTGGGCGTTTTGCCGGGCGCCAGGCCAGTGCGATTGGAGACCCGGAAGATATGGGTGTCCACGGCCATCACGGGTTCGCCAAAGGCCACATTCAGCACCACATTGGCGGTCTTGCGACCCACGCCGGGCAGCGCCTGCAACTCCTCACGGGTGCGTGGCACCTGCCCGCCATGGTGCTCCACCAGCATGCGGCAGGTCTCCATCAGGTGCTTGGCCTTGCTGTGGTACAGGCCGATGGTCTTGATGTAACTCTCCAGCCCTTCCAACCCCAGATCGAGCAAGGCCTGAGGTGTTTTGGCCACCTTGAACAGGTGCGCTGTGGCTTTGTTGACCCCAACATCTGTGGCTTGGGCGCTGAGCAACACCGCCACCAGCAACTCGAAGTCACTGTTGTAGGCCAGTTCGGTCGTCGGCTTGGGGTTAGCCGCCTGCAGGGTGGCAAAAAACGGGGCGATGTTCTCTTTTTTCATCATGGGTCGCATTCTTGCACTTGGGGTGCCCGGCCCATCAGGCGCTACCATCGTGCTCCCCGTTGATTTCGTTTGTCCACCTCCGTTTTGCCCGCCATGCCACTGCAATTTGCCTCCCGCCTGAACAACGTCGAAACCTCTGCCATCCGGGAGCTGTTCAAGCTGCTGGGCAAGCCCGGCATCATCAGCTTTGCAGGGGGCTTTCCGGATAGCGCCATGTTCGACGTGGATGGCATTCGAGAGGCAACCCAAGCTGCTCTGGCGCAGGAGCCCGGTGCAGCCCTGCAATATGGCGCCACCGAGGGCTACAACCCGCTGCGCGAGCAATTGGCCGCCTTCATGGCCAGCAAGGGTTGCGAGGCGGTCAAGCCCGACGATCTGATCGTCACCACGGGTAGCCAACAAGCGCTGGACCTGTTGGGCAAGACCATGATCTCGCCCGGCGACAAGGTGATTGTGGAAGGCCCCACCTTTTTGGCCACCATTCAATGCTTCAGGCTCTATGGTGCAGAACTGATCAGCGCCCCCATCGATGGCCAGGGCGTTGACACCGAGGTGCTGGAGCGCCTGATGGCCGAGCATCGCCCGAAGTTTGTCTATCTGATTCCCACCTTTGGCAACCCCAGCGGTGGCCTGCTGAGCGCAGAGCGCCGCAAGAGGGTGCTGGAGCTGGCGGTGAAGTACCAGACGCTGATCGTGGAAGACGATCCTTATGGCGACCTCTACTTCAATGACGCACCCCCGCCCAGCTTGTTGGCCATGAGCCCGCAAGTACCCGGCAGCCGCGAGTTGCTGGCGCACTGTGGCAGCCTGAGCAAGGTGCTGAGCCCAGGCTTGCGCGTGGGCTGGATGATTGCACCGTCAGAGCTGCTGGCCAAGGCCACCATGTGCAAGCAGTTCAGCGATGCGCATACCAGCACGTTTGCACAGGCCACCGCAGCCCAGTATCTGAAGGCGGGCCGCATGCCGGCCACTTTGGCCCATGTCCGCTCGGTCTATGCGCAGCGAGCGCAGACCATGGGCACTGCCTTGCGTCGCGAGTTGGGCGATGCCCTTGAGTTCGTGCAACCTCAAGGCGGCCTGTTTGTGTGGGCCAGGCTCACGGGGCAGGGCGGTCGGGTGGCCGACGGCGCAGAATTTGCCAAGCGCGCCATCGATCAAGGCGTTGCCTTTGTGCCTGGCGCCCCGTTTTTCTGTGCCCAGCCTGATCTGTCGACCCTGCGCCTGTCATTCGCCAC
>JBEEJZ010000206.1:0-10307 GCA_041168905.1 Pseudomonadota bacterium | reverse complement strand
AACAACGCGGCGGACGCCGGCTTATTCCTGGGTAGTTTCTTGATGTAAGCCAAACAACAGCATGTTCAAAGGACCTACCTTCGGGTCTCGGTGGCGTTGGCGGGTCGGGTAAACCAGCGCTGCACTTGTGTCACACATCAGGAGGATTCATGAACGAGAACATGCAAAGCACCCATTACGCGGTCGGTGGCCAGGGGGCGTTTTTTCCAACGTTGGCTCAGGGCTACCCGTCGGGGCGGGGCAGCGCTGCCACCGTGCCGTGGCCGGACTTCATGGCCGGGCAACCCGGGCGGCCAGTGCGCGTGTTGCTCGTGGTGGAAGACCCGCACATGTGCCATGTGGTGGCGCAGGATCTGGTGGCGGATCCCCGTGTCCACCTCTCGGCGCAAGGCCGTACCCTGAAGGAGGGCCGCCGCCTCGTCGCCCAGCACGACTTTGAAGTCTTGCTGGTGGATCTGAACCTGGGCGATGGCATGGGATTTGACTTGGTGCGGCACCTGAAGCATGCCCGCCCGCTGGCAGAGGCTGTGGTGATTTCATCGACAGAAGACGAGCAGCACGCCCTGCTGGCCTTTGAATTGGGGGCGACCGGCTTTCTGGTCAAGAACGCCTGGTTTGGGGACTTTTCCCAGGCGGTGCTGCAGGTGGCAAACGGCGGGGCGTCCATCTCGCCTGGTCTTGCGCGTCGCCTGCTGGGTAAATTGGAAAAGCCCCAGGTGCATGGTGCTGTGGCTGTGCGCATGTCGGGTCAAGGCATCAGCTTGTCCATACGCGAGCGGGAGATTCTGAAAATGGTGGCGTCTGGCTACACCAGCCATGAAGTGGGCATACAACTCGATCTGAGCGGCCACACCGTCAACACCCATCTGCGCAATGTGTACCGCAAGCTCAAGGTGCGAACCCGGGCCCAGGCCGTCAGCCTGGCGACGCACCGGGGTCTTTTTTAGGCAGGTCACCTCCAGTCTTGCGTGGGTTTGACAGTCGTCAATCGGTCCCAGCGCACCGGTTTTGAGAATCAGCACCGGGTTCTCACTCAATCAAGCACAAGGAAAACGAATGCCTCTCCATCTTTGGGTGCAATTGCTGCAGGCGCTGGCCTGGAGTGCCATGTTGATGTCGGTCGCCGTCGCCCTGCGCTGCGAACTTCAGCGCAGGATCATGCCCATCAGCTGGCTTGCACTCGCCATGGCCTGTGCCTTGCTGCTGCGCGCTGCGGTCAGCCGATGGGGCCTCGAGGGCAATGGTGTCCCGTTGGCACAGGCACAGGCACAGGTCTGGTCGTTCGTTCACCTGGCGACCGGAGTAGGCCCCGGTGCGCTGGGAGCGACGATGGCTGTGGTCGTGCTGTGGCCCTTGCAGAGCCTGGGGTGGGCCGGTCGCAATGAGCTTCGGCTGATGATTGCTTTGGGAAGTTTGCTGGGGCCGCGGCCCACGGCGCAGCTTTTGGTGTTGATCATGAGCTTCGGCGTTCTGCTGGCCTTGTTTAGGCTGATCTGGCAATGGCACATGAACTGGGTCCTGACACGGGGAGTTTTGTCCCTGGCCCGCATGTTGCCTGGTTCCATCCAGACCTTTGAGCCCGCGGTACGCAGCGCATCTGGCCCCTTCTGTGGCGCAAAAACCATCGCTGCGGCCCTGCTGACTCAGGTCATCTGGCAGCTGTATGTGCCACCCGGCACCCTGGGATAGAAGCAGGCTCTGGCGCAGGGTGGAGTGGCCCTGACGCTGTGGCAAACTCCCGGCCTTCGTTCATACGACACGGCCGCTACAGCGCGGCTGACACCCATCGCCATGCAGAACATCATCGCGCAGATCGCACAGGAAATCCGGGTTCAGAATAAACAAGTCGAGGCCGCCGTGGCCTTGCTGGACGGGGGCGCCACAGTGCCATTCATTGCCCGCTATCGCAAGGAAGTGACCGGTGGGCTTGATGACATCCAGCTGCGCGAACTGGAAGCCCGCTTGAGTTATCTGCGCGAGTTACAAGACCGCCTGGCCGCAGTCATCAAGAGTATCGAGGAGCAGGGCAAGATGACGCCTGCGCTGCTGGCCTCTCTGGTCGCAGCCAGCACCAAGCAAGAGCTGGAAGACCTGTATCTGCCCTACAAGCAAAAACGCCGCACCAAGGGGCAAATGGCCCGGGAAGCCGGTTTGGAGCCGCTGGCCAACCGCCTGTTCGCCAACCCGGCCTTGGACCCCAACGTGGAAGCGCTTGGTTTTGTCAAAGCCGAAAAAACCGAGGCCGGCGACGACTACACCACGCTGCAGGCGGTGCTGGATGGCGTGCGCGACATCCTCAGTGAACGCTGGGCCGAGGATGCGGCCCTGGTGCAGGATTTGCGCGCCTGGCTGTGGCAGGAAGGCCTGTTGGCCTCGAAATTGGCCGCCGGCAAAGACGAAAACCACCCCGACAACGCCAAGTTCCGGGACTATTTTGACTTTGATGAGCCCATCGGGCGTGTGCCTTCACACAGAGCCTTGGCTGTGTTTCGTGGTCGTAGCCTTGAGATTCTGGATGCACGCCTGGTGCTGCCCGAGCCGCCGGTGCCAAGCACGGCCAGTGGCAAGCCAGGGCCGGTGGTCACGCTGGCCGAGGCGCGTATTGGCGCCCACCTGGGCTGGCGGCACCAAGGGCGCCCCGGCGATGACCTGCTGCGCAAATGTGTGGCCTGGACCTGGCGCGTGAAGCTGAGCCTGTCGACCGAGCGTGACTTGTTTGCACGGCTGCGGGACGAGGCCGAAAAAGTGGCTATCAAGGTGTTTGCCGACAACCTGCGCGACCTGCTGCTGGCGGCACCAGCGGGGCCTCGTGTGGTGCTGGGTCTGGACCCTGGCATACGTACCGGCGTGAAAGTGGCGGTGGTGGATGCCACTGGCAAGCTGGTGGATACGGCCACGGTGTTCCCGCATGAACCTCGCAAGGACTGGGACGGCTCCCTGCACACCCTGGCCAAGCTTTGCGAGAAGCATGGCGTCAACCTGATCGCCATAGGAAATGGCACCGCCAGCCGCGAAACCGACAAACTGGCAGCCGACCTGATCAAGCTGCTGGCCAAATCTGGTGACCGAGCCATCGACAAGGTGGTGGTCAGCGAGGCGGGTGCCTCGGTCTACAGCGCCAGCGAGTTTGCCTCCCAGGAAATGCCCGATGTGGATGTGAGTCTGCGTGGGGCGGCCAGCATTGCGCGCCGCCTGCAAGATCCGCTGGCCGAGCTGGTCAAGATCGACCCCAAGAGCATCGGCGTGGGCCAGTACCAGCACGATGTCAACCAAAGCGAACTAGCGCGCAGCCTGGAGACCGTGGTGGAAGACTGCGTGAACGCAGTGGGGGTGGACCTCAATACGGCCAGTGTGCCCTTGCTCTCGAGGGTCTCAGGGCTGAGCCCCAGCGTGGCCAAGTCGGTGGTGCGCTGGCGAGAAGCCAACGGCGCTTTCAAAAATCGGCAGCAGCTGATGCAAGTCACCGGCCTGGGCGCCAAGACCTTTGAGCAAAGTGCCGGCTTTCTGCGCATACGCGGCGGTGACAATCCGCTGGACATGACCGGCGTGCACCCCGAAACCTATGCGGTGGTGGAGGGCATCATCAGGCACACGGCCCGCCCGGTGGCCGAACTGATGGGCCGGGCCGACATGCTCAAGACCCTGCGCCCCGAGCTGTTTGCCAATGAGAAGTTCGGTGTCATCACGGTCAAGGACATCCTGAGGGAGCTAGAGAAACCGGGCCGCGACCCGCGCCCGGACTTCAAGGTGGCCCGTTTCAACGAGGGTGTGGAAGACATCAAGGACCTGAAAGAAGGCATGGTTCTGGAAGGCACTGTCAGCAATGTGGCGGCTTTTGGTGCGTTTGTGGATTTGGGCGTGCATCAGGACGGCCTGGTGCATGTGAGCCAGCTCAGTCACAAGTTTGTGACAGATGCGCGAGAGGTGGTCAAAACCGGTGACATCGTCAAGGTGCAGGTGCTCGAGGTCGATGCGCCCCGCAAGCGCATTTCGCTGACGATGAAGCTTGGTTCCGCACCGTCGCGGAGAGAAGGTGGGGCCGGTGACAATCGTTTCACGCCGGCGGGACCACATCGGGGTCGCCATGGCAGTCATAACATCAGCAACGCACCCTCGGGTAACCCGGCTGGCACAGCCATGGCATCGGCCTTCGCCAAACTCAAACGTTGAAGTGCTGCGTTGTGGGCGGCCCAAGCGCTAGCGGGATAATCTGCGGCATGGACCTGAATCAGCTGCTCAAGGTGCCCCTGGCACTTCCCAGCACCCCCAAAGTGATCGCTCGCCTCATCAGCGAGTTTGACCGGCCGTCGCCCGACCTGCGGGCGCTGACGCAATTCATCAGCACCGACCCGGCGCTGACCAGTCGTTTGTTGCAACTGGCCAACTCCGGGTATTTCAAGCTGTCCGGGCGAGTCCACAGCGTGTCCGAGGCGTTGGCCATTCTGGGTTTGGCCCATGTGCGTGCGCTGGTGGTGGCGGCTGCGTCTGAAACCTCCTTGAAAGCTGTGCCCGGTATCCAGCTGCAGCAATTTTGGGTTTACAGCCTCAATGTGGCCCGGGTCGCCAGGGCGCTGGCCAGGGTGGTCCGGCAAAACCAGCAGGCGGCATACACCTGCGGACTGCTCCATGCCGTGGGTGAAATCACCCTTCATGTCGCCATGCCGGTCGAGACGGCTGCGCTCAACGCTGAGGTCGCTCCCCTGGACTTGAGGCGCGCACGTGCCGAGCAGCGAGCCTGGGGCTTTAACTACGCGCAGGTCAGCGCTGGCCTGGCCGCCAAATGGCAGGTGCCACAGATCATGGTCGATGCCCTCGCTGGCCATGCGGTGCCGTTTGACAACGAGGTGTACGAGCCCCTGGCTGGCATCCTTCATTTGGCGGTTTGGCGGGCGCGGGCGCGTGAGGCTAATTTGTCTGAACGGGAGATGGCGGTGAGCTTCCCCGGCGCGGTGGGTGAGGTGCTGGCCCTGGACATCGACATGGTGCTGCAGCAAGACCCCATCGACTGGACACGACCACGTCGCTAGCCTGTTGTTTTGATTTTGTATCTGAGATGGATGTCGTTGCCATGCAAACCCTGACTGACGTACCCCGCGTACCCAATGCCCCGCGCCAACCCTACCTGACGGCCGCCCTGTACAAGTTTGTGGATCTGCCAGACTTTTCTGAGCTCAAGCAGCCCCTGCAAGCTGTCTGTGACGAAAACCACATCAAAGGCACTTTGTTGCTGGCCCGTGAAGGCATTAACGGCACGATTGCCGGGCCCGAGGCGGGCATACGCGCCGTGCTGGCCTGGCTGCGTGCCGATGCGCGTCTGGCCACACTGCAACACAAGGAGTCCTGGTCGTCTGAGCCCCCGTTTTTGCGCATGAAGGTGCGTCTGAAAAAAGAAATCGTGACACTGCGGGTGCCCGAGCTCGATCCCAACAAGACCGTGGGCCAGTATGTGAGCCCGCAGGACTGGAATGCGCTGATCAGCCAGCCCGACGTGGTGCTGGTGGACACCCGCAACGACTACGAAGTCGCCATTGGCACCTTCAAGGGGGCGATGAACCCGGACATCAAGACCTTCACCGAACTGCCCGCCTGGGTGGATGCGCAACCCGAGCTGCAGGCGCACGCCAACGAGAACGGCACGGCCAAGAAGCCGCGTGTGGCCATGTTCTGCACTGGCGGTATACGGTGCGAAAAGTCCACCGCTCTGATGAAGATGAAGGGCTATGACGAGGTTTATCACCTTGAAGGCGGCATCCTGAAATACCTGGAGGAAGTGCCGCCCGAGCAAAGCCTGTGGGAGGGCGAGTGCTTTGTGTTTGATGAGCGTGTGAGTGTGGGCCATGGCTTGCAGCCCGGCCCCTATGAGCTGTGCCGAAACTGCCGCTATCCGGTGGGCGATGCCGAGCGTACGTCACCGCACTATCAGCTTGGGGTGAGTTGTCCGCACTGCCACGACCAAATTACCCTTGATCGCCGGCACAGTCTCGAAGAGCGTCAACGCCAGGTGGAGCTCGCCAGACAACGCGGCTCCCTGCATGTGGGTGCCAAGATGCCCGAGCATACGCACCAGCCTGAGATCGCGTCAGCAGACGGTGAGACCGGATGAGCCACAGGCACCAGAATCCCCATCACCTCCTGACGCCCGCCATGCGCGGTGTGCTCGAGCGCATCGCCCGCGCGGCACATGTGCCCATGAATGCCATGACACCCCAGCAGGCGCGGGCCAGCTATGACGCTGGCGCCGAAATTCTGGAAGTGCCCAAGCGTCAGCTGGCACGGGTTGAGGACATCAGTTTGCAGGCCCGGGACGGGCATGCGCTCACCGCCCGCCTGTTTGCGCCCTCGCACGAGGTGCTGCCGGTGCTGGTGTATCTGCATGGGGGGGGCTTCACCATCGGCAGCCATCGCACCCACGACACGCTGTGCCGCGAACTCAGCCACCTGGCCGGCTGCGCGGTGGTGTCGGTGAACTACCGCCTGGCGCCCGAGCATCGCTTCCCGACGGCGGTAGATGATGCCTGGGACGCGCTGCAGCAGGTCGCGCAATCGGCTTCATCGTGGGGGCTGGATGGCAAGCGCCTGGCGGTGGGAGGGGACAGCGCCGGTGGCACGCTGGCGGCCGTTTGCGCCATTCTGGCGCGTGATGCTGGCTTGCCCCTGGCATTGCAACTGCTGATTTACCCGGGTTGTACGGCCCGTCAGGACACGCCCTCGCACAAGACGTTTGCCCGAGGTTTTTTGCTGGACGAGCCCGTGATCAGCTGGTTTTTTGACCACTACATCGACACGGCTGACCGCGACGACTGGCGCTTTGCTCCCTTGAATGCCCCTGACCTGGAAGGCGTGGCCCCTGCCTGGCTGTGCGTGGCCGAATGTGACCCTTTGATCGATGAAGGCCTGCAATACGCCGACCTCTTGCGCATGAACCGCGTGACGGTGGATCTGGAAATCTATCGTGGCGTCGTGCACGACTTCATCAAGATGGGCCGGGCCATTCCCGAGGCCAAGGTCGCCCACCAGGACGCCGCGCGCGCCTTGCGCCAGGCTTTTGCCGTTCCCCACTGAGACCATTGCCATGACCGACTTTTCTGCGCCCACCCGGCAGGACTTTCGTTTTTTTCATCGCCTGCGGGTGCGCTGGGCGGAAGTCGACATGCAAAAGATCGTCTTCAATGCCCACTACCTGATGTACGTGGACACGGCTTTTGGGGACTACTGGCGCGCGCTGGCGCTGCCCTATGCCGACACCATGCACCAGTTGGGCGGCGATCTGTATGTCAAAAAAGCCAGCATCGAGTTTCATGCCTCGGCCCACTGGGATGATCAGATCGATGTGGCCCTGAAATGCGCCCGTATCGGCAAATCGTCAATGTTGTTTGAGGGGGCCATCTTTCGGGGTGGCCAGCTGCTGATCATCGCCGAACTCATTTATGTTTACGCCGACCCGGCCACCCAAACCTCGCGGCCGGTGCCTGATGCATTGCGGGCTGTGCTTGAGGCCTATGAACGTGGCGAGCCCATGGTTCGGACCCGACTGGGCTCGTGGGCGGACTTGTCGACCGGCTTGAAACAGCTGCGCATGGCGGTATTTGTGCAGGAGCAGGGCATCCCCGAAGAGCTGGAGTGGGACGAGGCGGACCACACGGCCCTTCACGCCTTGACCACGAATCACTTGGGCATGGCGCTGGTCACCGGCAGGCTTTTGTCACCCAGCCCTGGTGTGGCACGCATAGGCCGACTGGCTGTGCACCCGCTGATGCGGGGCACGGGTCTGGGCAAGGAAATGGTCGAGCGCTTGATGACTGTCGCCCGTGAACGGGGAGACACCACTGCAGTGCTGGATGCCCAGCGCAGCGCCGAGGGTTTCTACACGGGGCTGGGCTTTGCGCCTCGGGGTGACACTTTCATGGACGCCGGCATCGAGCACGTCGAAATGGTGCGCAGCCTGTAGGGTCAGCCCAGCCCTCCCACGGCATCCAGTTCAAATATCTTCCAGCAAGGGGTAGGGCAGTTCCAGCAGGGTCAGCTCAGGTCCTTGTGCCCGGAGGTGGTGGATGGGCCTGTTCTGCAGCACTTCGGCTTGGCCTGAGACGATGGCGTCGAAGCCGCCCGCCGGGGACGGTGCCACCTGTACGACTGTCGCGCAGCTCTGGCCTGGTTCGTGGGCGTCAAACAACTCGTCGCCGACGGTCAGGGGCACCGCGCTGTGCATGAGTACCGCACGGCGCTTGAGGGTTCCGCGAAACTGGCTGCGTGCCACCACTTCCTGTCCGGGGTAGCAGCCTTTTTTGAAGCTCACCCCGCCGATGGATTCGTAATTCAGCATTTGCGGCACAAAGGCCTCGGTCACAGGGGCTGTAACGGTTGCTACGCCACTGCGCACCTCGCTCCAAGACCAGAGGTCGGCACTCATCGCCGGACCTTGTGGCAGGGGTGTGCCCGCGGGGGCCACCCACAGCGCGCGTTCCACGCCCTTCGCCGGGTACAAGCCCACCAGCTGTGCCTGGCCCAGGTCTCGCCGCGCCCAGGGTGCCAGCGTCTGGCCCGCCGTCAATGCAGCCAATGGTGGGCCGGCAATGCCGCGCAGCTGAACCTCGGCACTGGCGTCACTGAGCTTGACCTTGGAACGCATCACAAACATGGACAAGCGCTTGATCATGGGGCCCAGCAAATCCCGGCTGCCGATCAGCACGATGTCCGTCGGACTGCGCTTGAAGCCGATGAAAGTGGCCAGCATGCGTCCCTTGGGAGAGCAATAGCCCGCCAGCCTGGCCTGATCGAGCCCGAGCAAAGCAAAGTCCTGAGTCAACTGCCCATGCAAAAAAGACGCTGCATCGTCGCCCTGCACAAGCACCACGCCCAGGTGGGGGAGTTCGGCAACACCATTGAGTTCAAAAGTCATCCCTCAATTATCATCAAGCCCCTTAAAAACTTGCGCGGGTGGGGTTGTGCGATTTGTCTGGATCAGTGTGCTTTTGTTACTCGGCCTGGTGGGTGCTGGTTACGCCTGGTTGCGTATGCCCATGGGTCTGGCGACAGAGACCGTTGAAGTGAGCATTGAGACCGGAACCTCCCCCCGGGGCGTGGCACAGGCGGTCAAAGACGCTGGGGCGCAAGTTCAGCCCACCCTGTTGTACGCGTGGTTCCGAGTGTCTGGCTATTCGACCCAGCTCCGGGCCGGCAGTTATGTTCTGGATGGCCAGGACACACCCTGGAGCCTGACCCGCAAACTGGTGCAGGGTGAAGAAACCCTGCGTGCGCTGACCTTGGTCGAAGGCTGGAACTTTCGGCAAGTGTTGGCTGCGTTGGCCAAGGCGGATTCGCTCAAGCCTGATACCCGAGGCCTGAACCCCCAACAAATCATGGCCAGACTGGGGCGCGAGGGCCTGGCGGCAGAGGGTCGCTTCTTCCCCGACACCTATACCTACTCACGCGGCTCCAGTGACCTCAGTGTGCTCAGGCGGGCGCTGCAGGCGCAAGACAAGCATTTGGCCGAGGCCTGGGCGCAGCGTGCAGCCAATTCGCCGCTCAAGTCACCGGATGAAGCACTCATCCTGGCCAGCATCGTGGAAAAGGAAACTGGGAAGGCGGCCGATCGGCCCCTTATCGCTGGCGTCTTCAGCAATCGCTTGCGCTTGGGCATGATGCTGCAAACCGACCCCAGTGTGATCTACGGCATGGGTGAACAGTTCGATGGCAATTTGCGTCGCAAAGACTTGCAGGCCGACACTCCCTGGAACACCTACACCCGCTCCGGCTTGCCGCCTACGCCGATTGCGATGCCTGGCAAGGCAGCCCTGATGGCGGCAGTGAAACCCGCTGACACCCGAGCCCTGTATTTCGTAGCCAAAGGCGACGGCAGCAGCCAGTTCAGCGTGTCCCTGGAAGAGCACAATCAGGCGGTCAACCAGTATCAGCGCAAACAGTGAAAAAACAGCGATATGAGCGGACTCTTCATCAGTTTTGAAGGCATCGACGGGGCCGGCAAATCCACCCATATTGAAGGTGTGGCCAAGCTGTTTCGGGCGCAAGGCAGGGCGGTCACCGTCACCCGCGAGCCTGGCGGCACGCCACTGGCAGAAAAACTGCGGCACCTGCTGCTGAACGATGCCATGGATCCTCTCACCGAGGCCTTGTTGGCTTTCGCCGGCCGGCGCGATCATTTGCTTCAATGCATCGAGCCGGCACTGGCGCGCAACGAGGTGGTGCTGTGTGACCGCTATACCGACGCCACCTTTGCCTATCAGGGCGGGGGCGGGGGCCTGGACCTCGATGTCCTGCGCTACCTGGAACAGACCGTTCAGCGTCTG
>JBEEJZ010000205.1:0-6037 GCA_041168905.1 Pseudomonadota bacterium | reverse complement strand
GCCACTGCGCGATTGGCTATCCAGTCAAAGCAAACTCATACGCGTGGTGGAAACAGACATGGAGACGCCTGCAGGAGAGAAGCGAGCGGCGGCCGTAGGTGTCACAGGCCATGTGCCCATTCTGATCCTGGTCGACGGTAAATTTGCCTTTAGCCGCAAAGACGGCAGCGCCTTCGAGCTTAAGAGTTTTCCGGCCTCCGCCAATATGAAGGGCTCATGGACGATTGAAGACGCGAAAGCGGCAATAGCGGCGACGCACTAATGCGACTATTCCGTTGAACGTATTCCCCCAAAGCATGGGAAAAAGTTCATCGAAATGAAGGTTGTCACACTCAAATTAACTTTTCGAATGGACTACTCGTGAAACTATCTTCCTCGCTCAAGCGTCGACTGTTATTGGGCGTGCTAGTCGTTCTACTAATCGGCCTATTCTTCTTCGTGATGATGCGTTCAGGCCCGCTGGCGCCGATCAAGGTCACCGTTGCGCATGTCAATGAAGGCAGTTTTGCACCCGAACTGTTTGGGATTGGTACGGTGGAGGCCCGGCGAAACTGGATGATTGGCCCGACCGTGGCAGGGCGTGTTTTGAGTGTGAAGGTGGATGTGGGCGACGCGGTAAGAGCGGGGCAGCTTTTGGCGGAAATGGATCCAGTGGACATCGATCAGCGTTTGGCATCGCTCGACGCCGCGATAGAAAGAGCCAAGAGCGCGCAATCTGTCGCTGCTGCTCAGCAGGCGGATGCCTTAGCAAAACGGGAATTAGCGGCATCCAACATGCGCCGCAATCAAGAGTTGGCAGACAAGAGCTTTATTAGCTCTGGTGCCTTGGAAACTTTTGTTCAGAATAAAACGTCCGCTGATGCTTCCCTTGATTCAGCGCGAGCCAATTTGGCAGCATCAGCCCAAGACCTGAACCGGACCAGGGCAGATCGTGCCGCGCTACTGCAGCAGCGGGCCAATGTCAGATTAATTGCTCCATCGGATGGAGTAGTTTCAGCGCGAGATGCGGAACCCGGTTCCACAGTGGTGGCCGGACAATCCGTTCTGCGTGTGATAGATCCGGCCAGCCTTTGGATCAAACTGCGTGTCGACCAAGGTCGCTCAGGTGGTCTCGCGCAAGGATTGAAGGCTCGTATCGCATTGCGCTCGCAACCTCAAATCACTCATTCCGCGACGGTGGCACGCATTGAATTACTGGCCGACAGCGTGACCGAAGAGCGCATCGTGCAGTTGTCGTTTGATCAGGCACCTGCCGGGTTGTCAGTCGGTGAGATGGCAGAGGCAACCATTCAACTGCCATCCATTTCCAAGTCACTGATCATTCCGGCAGCTGCATTGCAGCGTCAAGGTGGCTCCTCCGGTGTCTGGCGTATGGAATCCGGCAAACCAGCATTCGTTCCAGTCAAGGTTGGCGCGGCCAGTCTGGATGGTCAGGTCCAAGTTTGGGAGGGCATCCAAGCAGGCGACGAGATTGTGGTTTACAGCCAAAAGCCCATCGAAGCGGGTTCGCGTTTGCAAATTGTGGACGCGATCATCAAGCCGACAAGTGCCGTAGGGAGCGGTAATTGATCAGCCTGGCAGGTCGCGACATCCTGCATTCGTGGCCCAAATTTGTCCTGACCGGCATGGGCCTGGGTCTTCTCATTGGCGTAACTTTGTCGATGGCGGGCGTCTATCGCGGAATGGTTGACGATGCGCAGGCGCTTTTGACCAACAGTGGAGCGGACTTGTGGGTGGTTCAGAAAAACACCCAAGGCCCTTACGCCGAGTCGTCCAGCCTCAAAGACGACGCGGTTCACGGCATAGAAGGCATGCCGGGTGTCGCACTTGCCGCCAATGTGACCTATTTGAACATGCAGGTTAGAAGAGGCGATGACGAAGCTAGAGCCATGGTGGTAGGCATCGAACCCGGAAAGCCCGGTAGCCCCTCGCATCTCGTGGCTGGGCGTCCATTGACTCGCGGTCACTATGAAGCTTTGGCTGACGTTAAAACGGGCTTTGCCTTGGGGGACCGCATTCGCGTCCGGCGCCATGAATACGATGTGGTGGGCCTCACTCAAAGGATGGTGTCCTCAGGCGGCGACCCCATGGTGTTCATTCCCTTGAAAGATGCCCAGGAAGCCCAGTTTTTGAAAGACAACGACGCCATCCTCAAGGACCGCGCGCGCACTGCCGCCAACCCCGCTTTTAACCGTCCCGGCGTGCCCGGTCTTTTGGATGCAGCTATCGCCAGCCAGACCAGTAGCCACAGCGTCAACGCGGTGCTGGTTCAAGTGCGCGAAGGGTTCTCGACTGAACAAGTTGCAGAGCCGATACGGCGGTGGAAACACCTTGAAGCCTACGACCGCGCTGGTATGGAAGACATCTTGATCGCCAAGCTTATTGCCACTTCCGCCAAACAAATCGGCATGTTTTTGGTGATTCTTGCCATTGTGAGCGCCGCCATCGTGGCGTTCATTATTTACACCATGACCATGGGCAAGATTCGCGAGATTGCCGTTTTGAAGCTCATTGGCACCAGCAACGCAACTATTGCCTCCATGATTCTTCAGCAGGCCATGGGTTTGGGGTTAATCGGCTTCTTTGTTGGCAAGCTTGCTGCTACGCTCTGGGCGCCTGTATTTCCCAAATACGTTCTTTTGCTGCAAAGCGATGCGCTTCGCGGTTTTGCGGCAGTAATGTTGATTTGCACGCTGGCAAGCACGCTGGCCATTCGGATTGCCATCAAGGTTGATCCCGCCGAAGCGATTGGAGGATGAGCATGCAATCCACAATCGATCCACAGCACAAGCACGGAGGCATCGTTGTTCAGGGCCTGCGCAAAGTGTACGGAGAGGGCGACACTGCGGTCGAAGCGCTCAAGTGTGTGGACATGGTGGTGGGACCAGGTGAGGTCGTTGGTCTAGTTGGGCCATCGGGTTCGGGTAAGAGCACTTTGCTCAAGTGCCTGGGTGCCATCATCGAGCCAACTTCCGGGCGAATGGTGTTGGGCGGAAAAACGCTCTATGACAACGCATGGGCAACCAAAGACCTACGTTGCCTGCGTCGCGACAACATTGGTTTTGTATTCCAGGCGCCATATCTGATCCCGTTTCTTGACGTGACCGACAACGTGGCCTTGCTCCCCATGTTGGCAGGCATGCCCAATGCCCAAGCGCGGGAACGGGCACTTGAGCTGCTCAGTGAGCTGGATGTGGCGCACCGCGCCAAGGCTGAACCATCGCAGCTTTCGGGTGGCGAGCAGCAACGCGTGTCGATTGCCAGGGCATTGGCCAATCGACCCCCGGTGATTTTGGCTGACGAACCCACTGCGCCCCTAGACAGTGAGAGGGCTTTGGCGGTTATGCGCATTCTGAACCGCATGGCGGTCCAGTACCAGGCGGCAGTGATTGTGGTGACTCACGACGAAAAGATCATTCCGATTTTCAAACGGATTTACAACATCCGCGAGGGCCGAACCGTCGAGGAAAAGGGCCTAGGAAGATCGATCGACTGAGCTTGATGCCGTAACCGTCTTGACTTCCAAATAGATCCAGCCTTGAGCAGTCGAGGCATTCAGAAGCAGAAGCGCAAGGGTCTTCCGTCGTCAATTACTATCGATTCAAGCGGATCCATCCAGATCAGATGCCACCGGGCAGTACCATTCAGGATATTGAGTGAGACAAAGTATGAATTTCAAGTTCGGCCCCATCCTCTCTGCTGCTGTTTTGGGATTTTCCCTATGTGCCATTGCCCAGGCGAGTTCCGAGATCTATGACGGTCCAGCGATTTCGGTTTTTCCTGACCACGACAAGATTGGCAAGAGCTACCCTCTGAAGCGAGCCATATCAGATGGCAAGCGCTTGTTTGTCACGAAGTTCAATCTGGCGGACGGCGCAGGGCGCCCCTTTGCAACGGAGCACAACTTCCCCACGCGGCGCTCGGAAGCCGGACCCAGTTTTCAACGCATTGCCGGTCCTGATGCGAATTCGTGCGCCGGGTGCCACAACCAGCCCAAGGTGGGCGGCAGCGGGGAGTTCGCCACCAACGTCTTTGTAGCGGCCCCGCAGTTCGGGGCAACGCCCAATGAATCGATCAATGCAGCGTTTGCGAATGAGCGCCTTACCCGAAGCCTCTGGGGCATTGGCGGAATCGAGATCGCTGCGACCGAAATGTCCCGTGAGCTGATTCGTCAGCGTGACAAAGCCATACGCCAGGCTCAAAAGGAAGGTCACGACGTGGAGGTGAAGCTCAGCGCAAAGGGCGTTCCATTCGGCACCATCGTGGTGACTCCCGAAGGCGATCTGGATTCCACCCGCCTCGAAGGTATCAGCCCTGACCTTGTGATCAAACCGTTCAATGCCAAGGGGACGGTGGTTTCCATTCGGGATTTCACGGTCGTTGCGCTGAATCAGCATCACGGAATAGAACCCATGGAAATGTTTGGTGAAGGCCGAACCGGGTTTAAGGACTTCGACGGAGACGGCAAGGAAAGCGAATTTTCCCTCGGTCAAACGACTGCGCTGACCTTGTGGCAAGCGTCATTGCCGGCGCCCAACAACCAGGGTTTCCAAAAGCACCCGGGATTCAAGCTGTTCAAGCAGATCGGTTGTGACGGTTGCCACATTCCATCCATGCAACTGCAGTCGAATGTTTTCAAGGAGCCCAACGAGTTCAATCGTGAGGGGGTGCTCGCACCGGCCGATACCAAGAACGTGGTTCACATGCCACTTCCGTTGGCCCGAGATGGAAAGGCGTTCGCCATCCACGCATTCACCGATTTCAAGCGCCATGTCATGTGCGATGACAAGCGCAACTATCTCTGCAATGAACGCAAAAAGCAGGACAAGGTTCCGCTCAATGAGTTCATGACCAGCAGATTGTGGGACCTCAACACCAAGGCCCCATATTGCCATCGGGGGGATTGCACCAGCATCACCGAAGCCATTGAGGCGCACGGGGGTGAAGCCGCGGCAACGACGGACGCCTTTGTAGCCCTGCCGCGCCAGGACAAAATTACCTTAGTGCAATTCCTGAAGAGCCTGGGCTCCCGCGAGGCACTGCGTTAAGCAAAGTTGTCTCTATGGCGTCGCGGCGGTGGGAGCCGACCACGGTGTGGCGCCGTTAGCTTTGTCGAGCATATAGAAGCTGTTGGGCTTCACGGTTTGCCAGGCACTCCACTGGCCACCCGCATTGGGCCATTGGACGCGCACTTTGATTTCCTGCGCATTGCCCAGTCCGAAATGAATCCAGCCCAGATGCCCGCTGGCGTGACCGCCGCCAATGGTGTTCTCACGCCGAATGATGCGCCCCCCCAGGTCCACTTCAATCCAGGCACCAATCGCATCGCGGTTGGCGCTCTCTTCATGGAGGCGAAGTTGCAACCAGCCTCCCAATCCGGTGCTCACGTTGCGCCATAGCGTGGCATTCGACAGGCGATTCACCACCACCATATCCAGTAGGCCATCGCCGTTAAAGTCCGTCAGCATGCCGCCGCGCCCGGTCAGGTAAGTAACGATGCCGGCCTTATCTCCCACCTCTTCAAAGGTGCCATCCGGCTTTTGCAGCAGCAGATCATTGGTGTCGCGACTGGCAAAGTCAGCCATGGTGGACACATTGCCTTTCACGATCCAGAGATCGGCATAGCCATCCTGGTTCACATCTTCAAACTGCGCGTGCCAAGCAGTTGATGGTTTGATGTCGCCTCCCACATAGGGTCGATGCGCCGTTGCTCCCCGTTTGTAAGCAACGTCCGAATAGATGGGCTTCATCTCACCGCCCGTACTATCAAGCTTTTGCAACTTGTTGTCGGCCATGCTGGTGATAAAGACATCAGGGTATCCAGTGCCATCGAGGTCCATGCTGGCGATTCCCATGCCCCAGATCTGCAAGGGCTTGAAACCATCACTTTGCGTGTAGTTACGGGGCGCTTTCCCGGGCAGCATCTGCCAGAGTTGTTCCCGGCCATTTTTGTAGTATTCGCGATCATTGGCGACACGCAGGTCGGCGTGTCCGGAACGATTCCAATCGCTAAACAGCATCGACAAGCTGCAATAGC
>JBEEJZ010000204.1:0-6128 GCA_041168905.1 Pseudomonadota bacterium | reverse complement strand
GCAATACGGCGACGAGCAAGTCCTGATCTGGCGTCGCAGCTATGACACCCCACCTCCCGCTCTGGAAGCCACTGACCCCCGCTGCGAGCGCGGCGATGTGCGCTACGCCAAGCTGCAAGGTGAGCAAGTGCCCCTGACCGAGTGCCTGAAAGACACCGTCGAGCGCGTGATGCCCTTCTGGAACGAATCCCTGGCACCCGCCATCAAGGCGGGCAAACGGGTGGTGCTGGCAGCCCACGGCAACTCGATACGCGCACTGGTCAAGTACCTGGACGGTATCAGCGACTCTGACATCGTGGGCCTGAACATTCCCAACGGCATTCCGCTGGTGTATGAACTCGATGCCGACCTCAAGCCCCTGCGCCACTATTACCTGGGTGACGCTGAAGCGGCTGCCAAGGCCGCAGCAGCGGTGGCCTCACAAGGCAAGGCCTGACAGCTGTATCGACCCGGTCAAGCAGGTTTGATCGGGCAGCGGTATATTGACCGAATCTCAATATGGATGGGCTATGGGCCAAAAACTGAAAATTGCAGGTTGGGTATCGATTGGTGTGATGGCAGGTGCACTCACCACCGTGTCTTTGCAGACGGTGGCGCGCGGCACCATGGCACCTTTGCCGCTGGAAGAGCTGCAGCAACTCGCAGCCGTGTTTGGCATGGTCAAGAGCGACTATGTCGAGCCAGTCGATGAGAAAAAGCTGATCACTGACGCCATCTCCGGCATGGTGTCCAGCCTCGATCCTCACTCGCAATACTTCGACAAAAAGTCCTTCAAGGAGTTTCGTGAAGGGACGTCCGGGCGTTTTGTGGGTGTGGGCATAGAGATCACGCAGGAAGAAGGCCTCGTCAAGGTGGTGTCGCCCATCGAGGGCTCTCCCGCTTTCCGGGCCGGGCTGAAGACCAACGACCTCATCACCAAAATCGATGACACCGCCGTGAAGGGCCTGGCCCTGAACGATGCTGTCAAGAAAATGCGGGGTGAGCCCAATACCAAGGTGGTGCTGACCATCTTCCGCAAAGATGAAAACCGCAGCTTTCCGGTGACCATCGTCCGCGAGGAAATCCGCACGCAGTCGGTTCGTGCCAAGGTCATCGAACCCGGTTACGCCTGGGTCCGCCTGAGCCAGTTTCAGGAGCGCTCAGTCGAGGACTTTGTGAAAAAGATCGAAGAGATCTACAAGCAGGAGCCCAAACTCAAGGGCCTGGTGCTCGATTTGCGCAATGACCCGGGCGGTTTGCTGGACGCTGCGGTGGCGGTTTCTGCGGCCTTTCTGCCCGACAACGTGACCGTGGTATCCACCAATGGACAGCTGGCGGAGAGCAAAGCCATCTTCAAGGCATCGCCCGAGTTCTATCAGCGCCGTGGCGGCGCTGATCCTCTCAAGCGGCTGCCAGCAGCTCTCAAAACCGTGCCGCTGGTGGTTCTGGTGAACGAGGGCTCTGCCTCGGCCAGCGAAATCGTGGCGGGCGCTTTGCAGGACCACAAGCGGGCCGCCATCATGGGCAGTCAAACCTTTGGCAAGGGCTCGGTGCAAACCGTGCGTCCGCTGGGGCCGGACACCGGCCTGAAGATCACCACGGCTCGCTACTACACGCCCAGTGGCAAATCCATACAGGCCAAAGGCATCGTGCCGGATGTGATGGTGGATGAAACCGAAGAGGGCAACCTGTTTGCAGCCTTGCGTACCCGTGAAGCTGATCTGGAAAAGCACCTCAACAGTGGCCAGGGCGATGAACAAAAAGACGCCGCCCGTGAAAAAGCCCGGGAGGAAGCTCGCAAGAAGCTGGAAGAAGAGTCGAAGAAGCCGGCCGCAGACCGCAAGCTGCCCGAATTTGGTTCGGACAAGGATTTCCAGCTGATGCAGGCGCTAAACCAACTCAAGGGCAAGCCTGTGGTCATCAGCAAGACGCTGGTGGAGCGCAAGGAAGAGCCCAAGGAAAACTGAGCGCTGATGTCCCAAGGTCTTGGACCTGATTAGCCTGCCCCATGGATGATGATCAGTTGCTGCGCTACTCGCGCCACATCCTGCTCGATGACATTGGCATTGAGGGGCAGCAGCGCATCCTGAATGCCCGTGTTCTGGTGATCGGCCTCGGTGGCCTTGGATCTCCGGCGGTGCTGTACCTGGGCACAGCGGGTGTCGGACACCTCACCTTGGTGGATCACGATCGGGTGGATCTGACCAATTTGCAGCGGCAGGTCGCGCACACCCAGGCCCGGGTAGGCAGATACAAGGTGGAATCGGCCCAGGAGGCCCTGCTCGCCATCAACCCCACCCTCAACATCACCGCTCTGCCTGAACGCGCAGATGCGCGGAGACTGGAACAACTGGTAGCCCAGGCGGACGTGGTGCTCGATTGCAGCGATAACTTTGGCACGCGGCAGGCCCTGAATTCGGCGTGCGTTCGTCACCGTATACCGCTGGTTTCCGGGGCGGCCATCCGGTTCGATGGGCAACTCGCGGTGTACGACAGCCGGCAGGCTCACTCCCCCTGCTACGCCTGCGTATTTCCACCCGACACTTCACTGGAGGAAACGCACTGCGCCACCATGGGCGTGTTTGCGCCGCTGGTGGGCATCATCGGCAGCATGCAGGCGGCCGAGGCACTGAAATTGATTTCGGGCGCGGGCGAGGCAGCTGTGGGGCGTTTGCTGATGCTGGATGGCCGTAGCATGCAGTGGTCCGATTTTCGTCTGCCCCGTAACCCGCACTGCAGCATCTGCGGCCTGCCGGCCTGAGCGAGTAGGCCGGCTTGACTGTCAATTCAGGTAGCAGCTGCCATGGCGACGCCTGAAGCTGTGGGGGCTCTGCGCGCTGGCCTCTGAGAACAAGCCCAAAGACTGGCGACGGGCATGAAGCTCCTGGCGTTCGTAGGGGCCGCCTTGGTCACGCCATCGATATGACCAGGCATGGCCTTGGGTCACCATCCAGGCACCCACATCCTGACCGTCCAGCCAGACCGTTGCCAGTAGTCGCTGGTAATCGTCCTTGTCGGCGCCCCTCACCGTCACTTGTCGGCCAGCCAGGCGCTCATCCAGAGCCCGTCTGGCCTGCTGACCCCAGGCCTGACAGATTTCAGGCGCATCAATGCCAAGCAGACGGATTTTGTGAAGCTCGCCACCATTGCTCGACCTCACGTGAACCGTGTCCCCATCCACCACGTACTCCACCCGCCCCAGCCAGGCCGATGCAGCTCGAGCAGGCGAACTGAGTCCGACTGCGCACAGCAGCAGGACTGGCACGAGCATCTTGTCCCACGCTCTTTTCATGAATGGGCCGGTCATCGCGAGATCATAGGTGGCAAAAGAGAGACTGGCGGGAAGGTGACTTGCAACAGTGAGTTGCAAGCGTCGGAACTGTTGCGATTTCACCAGCCGCTTCGCGCCTTAGGCGCAGATGCTTACTGTTAGACTTTCGCAACACACCAAGCGTCACCGTGAGCAAATACCGCACTTCCCCCCCGGTTCACATGCACGAGCTGCAACTCGACGCAGCGCTTGCCTTGCTGGAAGTTTTTTCAGCGGAGCCCTTGCCCGCGCCCGATGTTGCGCCTGTGGCACACATGCAGGCCATCATCAATGGCCTGTGTGAGCTTTCACACAAGGATGCGCTCACAGGCTTGGCCAATCGCCGCTATTTGCGGCTGGCACTGGAACGTGAAATTGACACCGTCGCTCGCTCGGGTGAACCAGCCTTGTTGCTGATGCTGGACATCGACCACTTCAAGCGCATCAACGATGCCTATGGTCACCGGGCCGGTGATCAGGTGCTGCAGGCTGTTGCCAACTGCCTGAAATCCTGCGTGCGGCCCAAGGACACGGTGGCACGTTATGGTGGGGAAGAATTTGCCATCATCATGCCCAACTGTCCCGTCAGCTACGGTACGGCAGTGGCCGAACGAATTCGCAACAGCGTAGCCGATCTGCGTATCTCGGTCGGTCACCTGGTCGAACTGAACGTGACCATCAGCCTGGGTGGCTCTTATGCCCCTGAGTGGGTACGTTACACGGCGGACCTATGGATCGAGCGATCCGACAGCGAGCTGTACCGAGCCAAGTCCGAAGGACGAAATCGCGTGTGCATGAGCCATCAGGAGGAGATTGCCGTCAGCGCCGAGGAAAAAAATCTGCTGTTTGGACACCTCAGCGTGGGCGAGCCTGCATGGATAGAAAATATTTCGGGTGACGCCTTGGGCGTTGCCGTACACCGAGTGAACTGATGAGCGATTTGCAGACCCCCGCCGCCACCCCGCCAGCGCGCGCCGCTGCGGCCTCCGCACCCGTGCAAGCACTGGGAAAGGTGGTGGCCGTCACCAGTGGAAAAGGCGGTGTGGGCAAAACCTTTGTATCGGCCAACCTGGCAGCAGCGCTGGCCAAACGTGGCCACCGGGTGCTGGTGCTGGATGCCGACCTCGGTCTGGCTAACCTGGATGTGGTGCTCAACCTGTATCCCAAGGTGACCCTGCATGACGTCTTCACGGGCAAAGCCAAGCTGGAAGATGCCATCATTCGCGCGCCGGGGGGGTTTTCAGTCTTGCTGGCGGGTTCAGGCATGGTGGAGTACTCCCGCCTGTCACCGGAAGTGCGCGACGACTTCTTGCGCATCATCAATGGTCTTGTTCCTCACTACGACGTGGTCTTGCTAGACACCGGCGCCGGTATCTCTGACGTGGTGCTGTTTGCCGTCTCCCTGGCCTCCGAGGTGCTGGTGGTAGCCACCCCCGAACCCACCTCACTGACCGACGCCTATGCCACGATCAAAGTCCTGGTGAAACAGCAAAACCGCCAGAACATCCGCATGGTGATCAACCAGACAGCCCGTCTGGGTGACGGACGAGCCATCACGGTTCAGTTGCAACAGGTGCTAGATAGGTTTGTGGCTGCAGACCCGGCGCGCCCAGTGCGCTTGCTGCACATGATCGACATTCCCGCTGACCCTTCGGTGCGTCAAGCCGTGATGCGCCGCCAGTTGCTGCTACAAGCCATGCCCGGGTGTCCTGCAGGCCTGGCCATTACCCAACTGGCCGCAAAAATAGAAGAGGCCGTGATTTCAAAAACCGCGCCGGCTGTTCGCCCCGCCTGATCACTGGGGCGTGCCCACAATCCAGCCTTCCAGCGGATCCAGATCGGGTGGCAGGCCGTAGAGTGCATTTCCGGCGAGATACTGCTGTTTGGCCCAAGCGGCTTGCAACAGACACATTACAGCATCCAGGGCATCGCCACTCCCATCGTCCGCAAGCGTGTCTCGCTGGGCATGGGTCAGCTTCAGACGCAGCCCCCATCTGCCCTGCCCTTGTTCCAGTGCGGTGATCAGGTCCTTGCGGGCAATCAGACGCTCAGGCGTTTGTTTGGCCCTGTCATCACTTTTGTAGCTGCGCGCGCCCAGCAACTCACGCGCCAGCATCCCTGGATAGGCCTCCAGCGCCACACCCTGTGGCATCGTGTCAGGGGGAGGTTGCAGCCCGGGAAAGTAAATCCCGGCCTCCAGCAGGCGCGGTACACCCGCATGTAGCATGTAAGCCACCGGCGGATTGACCCACTTCATCGACGGACTGGAGTGGGCGGGCTGGTCTGTGGCCCGGTGGGCAAACTTGGAACCAACCGGGCGTGCGTTGCAAAACGCAGCAAAACGGTCCCGTATCTCAGCACGGCTGAGCGTCGCATAGTGGCGTATGCACGGTTCCCAGGACAAAGGCCAGTTCAGGGTCTGAACCAGCTCACGCGGCAAACCAAAGGGTAAATCAAAGCCACCTACCCACGGGGAGCCCGTCTTCTGCCTCAGCATTTCGCTGAAAGCATCCAGGGTTTCCAGACGTTGCAACTGCAGCAATTGCACCCGCCCGGACATCAACTGCCCCCAGGCCACAACTATAGGCTTGCGCTTAGTGGGGCTGCTGGAGAAGTCGCAGCCCATCAGGAGTGGGACTGCCATTCAGCTCGGGCACCCAGTCAAAGCATCGATCCGCGTCAGGCGCGCCCAAGAATGGAAGCCGTGGCCATCAACTCCTCCAGCAGAGCCAGCGAGACCACGCCTGAAACCGAGTAAGGGTCCAGCTCGGGCTTTTCAGCGTACTTGAGCAGAATGCTGGTGTTGACACGCCCCATGTTGACCTGACCCATGGTCCAG
>JBEEJZ010000203.1:0-8214 GCA_041168905.1 Pseudomonadota bacterium | reverse complement strand
CAGCTAACACAAAGGATAGGCTCGTTACACACGATCGCCTATTGGACTTCGGTACAGTTTTAGAGGCCAGATGAGCAAGGCGCTCAGGGCCCCAGAAATACGGACTTAAAACAAACCCGTATCGCCCTCTTCGGGCAGAAGGTCGAGGCGGTTGCTCATGGTGGCGCGGTTTTGACGGCGCTCGAGCAGCTTGGCCTGTGCGGCGTCGGGCAGGTCGGTAAATTGAACAACACCACGGCTGATCAACACATCAATCAGATCTTCCAGCACCCGCGCCAGGCTGGCGTCTGACTGGCTGAGCGCATCTACCGGACGAGCGGCATCAGGTGTATTTGCGGGCTTGTTCATGGGGCTTTTCCTGAAGGGGTAGCGCCAGACCCACCCGGGCCCGACAGACGCAAGACCAGTTGCAGGCGATCGCGCACACCGAGCTTTTCAAACACCATGCCCAAGTGCGCCTTCACGGTACGCTCGGAAATGTGCAACAACTCCGCTACCTCTTTGTTGGAGCGGCCAGCCGTGACGGCGCGGGCCACCTCGGCCTCCCGCGCTGACAAGGCAGACAAGGCATCGCTGTGTACGGCGGCAGGGCTTGAGGCGTTGCCGGCTAAAACCACGCTCACCGTGGGCTCGGCCATGGCGGAGGCGATGGCAGAACGACTGGCCAGTGCAGCGCTGGTCGAGCTGACCAGGCGCTGCATCAGATCCGGCCCAACCCACAAACCACCGTGCGACACCACCAGCGCCACCTCTTGCAAGAGCGCAGGCACGGCATACGCGTGGGTGTAGCCCCGTGCGCCATCGTTCAGGGCCAAAAGGCCTTCCCGAGGATCGGGCACGTTGGAGACAACCAGAACTTTGGCATCTGCTTGCAACTTGATGATGGCCTTCAGATGCGTCAGCCACTGGGCGTCGACCGTGCTGAGCCAAACCAAGGCATGGCTGACATCATGTGAACGCACCCAGTCCAGAAGTGCCTGCGCCTCCAGCGCGCGACCCTGGGCAAACGCCTCGCTCCAACGCGCTGGGGCGGCAGAGGCGGGGGTCACCAAAAACAGGTGTTCGGTACTCATCGCTGAATCACCGCTCACTCATGGCGTTGGCCTTGGCGCGCAGCACGGGCTTGAGAAGATAAGACAGCACGGTCTTCTTGCCAGTCAGGATATCGACCTGGGCCACCATGCCGGGAATGATGGGCAAGTTGGGCCCCAGGCTGGGTTTGTGGGTACGCACCCGCACGCTGTAAAACGCGTTGCCTTTTTCATCGACCACCGAGTCTGAGGCGATGTAATACAGGTCAGCTTCCAGGCCACCATAAATCGAAAAGTCGTAAGCCGTGAACTTGACCATGGCGGCCTGACCTGGGCGCAAAAAGGCGATGTCCTTGGGAACGATCAGGGCCTCAAGGATGAGAGTGTCATCCAGCGGCACGATCTCGACCACCTCTTTGCCGGGCTGCACCACTGCACCCAGGGTGTTGACCAACAAGCGCTTCACGGTGCCCCGCATGGGCGACTTGATCTCGGCGTGCTTGACCTTGTCTTCCAGCGCAACCCCGCCTTGCGACAGGCTGGCCAGCTTGCTCATGGTCTCCGACAACTCGGCACTCATCTGGTTACGGCTCGTCAGGCGCACCTCCTCGATCTTGCGGGTAGCCTCCTGGATGGCGGACTGTACGCGGGAGATTTGAGCAATGGACTGATCCCGATCACCGCGCAGGCGGACCACCTCACGCTCCAACCGCAGCACCTCGACCTCCGACACCGCGCCGCTGGCGATCATGGGACGCGTCGCGTTCAACTCCTTGGTCATCAGTTCCAGCCCCCGCTCCGCCTGCTCCTTGCGGGCCCGTACCTCGTTAAGCTCTTGCTGACGCTGGCTGAGCTGGTTTTGCGAGATGCCGATCTGGGCATTGATCTCTGCCAGGCGCGAGTCATACAGACGCATTTCCTGGGCAACCACTTCTGGCGCTTCTTTCATCAACTGGGCGCTGGGCTTGAAGGGGGTGCCGCGAGTCAGGGCCTCCAGGCGCAAGGCCTTGGCCTGCAATGCCTGTTGCCCCACCTTGCTTTCCTGCAGGTTGGAGACAAAGCGGGTGGGATCGACGCGCAACAGCAGCTGGCCGGCTTCGACAATGTCGCCCTCTTTCACCGCCAGCAGTTCCACCACGCCGCCATCCACGCTTTGCACGATTTGCACTTGCGAGGTGGGCACTACGCGGGCTTCGCCACGTGTGACCTCATCAATTTCGGCAAAAGCAGCCCACACCACCATCACCAGCACCATGGCGGTGGCGATGTACAGGAGCCGACGGGCACGCAAGGGCTCCTGCTGCAACTTGGCCCAGTCGGATTCGCCCGCCCAGCCGGTCTGCTGCGCTTCGTCGGTAGGTGTCAGTCTGCGCACCACCTGACCCAAGGTGGCGTTACTCAACTTGGAACTGCGCTCAACACCCCGTCCGATGCGCTCAAATGATTTTTCTCCCAACCACGCCATCATGCAGCCTTTCCGATGCGACCCTGGCGCAGGGCGGTCACCACCTGCTCCTTGGGCCCGTCCGCCATGATGCGCCCGCCGTCCATCACGATGATGCGGTCGGCCAGTTCCAGCAGCGAGGTGCGGTGGCTGACCAGGACCACGGTTTTGTCCTTCGCAAACTCGGCCAGCCTGCGCTTGATGTCTTCTTCACTGGAGTGATCCATGGATGAGGTGGGCTCGTCGAGCAACAGGATGGACGGGTCGTTGATAACCGCCCTGGCAATGGCCACGCCCTGGCGTTGCCCACCGGACAGCGACTCGCCCCGTTCGCCAATCAGCATGTCAAATCCCTGGGGGTGCTGGTTGACCAGGCCCAAAATGCCGCCCATCTCTGCCGCCTTGATCACATCGGCATCGGTCGCCATCGGCGCGCCCAGGGTGATGTTGTCACGCAGGGAGCCATAAAACAGCATCACATCTTGCTGCACATAGCCAATCTGCCGGCGCAGCTCTGCGGGGTCCAGCTGCCGTAGGTCGATGCCGTCTACCAGCACAGCGCCCTCGGTCGGCCGGTACAAGCCCAAAATGAGTTTTTCCAGCGTGGTTTTGCCCGATCCGATACGGCCCAGAATGGCCACTTTTTCGCCGGGCCGAAGTGTGAACGACAGGTTACGCACCGAGGGCTGGGTCTGACCGGGATAGCTAAAGGTCACATCCCGAAACTCAATCGCACCCTTGATACGGCCACGGCTGATGAAGGTGGTGTCATCGGGCCGCTCCACCTCGCGTTTCATCATTTCGTTGAGCGAAGTGAGCGCCGTCGATGCGGTGTGGTACTGCACCAGCAGACCCGCCACCTGCCCGACAGGCGCCATGGCGCGCGAGGCCAGCATGGTGCAGGCGATCAGCGCACCCATGGTGAGCTCCCGCTCCGAAATCAGGTAAACACCCACAATCACAATCACCACATTGATGAGTTGCTGCACAAACGCCGAAGTGCTGCTGGCCGTGCTGGACAAGAGCCTGAGCTGCGCGCCCACCCGGGCCAGCAAGGCAGCACTTTGCTCCCATTTGCGCTGGATGGGCGATTCGGCAGCTAGCGCCTTGATGGTCTCGAAGCCCACCAGACCTTCAATCAGGGTGGCGTTGCGCTGAGCACCGGCACGGTAAGTGGTTTCGGCCAGTTCATGCATGCGACCCTGCACTGCCAAGGCATACAGCACCATGACGACGGCCCCCACCAACAAAGGAATCAGCATGTACCAGCTGATCCAGCCGATGACCAGCAAGAAAATAATGGCAAAGGGCAAGTCGATGAAAGCCACCACGGTGGCCGAGCCGATGAAATCGCGCACCGACTCAAACGCCCGAAGGTTGGATGCGAACGAGCCCGCAGACGCCGGGCGCTGCTCCATACGCGTGCCCAGCACCCGCTCCATGATGAAGGCGGACAACTTCACGTCAGCCCGGCTGCTCGCCAAATCGACAAAGCGCCCGCGCATGGTGCGCAGAACCAGGTCACTGACCAGCATGATGATCAAGCCCAGCGAAAGCACCCAGAGGGTCTCAAAAGCCTGATTGGGCACCACGCGGTCGTATACGTTCATGGTGAACATGGGCATGCCCAGTGCGAACAGGTTGGCCAGCAGGGCTGCCAACAGCACGTCGCGGTACAGGCGGCGGCTTTGCGCCATCACCCCCCAAAACCAATGGCCGTGACGACCGGCACGCACCTGTGGTGTGCGAGCATCGTAGCGATGGCTGGGCTGGGCATAAATCACGTCCCCAGAAAAATCCGCTTCCAGGTCCGCAAGAGGCACCATGACCGGCGCGTCGGCCAGCTCGGGGTAGACCACACGCGCCTGTAACCCGTCGTCACTGTAGCCCAGCAGCACGCAGGCTCGCTCGCCTTCCAGCAGCACGATAGCCGGCAGGAGCGCTGCTTTGACCTGCCTGAGCTCCACGCTGGCGAAATGGCTGCTGAGGTTGGCACGCCGCGCTGCGCGTTCAAACAAGGCCGGACTCAGGCGCTGCTTGTCGGTGGGCAGGCCGGACATGACGCTCTCACGCGTGGCAACCTCGCCATGCGAGCGAGCAACAATCAGCAAGCAGGCCAGCAATTCGTCTGGTTGCGGCACCGACGCCACCTTGGCAGACTGACCATCCGTATCGATCATGCGCACCCTGGTTATGTAATGTTTGGTAAGAAATCAGTTTAGCAAAGGGCGGCGGCGCAGGCCCATGCCTCTGGCAATTACTTGGACGCGGATGCCAAATTCTTGACTTGGCTCAATTTCGCCCAGCGCGCAGACTGGCTGAACAGATAAATACCCGCCATGACCAGCGCAGTGCCGACCAGGATCCAGCCGGTAAACGGCTCCCCCAAAATCCAAACGCCCATCAGGATGGTGGAAATAGGGCCCACCATGCCCACCTGAGCGGTGAGGCCGGCACCCACACGTTCGATGGCCATCATGACCAAAAGCACTGGCACTACAGTGCACAGGGTCGCATTCAGCACCGACAAACCCAGCACCTCGGGCGCCACCTGTGCAGCCGACAACGGACGCAGCAACACAAATTGTCCGATGCACAACACGCAGGCCACACTGGTAGCCAGGCCGACCAGACGCAACGAGCCCAGCTTTTGCACCATCTCACCGCTGTAAGACAAATAGATGGCATAGCTCACAGCGCTCAAGAAAACCAGCAAGGTGCCCCACGCGGCATCGCCACCTTGCAAATTGACCTCGTGCCCAAACACCACCAGCACACCCGCGTAGCTGATTGCCATGCCAGCGACTTGGCCACGGCTGATGTGGCGCTGATACAGCAACCAGCCCAGCAAAACAACCAGGGTGGGGTTCAGGTACAGCACCAACCGTTCGAGCGAGGCGCTGACGTAAGCCAGCCCCGCAAAGTCCAGAAAACTGGCCAGGTAATAGCCCGTGGTACCCAACCACAGCACGCCTAGCCAGTCTTTGCGCGACAAGGCAGGTTGCCCCCGGCTGGCCCACCAGGCCATGGCCAGGAAGACGGGCAAGGCAAACAGCATGCGGTACATGATGAGCGTGACCGCGTCGACCCCATACCGATAAGCCAGCTTGACGATGATGGCTTTGCCGCTGAAGGCAATCGCCCCCAAGGCTGCGATCAGCAGCCCCGAGGCCAGGTGTTTGTGGTGTTGGGTCATTCAATAACCCACGGCCTGCCCATCGCGCCGTGGGTCGCTGGCTGCCACGTAGCCCAGGGAACCCGGCCCGGCCTGATCATCAGCCAAACGCCAGATGAACTGCCCGGCACCAAAGTCCTGATAGGGGTCTTGGATAACCTGCAGACGATGCCCCAGATTGGCAAGGCCCTGCACCGTGGCGCCGGCCATACCGGCCTCCACGTTCAGATCCAGCCCGCTATTGAAGCGCCAGCGCGGGGCATCACAGGCGGCCTGCGGGTTCTGGCGGTAGTCCAGCATGCGCACCAGGGTTTGCACATGGCCCTGCGGCTGCATATTGGCACCCATCACCCCAAAACTCATCACGGGCTGACCGTCGCGACTGAGAAACCCGGGGATGATGGTGTGAAAAGGTCTTTTACCCGGAGCCACCACATTGGCAGGGTTGGCACCTGCGGCATCGAGATGAAAGCCGTGCCCCCGGTTTTGCAGGCTGATGCCGAAGGTGGGCTCCACGCAGCCCGAGCCAAAGCCCATGTAATTGCTTTGAATGAAGCTGACCATCATGCCTTGCTCGTCCGCAGCCGTCAGGTAGATGGTGCCGCCCTTGGCCGGGTTACCCGCACCAAAGTGCTGCGCCTTGTGGGCATCGATGAGCCGGGCTCGAGAGGCCAGATAGTTGGCGTCGAGCAACTGGTCAACGCCTATGGTCATGGAAGCAGGGTCGGCCACGTACCGGTACACGTCGGCAAATGCCAGTTTCATGGCCTCGATTTGCAGGTGCTGCGAGGCCACGCCATCGACCGGCAGGTCAGCAAGGTCAAAGTTTTCCAGCATCCCCAGCGCCATGAGCGCCGCAATTCCTTGCCCACTGGGCGGAATTTCGTGCAGTGTGTAGCCGCGATAGCTCTGACAGATGGGCTCAACCCATTCGCAGTGGTGACTGGCCAGGTCTTGGGCGGTCAAACTGCCGCCCAGGCTACGACTGAAGGCGACCAGTGCTGCCGCGATCTCGCCCCGGTAAAAACTGTCGCCACTGGTGGCGGCGATCGACCGCAAAGCCCGGGCGGCAGCTGGAAATGTGAACAACTCACCCACCCGGGGTGCCCTACCCTTGGGCAAAAACACATCGGCAAAGCCGGGCTGGGGTAAAAGCTCCTCAACAGCCGCAGCCCATTTCTGTTGAACTACAGGCGGCACCCAATAGCCCCGCTCAGCCAGATCGATAGCCGGCGCCATGAGATCGGCAAAAGGCAGTTTGCCAAAACGCCGACTCAGTGCCACCCAGCCACTGACGGCCCCCGGCACAGTCACCGCATCAATACCACGCTTGGGTGGATGCTGGGCATCCGCTCCGTATTTGCTCTTGAAGTACCCGGGCGTCCAGGCCTGTGGCGCTCGGCCAGATGCGTTCAGGCCATGCAAAGTCGTCCCATCCCACACCTGGGCAAAGGCGTCGCTACCCAGACCGTTGCTGACGGGCTCCACCACGGTCATAACGGCGGCGGCGGCCACAGCAGCATCCACGGCATTGCCCCCCGCCCGCATCATTTGCAAACCCGCTTGCGCTGCCAGCGGGTGTGAGGTGGCGACCACGTTGCGCGCAAACACCGGCAATCGGGCGCTGGGGTAAGGATGGGTGGGGTGGAAATCAAAGGACATCCTTTGATTATGAGGCGCGGTCGATCTCGCCGGGGGTCAAAGTCAGGCCACTTTGGTGTAAGCTGGCGCGCCACATTGGTGCATTCCAACTATCAACCAACATCTACCCGCCATGAATTTCGACAAGCTCAAAATCCGGACTCGCTTTCTGATCCTGCTGGGTCTGTTCATCATGGGCTTTGGTGTGTATGGCGCCTGGTCGTTGAAGACCGTCAACGAAGTCAAGGTCAACGGGCCTCTCTATCAGAGCATCGTGCAAAGCAAGGACCTGATTGCAGACATACTGCCCCCGCCAGAGTACGTCATTGAGTCTTACCTGGTCAGTCTGCAACTTCAGGCCAGCAAAGATGAAGCACAGCAAAACGCACTGATCGAGCGGCTCAAGGTTTTGAAGGGGGAATACGACACACGCCACGACTACTGGGCAAAGCAGGGACTGGAAGAACCCTTGGCAGGCCTCCTGCTGAACCAGGCCCACCAGCCTGCCGTCGCTTTTTACAAGACGGCATTTGACGAGTTGGTGCCTGGTGTCAGGTCTGGCAACGCGTCGGCCATACAGGCTGCAATGGACAAGGCCACGGCCCAGTATCAGACCCATCGGGAAGCGATCGATAAGGTGGTTGGCCTGTCCATGAAGCGGGCAGAGAGCAGTGAAACTTTGGCTAGCGACCGCATCGCGACCTCCAATATGTTGCTTATCGCCATCTTGGTAGGCTCAGTTGTGGTGTGCGTGATCGTCGCATTGGCAATCACTCGTAGCATCGTGGTGCCACTGCAACGATCAGTATCCATTGCGCAAACTGTGGCTGCGGGCGACCTGACGTCGAAGTTCAGCGTGGAAGGTAACAGTGAACTGTCTCAACTCCTGAATGCGCTGAAGGACATGCAGACCAGCCTGGTGA
>JBEEJZ010000202.1:0-4362 GCA_041168905.1 Pseudomonadota bacterium | reverse complement strand
AAACGCCCACCAGGTCATCCACCACACCCGCAAGGACGGTTCGCCCTATCCCGTGCAGGAGTGTCCCATCTTCCGGGCCTTTCGTACGGGCCAGGGTTCTCGTCGGGACGATGAAGTGCTCTGGCGCAGGGACGGCACCTCGTTCCCCGCCGAGTATGCGTCCTACCCGATTCTACAGCAGGGCGCGAGTACGGGCGCGGTGGTGACTTTCAGAGACATCACCGAACGCAAGCAGGCCGAAGCAGCGTTGCGCCTCGCCACCGAGCAGGCCCAAGCCGCCGACCGGCTCAAGTCCGCCTTCCTCGCCACCATGTCGCACGAGTTGCGCACACCGCTCAACTCGATCATCGGATTCACCGGCATCATTCTCCAAGGGTTGGCCGGGCCGTTGAACCCGGAACAGGCCAAGCAACTCGAAATGGTGCGCGGCAGCGCGCGGCATCTACTGGCGCTCATCAACGACGTACTCGACATCTCGAAGATCGAGGCCGGGCAACTGGAGGTGTGTTGCGAACCGTTCGACCTGCGCGCGTCCATCACCAACGTGACGAACACCGTGCGCCCGCTGGCTGAGAAGAAAGGGCTGGCGTTGAACGTGGAGGTGTCGCCCGCCGTAGCCGGGGTGGTGAGCGACAAACGGCGCGTCGAGCAGGTGTTGCTGAACTTGTTGAGCAACGCCGTCAAGTTCACCGAGAAAGGCGACGTGACGCTCCGGGCCGAGGTGGCGTCGGACCACGCGGTCGGTGCGGCGCGTTCGGTCGTCCGGCTGTCCGTGGCCGACACCGGCATGGGCATCAAGGCCGAAGACCTGGACCTATTGTTCCGACCGTTTCGGCAGATTGATTCCGGATTGTCGCGCAATCACGAAGGCACGGGGCTGGGGCTGGCGATCTGCAAGAAGCTCGCAGAGAAGTTGGGCGGCACCATTCGCGCCGAGAGTGAGTGGGGCAAAGGGAGCGTGTTTACGTTCACTCTGCCGATTGACGAGGGAAAGGAATAATGAAAACCAAGATTTTGCTGATCGAAGACAACGAACAAAACCGTTACCTGGCCACGTTCCTCCTGGAGCAGTGTGGCCACGAAGTCGTCCCGGCGGAGTCAGGCCCGCTGGGTCTGGAACTGGCCGCTACAATCTGCCCCGACTTGATCCTGCTCGACATCCAGTTGCCGGGCATGGACGGCCATGCCGTAGCCCGTGCGCTGCGCAGCAATCCAACGCTGGCGGCCGTGCCCATCGTAGCCGTCACCTCCTACGCCATGGTGGGCGACCGCGAGAAAGTTATGGCCTCAGGCTGCAACGGCTACTTGGAGAAACCCATCAACCCGGACACGTTCGTGACGGAAATCGAATCCTTTCTCCCCCCGCCCGAAAAGGCAGGTACCCCTTGAATCGAATGCTGATTGTTGATGACAAGCCGGAGAACCTTTACCTGCTGCGTGCGCTCCTGCAAGGCTACGGCTGCGAAGTGGACGAAGCCCGCCACGGCGCCGAGGCACTGGTCAAGGCTCGTCAGGCCCCGCCCCACATGATCATCTCCGACCTCCTGATGCCGGTTATGGATGGCTACACACTGCTGCGTCAGTGGAAGGCCGATGAACGGCTCACGGCCATCCCTTTCGTCGTCTATACCGCGACGTACACCGAGCCGAAGGACGAACGGCTCGCGCTGGACCTGGGCGCCGACGCTTTTATCATCAAACCCGCCGAGCCGGAACCGTTCATGGCCCGCATCCTCGAAGTTCTGGCCAACGCTCAACGCGGCGAACTGCCGCCGGCCGATGCGCCCAAAGGTGAGGAAACAGTCTTGCTGAAGGAATACAGCGAGGTCCTTTTCGGCAAGCTGGAGGACAAGATCCTCCAGTTGGAGCAGGCCAACCGCGCGTTGGCGGAGGACATTGCCAGGCGCCAACAGGCCGAGGAGGAGATTCAAAAGCTCAACACAGAGCTTGAGCAGCGGGTCGTCGAACGGACGGCCGAGCTCACGGCCGCCAACAGAGAGCTCGAGGCCTTCTCCTACTCCGTCTCGCACGACCTACGCGCGCCGCTGCGGGCGATCAGCGGATTCTCGCGCATCTTGCTCGACAAACATACGCCCGAACTGACCCCCGAAGCGCAACACTACCTGTGCCGGGTGAATGAGAACAGCACACGGATGGGCGGCCTGATAGATGATCTGCTGGCCTTCTCCCATCTGGGTCGGCGGCCCATCAAGACGGAGTCCGTGTCGGTTGGCCATCTCGTGCGCGAGGTCCTGGCAGAGCTGTCGCAGGAACAGGCAGGCCGACAGATCGACCTGCGTATCGGCGAGCTGCCGTCCTGCCAAGCCGATCCGGCCCTGCTCAAACAGGTTTTCGTCAATCTGCTGACTAATGCGCTGAAGTTCACCCGCCGACGGGCAGTGGCGGTTATCGAGATCGGCTGCCTCGACAGCGAGAGGTCAACAGAGCGGGTCTATTTCGTCAAGGACAACGGCGTGGGCTTCGATATGCGCTACACCGGCAAACTCTTTGGTGTGTTCGAGCGGATGCACAACACCGACGAGTACGAAGGGACGGGTGTGGGATTGGCCATCGTGCGGCGGATCGCCCAGCGACACGGCGGACGCGTCTGGGCGGAGGCCGAAGTGGATCACGGCGCAACGTTTTACTTTACGCTCAGAGAGGGGGTGACAGCCGATGCTTGAGAACCTGGTGGAAATCCTGCTGGTCGAGGATAACCCCAACGATGTGGAATTGACGCTCCATGCCTTGAAACAGCACAACCTCGGCAACTTTGTTTCGGTCGTCCGGGACGGGGCCGAGGCGCTGGAATTCCTCTTCTGTACCGGCGCCTATGCCGACCGCGAGATCGAGCATCGCCCCCATGTGGTGCTGCTCGATCTGAAGCTGCCGAAGGTGGACGGGCTGGAGGTGCTGCGCCGGATGAAGGCTGATCCGCGCACACAGATGATCCCCGTGGTCGCGCTCACGTCATCCCGGGAGGAGCGCGACATTGTGGAAAGCTACAAACTGGGCGTCAACAGCTACATCGTCAAGCCGGTGGACTTTGGACAGTTCAGCGAGGCCATGCGACAGCTAGGAAAGTACTGGGTGCTGCTAAACGAGCCGCCGACGCTGTAGGGAACGGCGCAGGCCTCGGGAGCGGTTACACGATCTTTTTCCCTCTCCATCATCCCCCGAAGGACAGGCTGCGCAGATGGACGACAGCGTGACACACAAGACGGACCACTTCCCTTTCAAGAGCATCGCCGCAGGCTTGGGGCTTTCGGTCGCCTATATAGGAGTGATCGCGATCCTTGGGTGGTTTCTCAGGTCGCGGGCGCTTACCGCCATCCGCGCAGACTACATCCCCATGGCACCGAACACCGCACTCCTGTTTCTTCTGCTGGGCGTCGGTCTTGCCGGCCTGGAACGTGAAAGACGATGGATGAATCACGCTGTGCGGCTGGGCGCCTCTCTTATCTTCCTCGTGGCCTTCGTGCGATTCCTGGAATACGCCACGTCGATTGATGTAAATGTTGACCACTGGCTCTTCACATTTCCCGGCGAGCATCTTGGGCTGGCCCCTGTCGGGCGGATGGGTTTTTTCACCGCCATGGATTTCATCTATGCGGCCGCGGCGCTGCTTCTACTTGCCTGTTCAGCGGAACGCACCGCACAACCATGGGCCGCAGCGTTTGTTATTCTCACGCTCGTTATCGGCTTAGTATTCGCGCTTGGATACGCGTATGGATCACCGTTACTCTATGGCGGCACAACAATCCCCATGGCCCTCAGCACATCAGTCGCATTTGTGCTTTCGGGCCTGGGACTTCTCGCGATAATCTTTGGTCGTGAGGCGGCCGAGCGGCAACGCGCTCGGGAAGCCCTGATGGAAGCTCATACCGAGTTGGAGTTGCAAGTTCACGAACGCACAAAGGAACTGACGGCAACCAATGAAGCATTGCGAGCCGAAATCGCTGGACGCCAACAGGCGGAAGCGGCATTGCGCGAGAGCCAAAAGCGTTTGCGTGATCTCATTGACGGCCTTGGCCCGTCTATGTTCGTCGGTCTGATGACGCCCGACGGGACGGTGATCGAGGCGAACTGGCCCGCGCTCGCAGCCGCAGGTCTGAAACCTGAGGACGTCCTTGGCAAACCCTTCGAGGACACCTACTGGTGGGCGTATTCCGAGGAGGTCAAACAGCAGTTACGCGCGGCCATCGCACGGGCCGCGCACGGGGAAACCTCCCGCTATGACGTGCAGATCCGCGCGGCACAAGACCAGTTCATTATCATCGATTTTTCCTTACAGCCCTTATGGGACGAGACCGGCAAGGTCGTGTTCCTTGTCCCGTCCGGGAACGTCATCACCGAGCGCAA
>JBEEJZ010000201.1:0-2804 GCA_041168905.1 Pseudomonadota bacterium | reverse complement strand
AGGCGCGTCCCAGGCACTGTGTCTTGAATGGGGCCATGCAACAATCGGACACGGTATCGCAGGGAGCGCCGATTTGAGAGCATTTCCTTGCGCAGCGCATACCATTGCATTCCAATGATACCCCGCTCGGAGTGTTGGCGCAGCACTGCTGATCGCCACCGCGGCACAGACTCCCCTCAGCCAGACACATGCCTGCATCAAAAGGGACAACAGGTTGCGGGTCGGGCGGGCACTCTGTTCCACACCCCATCGCGAACACGAACATCATCGAAGCGAGAATCTTGGTCATCTGTACTCGCATACTCCGGCGAGGCACTCTATAGGAGCGCGGTTGACGGAGCGGCAACAAGGCATCGTGGCAGCGCAGGAATCACCAAGGAGTCCGCAAGGCGGCTTCGGTGCAGGGGGCGGCTCACCGGCGCACCCTAGGAAAAGAACTGCGGCCAGCACTCTCAGCGCAGACATGCAGCTTGGTGCAGCGCCTGGTAGTAGATGCCGCTGGGCAGGTACACGATCGGGATGCCGTGCCAATCGACGGTCGGCGCCGGGCTTCCATCGGGGTCGTGCATCATGGTCACGTCCCAGCACGTTCCTGTCGGGCACGGCGTCGTCTCGCAGTCGTACACTCGGCACTTGTCGAAGCGGTCGTCGCCGAGCAAGCAGTCCGGATCTGCAGCCGACGCCACGATCGGGCGCAGCGGGAAGCGGTCGCGGTCTGGCTTGCTGAAGTGCCAAGGGTGCAGGATGCGCCCGCCATCGTACGCAGGCAGTCCAGGGATGGCGTACACGGTCAGGTTGTCGCGCTGGGTATCCGGCGTGCTCGGCTCGCAGCCAGCAGCCAGCGCAAGGGCAAGTAGCAGTGCTCGTTTCATGGTGTCTCTCTCCAGCCCGTGAGTTGTTTACTCTGCGCCGTCCTCAAACAGCTTCGGCTGCTTGCGGTCCTTCTGCTTCTGTCGCTCCTGGTCACCGGCTGCCAACTCCTCGTGATAGACAGAGCCCAGCGCCAGCCCGAGAAAGCCCGCCTTGTCTTTGACGGCCTTTGCACACTTGGCCACGTCGGCGGCCATCGCGGCAATCTCGACTGCCTGAGCTTGGTGGCTTTGGATGTCGTCCGCCGTCTCGATCGGCTTCAGTGCGCTGGATTCGACGATCAGGCGGCGCTTGGCATCGCTGCCGATCAGCGAAGCGTCCACGATGGCCAGATCTTCAGCAGCCATTGCCAGTTTTGCCATCGCGTCTTCCAGGTTACACAAAACGTCTGACATGCGCGCCGCTGCCAGTTTCTCATCGCTCATTGGTCTTCTTCTCTCTTTGGTTTTTGGCTTTGTGAGTGGGAACCATCTCAACAACAAAAGGCCCCTCTTTGCCGACATTGAAAATCATGACTATCGGAGCCGGTCCGAGCGCGTTTTGCAACTTGGTAATATCGTCGGAAATTGCCTGCGCGCGTTGCTTAGGTGTTCGGGTGGCCATCCGTCGTCTCCTTCGCGTCTTTTGCCATGCTCTCGCCAAGACTCAGAAGCATTTTTCCAAGCCTCGTCGCCTCATCGGCACACGAAAACACGATCATTATGCTCGGACCGTCGATTCTGGCGGTGCGCATGCAGTCATCAAAGGACTTCCCAGCAAAGTGGTCTGGTGGCACTTTTTCTTGTTGCCTAGGGGCAATCGCCAGAAATCCACCTGCGCCCCATTGCCCGGAGCCGACGAGCAAAGAATCATTGCCAAATGCGGCAACCAAGCAATCAGATCCCGGCTGCCATGGGTCTTCCATAAAACCAGGGTTGGAACCATCTTCTGTGTCTGCGCTCACGGCTTCTCCTTCGCTCTCTCTTGCAACTCGCGGTTCATCCGCTGAATCTCCGCGTCCTGTTTCCGCGCCTGCTCAGCCTGCGATCGGCCAAGCCAGGCGTTGATTCGGTCCCATGCAGATGACAGCACGGTGATGATGACAGGGGCGGGGTTGAGCTTCACGGCGCCACCTTTCCGCAAGCCAGTGCGGCGCTGGTAACGAGTTCGCGGGCTCGGTTGTCACTCGCTAGGTCGGTGAGTTTGCCCGCCTCTGCGAGCCGCTGATTGGCATTTGCAAGGTACGCGGACGCCTCCGCGCTCGCCACCTGGCACGGCTTCGATGCGCTCGCGTCCATCCCCCATCCGTACACCGCCCTCTGCCACTGCCCGATCTTGGCTGCGGTCAGGCAGCCGCTCAGACTCGCGAGCACGCACAGCGCGCAGAGCACGGCGAGGATCGCGAAGGCTGCGCGGGTTCCCATCCGATGTTCTTGATCGGGGGTCATGGCAAAACCCCAAACAAATCTTCGGCGACATCCTTGGGAACGGTTTCGACCCAGCGCGCCACGGACTCCTTTAGCGCCTTGAGCTTTTCCGCGGTATCTTCGTCACCTATGCCACCGGCCACGACCCAAAGAAACGAGGTGTTTTTGCGGTTCGGGACCAAGTCCACTTCGCAAGATGACGTTTTGGTTTTGATCACAACCTTGAGTTTTGGCTTCACTTTGTCACCTCCTGAAACGGGTCCGCCGGAGTCTCGCGGCGGGACCACTTTGCGCCGTCGAAAAAGCCGGAGTCAAGCTTGCCGATCCAACCACTGCGCTCGTTAGTCCCGTAGCCCCTTCGATCAAAGAACGCCGTCAGCCCCGGATCGTAAGACACCGAATCCATTTCGAGGACAACCGGAATCACGCTGCGGTTTGGGCGCGTTGGCTTGGAAGGGTCAGGGTTGGAGCCGCGCTTGCCAGGCTCAATGCTCACCCAATACTCCCCCGGCTCCGTTGGCCGGTCGG
>JBEEJZ010000200.1:0-24410 GCA_041168905.1 Pseudomonadota bacterium | reverse complement strand
CATCCGACTTCTCCATGGCTGCTACTCCTATGGGCGCTCTGCCCGCTCGTTTCCGTCGTCAACGCCTGCTGATCGTGGGGTGCGGCGATGTGGGCCTCCGGGTGGTCAAGCAGTTGCCGCGACAAATACGGGTGCTCGCACTGACTTCGTCTGCGGGACGCATTGAGGAGCTTCGCGCCCAGGGGCTGACTCCTTTGCGCGGTGACCTGGACAAGAAATCGACCTTGCGGAGGCTCGCTGGTTTGGGTCACCGCGTGTTGCATTTGGCGCCGCCGGCCAGCGAGGGCTGGTCGGATGATCGAACTTGGGCACTGCTGACAGCTTTGCGTCTGCGTGCCAAGCCCCAGGCCTTGGTCTACGGTTCCACCAGCGGCGTGTATGGCGACTGTCAAGGGCAATATGTGACGGAGACGCGTGCATTGAATCCCAATACGCCCCGTGCGCAACGTCGGGTGTTTGCCGAAACGCTGGTTCGCCACTGGGGGAAGTCCGCAGGTGTGGCGACGCGGCTTTTGCGCATCCCGGGCATTTATGCGGCAGATCGCGAGGGGGGCACCCCGCGCGAGCGCTTGATCAAGGGTACCCCGGTGCTGGAGAGGCAGGACGACGTCTATACCAATCACATACACGCCGATGATCTGGCTCGTATCTGCATCCGGGCGCTATGGCGAGGCGGGCCCGGACGGGCCTTCAATGCCAACGACGATACCGAGTTGCTGATGGGCGACTACTTTGACCTGGCCGCTGATGTGTACGGTTTGCCACGGCCACAGCGTCTGCCACGCAGCTCGGCGCAGCAAAAGTTGAGCATCATGCTCTTGAGTTTCATGAGCGAATCCCGTCGCCTGGACAACACTCGCATGAAGCGGGAGCTCGGTGTTCGCCTGCACTACTCCACGGTGCATGGTGGTTTAACGTCGGCGTAAGGAGCACCACCAACAAAAAAGCCGAAACACACAAGGTGTTTCGGCTTTCAATCTGGTGCCCGGGGCCGGAATCGAACCGGCACTTCTTTCGAAACTTGATTTTGAGTCAAGCGCGTCTACCAATTTCGCCACCCGGGCAGGTAAGCAAGGCGCGAATTATGGCACAGTGTGAGGCATGAAATACAAGACGATTGAAGATGTAGTGGGTAATACGCCGCTGGTGGCCCTGCAACGCATACAGGCGGCAGCAAATTTGGCCTCAGGCAACGTTGTACTGGGCAAGCTGGAAGGTAACAACCCTGCTGGCTCTGTGAAAGATCGACCTGCCTTGTCGATGATTCAACGTGCTCAGGAGCGGGGCGAGATCCATCCCGGTGACACCCTGATCGAGGCAACCTCTGGCAATACCGGCATCGCCTTGGCCATGGCAGCCGCCATCAAGGGCTACCGCATGGTGCTGGTCATGCCTGAAGATTTGTCCATCGAACGTGTGCAAACCATGAAGGCTTTTGGAGCTGAACTGATCCTCACGCCCAAAAGTGGCGGCATGGAGTACGCCCGAGACCTGGCCAACCAGATGGTGGCAGCAGGCAAGGGGCGCGTATTGGATCAGTTCGCCAACGCTGACAACCCGCGTGCCCACTACGAGACCACTGGACCGGAAATTTGGGAAGACACGAGCGGCCGCGTGACCCATTTTGTGAGCGCCATGGGCACGACCGGCACCATCACCGGCGTGTCGCGTTATCTCAAGGAAAAGAACCCGGCAATCCGGATCATTGGTGCGCAGCCATCTGAGGGCTCGCGCATTCCAGGCATACGCAAGTGGCCAACCGAATATTTGCCTCAAATTTACGACCCGTCCAACGTGGATGAGCTGGTGTATGTCAGCCAGAGTGATGCTGAAGACATGTGCCGGCAACTGGCGCGTGAGGAGGGCATCTTTGCGGGTATTTCTGCGGCAGGCGCTTGCTGGGTGGCCCAGGAGATTGCCAAACGAGAGAGAAATGCCACCATCGTCTTTGTGGTGTGCGACCGCGGAGACCGTTATCTGTCGACCGGGGTTTTCCCGGCCTGAGCAACTCTAGCCCTGCGCTGGTGAATGGCAGTAGGCCTCGGGCAGGGCCTGTGCTTGCACCGGCTGTCCCCAGAGTGCCGACATGATGCGGCTGGCTTGCTCTGTTGAGCCACTGGTCCAGAAGGCTGTTTGACCCTGAGTTGGCTGGTGTTGGTCTTCTGGACCAAGGGGCGCAAGTAACTCGTCCGCCATGAGTCTTCGTTGCAGCTGCTGTGCAACGGCGGGTGCCGGGTCGATCACCCGGACCTTCTGACCTGCTAGCTCTTGAATCAGGGGTGTCAGAAAAGGGTAGTGGGTGCATCCCAAGACCAGCGTATCCGCACCCTCCTTGATCAGGGGCGTGATGAAGCGTGTCAGCAGGTCGCGGGTTTCCGGTGCAGCCAGTGCGCCTTTTTCCACTTGTTCAACGAGGCCCGGACAAGCCTGCAGCAGGATGCGTGCATGCTGCCCATGCGTCGCGACCAGTTTGGACACACTGGCGCTGCCGACGGTCTGGCGGGTGGCCAGCACGCCCACCACGCCGGATCGGGTGAGGGCAACAGCGGGCTTGATGGCGGGCTCGATCGCTACGATGGGCAGGTTGATGTGCTCGCGCAGGGCTTCGACCGCCACACTGGTGGCTGTGTTGCAGGCCACAACCAGGGCCTTGGTGCGTTGGGTCAGCAAAAACTCGGCAATCGCCCGGGTTCTGGTTTCAATGTAGCTGGCGGTCCGATCCCCATAAGGCGCAAAGGCGGAGTCAGCAACGTAGTGCAAATCCTCCCGGGGCAGCAAGCGGCGAATTTCGCGCAGGACGGATAAGCCGCCGACACCGGAGTCAAAGACACCTATGGCAAGTCGGGGGCTGGGTAAGGTCATGGCATCAGGGCACTAAAATCGTCTGCAACCGAGGAATAAAAGATGAACGTCAACAAAGAGCTGGACACACGCGGTCTCAATTGCCCTCTGCCCATTCTCAAGGCAAAAAAAGCTTTGGCAGACATGGTCAGTGGGGAAATTCTTCGGGTGGTGTCGACCGACGCTGGTTCCGTGCGCGATTTTCAGGCTTTTGCCAAGCAGACAGGCAATGAACTGGTGGGGCAGGAAACCGTGGGCTCCGACTTCATCCACGTGATGCGTCGCCGCTGAGACGTACATCGGCAGGGTGGCCAACCCTGCCGTCATCGACGGTAGCTCAGGCCAAGCGTGCCAGCTGGTCCCGGATCTTGGTCAGAGTCGCTGTAAAGTCTGCCAGCCGAGCGCGCTCCTGCTCAATCACCGTCGCTGGCGCTCGCGCCACAAAGGCCTCGTTGCCCAGCTTGGCACCGGCTTTGGCCAGCTCGGCTTCCAGACGCGTGGCTTCCTTACCCAGTCTCGCTTTCTCGGCCTCGACATCGATTTCCATGTACAGACAGATGCGAGCCTCACCCACCACAGCCACCGGCGCAGCCTGAGCCGCTGCTTGCCAGGCAGCTTCGTCATCGAAGACCTGCACTTCGCTAAGTTTGGCCAGCGCCTTCAGCACAGGCGCGGCCTGGGTCATGAAGTCCGCATCGCCCACCACGAACAACGGCAAGCGTGTCGCTGGCGACACGTTCATCTCGCCACGGAGGTTGCGGCAAGCGTCCACCAGCTGTTTCAGTCGGGCAACATGGGCGATGGCCTTGTCGTCCACACGCTCCAGTTGGGCTTGTGGGTATGCGGCGATGCTGACCGATGCTCCAGCCCGGCCAGCGACTACCGAGACTTTTTGCCAGAGCTCCTCGGTGATAAACGGGATGATGGGGTGGGCCAGACGCAAGATCGTCTCTAGCACACGGATCAGGGTTCGGCGCGTGGCGCGCTGTTGTGCATCGGTGCCGGTGTTGATCTGGACCTTGGCAATTTCAAGGTACCAGTCGCAGAATTCGTTCCAGACAAAGTCATAGATGGTGTTGGCCACATTGTCGAGACGGTATTCCTCAAAGCCTTTGGCCACGTCCGCCTCAGCTTGCTGCAGGATGGAGGTGATCCAGCGATCGGCCTGGCTGAACACCAGATAGCCGTGGGCTGGCCCCCCCGCGCTACATTCGGCTTTGGTGTGCTCCAGCAAGCCGCAGTCCTGGCCTTCGCAGTTCATCAGCACAAAGCGGGTGGCGTTCCATAGCTTGTTGCAGAAGTTGCGGTAGCCCTCGCAGCGTTTGCTGTCAAAGTTGATGCTGCGGCCCAGGCTGGCTAGCGCGGCAAAGGTGAAGCGCAGGGCATCGGCGCCGTAGGCCGGAATGCCTTCGGGGAATTCCTTTTCGGTTTGCTTGCGGACCTTGGGCGCAGTCTCGGGCTTGCGCAGGCCCTGGGTGCGCTTGTCGAGCAGGGGTTCGAGCGTGATGCCGTCGATCAAGTCGACGGGGTCGAGCACGTTGCCCTCGGACTTGCTCATCTTTTTGCCTTGCGCATCGAGCACCAGGCCGTGGATGTAGACGTGCTTGAACGGCACTTTGCCGGTGAAGTGGGTGGTCATCATGATCATCCGGGCAACCCAGAAGAAGATGATGTCGTAGCCTGTCACCAGCACGCTGCTGGGGAGGTAGAGGTCGTAGTCGCTGGTGTTGCATTTGGTTCCGCTGTCGATCGCACCGGACTCGGCCTTGCTCATACTCGCTTCGCTCGCCAAATTGCTGCGTCCGAGCCCGATACGCTCGCCAGCTGGGCTGTTGGTTTCTGTTGTGCCGCTCTGTTCGTTAGCCGCATCGGAACCGGCGATTTGGCGATCATCGCGAGTATGAGCTGGGCCGGTGCGGCTGACGAACTGAGCCCTGCTCACACTAGGCCAGCCCATGGTCGAGAAAGGCACCAGCGCCGACGAGTACCAAGTATCGAGCACGTCTTCGTCACGCTTGAGCGTCTTGCCCGGAGCCTTCGCCTGCGCTTCGGCTTCGTCACGCGCCACGTACACATTGCCCTGTTCGTCGTACCAGGCCGGGATCTGGTGGCCCCACCACAGCTGGCGCGAGATGCACCAGTCCTGGATGTTGTTCATCCACTGGTTGTAGGTGTTGACCCAGTTCTCGGGCACAAAGCGCACTTCGCCAGACTGCACCGCATCGATGGCTTTTTGCGCGATGCTCTTGCCGGTGGCGTCGCCTTTTCCGACCTGGTTCATCGCGACAAACCATTGGTCGGTCAGCATGGGCTCGATCACCTGGCCAGTGCGGGCGCAGCGTGGCACCATGAGCTTGTGTTTCTTCACCTCAACCAAAGCGCCTGCGGCTTCCAGGTCGGCCACCACGGCCTTGCGAGCCACAAAGCGGTCCAGGCCTCGGTATTTTTCGGGGGCGTTGTGGTTGATGGTTGCGTCAAGGTTCAACACGCAGATCATCTCCAGCTTGTGGCGCTGGCCGACTTGGTAGTCGTTGGTGTCGTGCGCAGGCGTGACCTTGACCACACCGGTGCCGAAGTCCTTGTCCACGTACTCGTCGGCAATCACCGGGATGGTGCGGCCGCAAAGTGGCAGGTTGACCTGCTTGCCGATGAGGTGTTTGTAGCGCTCGTCTTCGGGGTGCACCATCACGGCCACGTCGCCCAGCAGGGTTTCGGGGCGGGTGGTGGCCACTGTCAGGGAGCCAGAGCCCGCAGCCGCAAGGCTGCCGTCCGGGTCCACCAAGTCATAGCGGATGTGCCACATCGAGCCGTCTTCTTCTTCGCTCTCGACTTCCAGGTCAGATACCGCACTCATCAGCACCGGGTCCCAGTTCACCAGGCGCTTGCCACGGTAGATCAGGCCTTGCTCGTACAACTGCACAAAGGTTTCGGTCACGGTTTTGGACAGTTTGGGGTCCATCGTGAAGTATTCGCGGCTCCAGTCCACGCTGTCGCCCATGCGGCGCATCTGGCTGGTGATGGTGCTGCCGGATTCTTCTTTCCACTCCCAGACCTTGCTCACAAAGTTCTTACGGGCCTCGGCAGGTGTCGGCCCCATGTCGTGGCGGCTGATGCCTTTGGCTTGCAGCTGGCGCTCCACCACGATCTGGGTAGCGATGCCCGCGTGGTCAGTGCCGGGAATCCAGGCCGTGTTGTAGCCGTTCATGCGGTGGTAGCGCGTCAACGAGTCCATGATGGTCTGGTTGAAGGCGTGGCCCATGTGGAGCGTGCCAGTTACGTTGGGTGGCGGCAGCTGAATGGCGAATGCGGGTGCGTCAGCCGCAGGGGTACCTGTGCCACGGAAACCGGCGATGCCATAACCACGTTTTTCCCACTCGGGGCCCCAATGGGCTTCGAGGGCTGCTGGCTCAAAAGATTTGGACAGGGATTGCAGGCCGGGTTGGGCAAGGGTGTCGGACATGGTGGTGAGGCTCGGGGTAATCTGGGCGGGTCTGGTTTGGCGCTGTGCTCAGGGAGCATAGGGACACCGCAAAAGGTGAGGAGATTTTACGGGGTGGCTGATCCCCGAGCCCAGAGGCTCCACGACGAGTCCAGAGGGGCCTCGATGTGCAAGGTCGCGCCGGTGACGGGGTGTTTGAGCGCCAGTTGGGTGGCATGCAGCCACAAGCGATGCGCGCCCAGTAGCCCCGCCACGCTGCGGTTGAGTGGGCCTTTGCCATGGGTGGCGTCACCGACGATGGGGTGGGCAATGTGTTTGAGATGGCGGCGCAACTGGTGGCGCCTGCCGGTGTGGGGGAAGAGTTCGACCAAGGCGCAGCGGGTATGGGTGAAGCTGCCTTGTGGCAAGGGCAATTGGTAGCGTTCGAGCGTGCGGTAGTGGGTCAAGGCGTCCTGCACTTCTTCGCGCTGGTGGCGCATGTCGTCGGGCATGCGCTTGAGCGGGTGGTCGATCAGGCCCGCGTCGGCAGGCCAGCCGCGCACCACGGCATGGTAGGTTTTGCGCAGGCCATTGCCACCTTCGAAAGCCTGGCCCAGGCCACGGGCTGTGTCGGCGTCCAGTGCGAACAGCAGCACGCCGCTGGTGCCTTTGTCCAATCGATGGGCGGGCCACACGTGGCGCCCCAGTTGTTCGCGCAGCATCTGCAGGGCAAACCGGGTTTCACCCGCATCCAGTCCGGTTCGATGCACCAGCAGACCGGGCGGTTTGGCCACGGCTACAAGATAATCGTCCAGGTAAAGGATCTTGAGCATGCTGTTCTTATTGTCACCCGCCAAATCGCTGGACTACGACACCCCTGTGGGCGATGTGCCCCACACTTCCCCCCAGTTTGTTCAGCAATCTCAAGTGCTTATCGATGTGCTGCGTCAGAAATCGCCGCAGGACATCGCCGCCCTGATGGACCTGAGCGACGCACTTGCCGGTTTGAATGTCGCTCGTTACCAGGCCTGGTCGCCCCGGTTCACGGCCAGGAATTCCAAACAGGCAATCCTGGCCTTTGATGGCGATGTCTACGACGGTCTGAATGCCAAAACCCTGCCGGCGGATGACCTGAGCTGGGCGCAGGACCATATTTGTATCCTCAGTGGCCTGTATGGTGTGCTGCGACCCCTGGACCGCATGCAGGCTTATCGCCTGGAAATGGGAACCCGTTTGGCCAACCCGAACGGCAGCAACCTTTACCAGTTTTGGGGCGATCAGATTGCCAGGTATCTGAACAAGCGAGCGGCAAAGGAGCCGCAGCAGGTGGTGGTTAACCTCGCTTCGCAAGAGTATTTCAAGGCGGTCGACCTAAAAGCCTTGAAGGCGCGTGTCGTGGAGTGCGTATTTGAAGAGCTGCGGGGCCAGCACTACAAGATCATCAGTTTTTCTGCCAAGCGCGCGCGTGGCCTGATGGCCCGCTACGCCATACAAAACCGCTTTGCACGGCCTGAAGATTTGGTTCATTTTGATCTGGACGGCTACGCTTATGCGGCTGATGTATCAGAACCCCATCGCCTGGTTTTCCGTCGTCCCCAGCCTACCTGATGGAGTTGCCATGAATACGCCTGAACAATCCCAGCTCGGCAAGTCGTCCAGCTATGTCGATCAATATGATGCCTCGCTGTTGTTTCCCATAGGCCGTGCGCAAAAACGTACCGAAATTGGCATCCTCGGCGCGGCACCGTTTTTTGGTGCCGACCTCTGGACAGCTTTTGAGCTGAGTTGGTTGAACCTGCGGGGCAAACCCCAGGTGGCCTTGGCGCACATCACGATCCCCAGCGAGTCGCCCAACATCATCGAGAGTAAGTCCTTCAAGCTCTATCTCAACAGTTTCAACAACACACGTTTTGCCAGTGCTGACGAGGTCCAGGCCCGCCTGCGGGCAGACATTGCCGAGGCGGTGTGGCGCGGGGCGTTTTCGCCTGGATCCACGCCACCGTCGGTGGGCCTGAACCTGGTAGACGCGTCGCTGTTTGATCGCGAGCCTGTGCATGAAATGGATGGTCTTAGTCTGGACCGGCTGGATATCGATTGCACCCGATACACGCCAGCACCGGACTTGTTGAACGTGACGCCGAATGAAGCCCCTGTCAGTGAGGTGCTGACCAGCAATTTGCTCAAGAGCAACTGTCTGGTAACGGGGCAGCCGGACTGGGGCAGCGTGCAGATCAGCTACACCGGCGACCAGATCGAGCAGGGTGGTTTGTTGCAGTACCTGGTGAGTTTTCGCAACCACAACGAGTTTCATGAGCAGTGCGTGGAGCGCATCTTCATGGACATCTGGACCCGATGCAAACCCTTGAAGTTGTCGGTGTATGCCCGTTACACCCGCCGTGGCGGACTGGACATCAATCCCTTTCGCACCAGCTACCCGCAACCCCTGCCACGCAACGTGCGGCATGCAAGGCAGTGATTTGACTGCCTTGCAAGGGGCTGCCGGTTATTTGATGAAGCGGATCTGAGCGTTGATTCTTTCAAGGATGGGCTTTTTCTTCTCATTAAAGACCGCCTTGTTTTCCTCGATCAGATTCTTGCCCTTGGTATCAATGGAGATGATCAAGGGACCAAACTCTTTCACGCGGTTGACCCACAGAGTCTCGGGCATGCCCAAGTCCGTCCACTCTGCGGCTTCGATCTTTTCGACCTGAGTCGCTGCCAGCACCGCGCAACCGCCGGGGAAGATGGCGTGCACAGCCTTGTTTTCCTTGCAGCCTTCCTGGGTTTCGGGGCCCATGCCGCCTTTGCCCACAATCAGCTTCACACCGGTGCGCTGGATGAATTCCTTTTCGAACTTCTCCATGCGCATGCTGGTGGTGGGGCCTATCGAGACCATCTCGTAATCGCCGTTTTCCTTTTGGCGCACGATGGGGCCCGCATGGAAGATGGCGCCACCTTCGAGATTGACAGGCAGCTCGCGGCCGAGTTCGATCAAGCGGCGGTGCGCCACGTCGCGGCAGGTCACCAGCGTGCCGCTCAGGTACACCACGTCACCGATGTTCAGTGACTCCAGGTCTTCGTCCTTGATGGGAGTGGTCAGAATTTTTTTCACAGTTTGAATCCTTGGTGCGAGATCACCTCAAATGACATATCGGCGTTGATCTTGATCTTGCCGCGGCGGTGCGCCCAGCAGCCGGTGGACACTGCCACGCCAATAGTGGACGGGTGGCGCGCGGACGACTCGATGTTCACGCCCATCACGCTGTTGTTGCCTGTCAGGCCCTGTGGCCCCAGGCCCAGTTCGTTCAGGCCATCGGTCAACAGCTCTTCCATCAGGGCCGCGTTGTCGTTGCTGTGGCGGGAAGTCACAGGGCGCAGGATCGCCTTCTTGGACAAGCGTGCCGCTGTTTCGGCCGAGGTGGAGACGCCCACTCCCACCAACAGCGGCGGGCAGGCGTTCACGCCGCGCGAGGTGATCACGTCGAACACAAACTCGGCCACGCCTTCATAGCCCTGGCCAGGCATCAACACCTTTGCTGCGCCGGGCAGTGTGCAACCGCCGCCAGCCATGTACACGTCTATCGTCACGCTGTCGTCACCCGGAACAATTTCCCAGTCCAGCCACGGGATCTTGGAGCCGGTGTTGGTGCCAGTGTTCTTCTCGATAAAAGTCTCCACCGCGTTGTGACGTAAGGGGCCGTCTTTGGTCGCGCCCTGCGTGGCACCCAGAAGAATTTCTTCCAGCTCGCCCAGCAGCGGGAAGTTGGCACCTGCCGTCAGAAAATATTGAATGACGCCAGTGTCCTGGCAGCTGGGGCGATCCAGCTTGTCGGCGGCTTCCTGGTTCTGTCGCATCGATTCATACACCTCCTTGGCCAAGAAGTTCACTTCTTTTTCGCGAAGTTCGCCAAGTTTTTCTGTCACATCGGTGGGCAGACGCTTACCGATGTAGGAGGTGAACTTCGACATCACATGGGTCAGGCCAGCAACAGCGGCCTGTTTGTCCATGGCCTGAGCCACCTCGGGGAGTAGGGAATGAGTATGGGTGTGGGGATTCATGTTGTTCCTTGTGCGTTGGTCAGGCTCAGTCCAGCGTCACCTTGCCGACTTTCACCAAATTGGCGAATTTCTCGGTTTCGTCCTTGATCTGTTTGGCCATCTCCTCGGGCTTGTTGCCCACCGGTTCCGCACCTATCTCGACCATCTGCTTCTGGAAATCCGGCGACTGGATGATCTTCACGATCTCGGAGTTCAGGCGAGCAACCACAGCTTTGGGTGTTGCGGAAGGCGCCAGCAGGCCGAACCATGTTCCGATCGCGATATGGGGCACGCCGGACTCTTGCAGGGTGGGTACATTGGGCAAGGTGGAAGACCGCTTGGCGGTCGTCACAGCCAGTGCCTTGAGCTTGCCCTCCTTGATAAAGGGCAGCACGGGGGTGATCGTGTCAAACGACATATCCACCTGCCCACCCAGCAAATCGGTTGTCAGAGGTGCGCTGCCCTTGTAAGGTACGTGCAGAATGTTGGCGCCCGTTTCCATCTGGAACTGGGTACCGATCATGTGCTGGGCCGTGCCGTTGCCGTTAGAGCCGTAAGCCAGCTTGTCGGGTTGAGCCTTGCCCGCCGCAATGACATCTTTCACGCTGTTGTAGGGTGATTTGGCGCTCACCGTCATGACATTCGGTACCAGCGCGACCGTCGTGATGGGCGCGAAATCCTTTTCAAAGCTGTATCGCAGATTTTTGTAAACGTTGGTTGCCACCGTGTGGTGCACAGCGCCCATCAGCAATGTATGGCCGTCTGGGTTGGATTTGGCGACCAGATCGGCACCCAGGGTGGCACCGGCACCGGGCTTGTTGTCGACGATAACCGCCTGGCCGATGACGGGAGACAACTTGTTGGCGACGGCACGGGCCAGAACATCGGTGGTGCCACCGGCTGGAAATGGCACCACGATGGTGACAGTTTTGCTGGGCCATGATTGCGCCGAAGCGATGCTCGCTGCGCCGCATAGGCCTGCCATGAAAATGTGCTTTTTGAAGTTGCTCAACATGTTGTGTCCTTGATGGTTGACTTCCAGCTCATGAAACGGTTGGAATGGGAGCAACTTTATCTACCATCAGGTTTAAAAAACTCCTTGATATTCAAAGCATTGTTAACTTAATATCAAATATATGAGCAAGCTGATCAGCCCTTCCGACCTGGGTTTTTTCATGGCACTTTCCCACGCTGGTTCGCTGAGTGCCGCTGCACGAGAGCAGGGCATCTCGCCAGCGGCTGTGAGCCGGCATTTGGGCCTGATGGAGTCGCGGCTGGGCATGCCCTTGGTGAACAGAACCACACGCAGAATGAGCTTGACCCCCGAGGGTGAGGTTTACCTGGAGCATGCCCGCAAGATCATGGCTGATATCGAGGGGCTCGAAGATCAGCTACTGGGTTCGAACATGGCTCCGCAGGGCTTGCTGCGGGTCAATGCCACCTTGGGATTTGGGCGCAGTCACATTGCGCCATTGATTTCCCGCTTCACACACAAATATCCCAAAGTGGACATTCAGTTGCAGCTTTCGGTAAATCCCCCGCCCACCGGAGACGATGCCCACGACATTTGCTTCAGGTTCGGCAATCCACCAGACTCCCGATCGATCGCTCGTTTCATCGCAGCAAACAAGCGTGTCGTAGTGGCTTCACCCGCCTACCTGAAGCAGCGAGGCGAGCCCCAAACTCCCTCCGATCTACCGAAGCACAACTGCATCGGCATACGACAAGGCGATGAGGCCTATGGTTTATGGCGTTTTTCCAGCACCAAGGGCAAAGGCAAGGCACAGTCCGAGACTACCGAGAGCATCAAGATTCGAGGCAACCTGACGACCAACGATGGCGGTGTTGCACTGAATTGGGCCCTGGACGGGCACGGTGTCCTGCTGCGGGCACAGTGGGACGTTGAAAAGTATCTTCAATCTGGGGAGCTGATTCAGGTGCTGGCCCACTACAGCAGCCCCGATGCGGACATCTATGCCGTTTACGCGGAGCGGCACCGAACTTCCGTCAGGGTGAAGGCGCTCATTGATTTCGTCGCAGCAGCATTTCGACGCTGAATGAAAAAAGCCCCGCTTGAACGATCAAGCGGGGCGTGGGTCTGAGGTGTTGGGTCTGGGTCGATCAGGGCAAGTGGAAGACCTGCACCGAGCGTGCCAGCGAGACGCTGCCGCTGCTCAAACCTTCTGCCGAAGCGGCTGATTCCTCGACCAAGGCGGCGTTTTGCTGAGTCACCGTGTCCAGCTGGGTGACTGCCTCGTTGACCTGAGAGATACCGATGGACTGCTCTTTGGTAGCGCTGCTGATCTGGCGGATCAGTTCGCTGACCTGGCGCACGGAGGCGACCACCTCATCAATCGTGTTGCCCGCGTGCGCCATTTGCTGGCTGCCTTCGGCGATTTGGCCGACGGACTGGGCAATCAATTCACGAATTTCTTTGGCGGCGACCGCACTGCGTTGAGCTAGAGCCCGCACCTCGGAGGCCACCACTGCAAAGCCCCGACCTTGCTCGCCTGCGCGCGCGGCCTCGACGGCGGCGTTCAGAGCCAGGATATTGGTCTGGAAGGCAATGCCCTCAATCACGCCGATGATGTCTTGCACCTTTTTGGATGAGGTGCTGATGCTTTGCATGGATTCGCCCACCTTGTGCACGGCCTCGCCACCCAGTGTCGCCACTTGGGTGCTGCGCTCGCTTTCATCCGACACACGGGCCGCCGTGTCAGCGGTTTGACGCACGGTGCTGGACAACTCTTCCATACTGGCGGCTGTTTCCTCCAGGCTACTGGCTTGGGCCTCGGTGCGGGAGGAAAGATCGAGGCTACCGCTAGAAATTTCTTGTGCCGTTTGGGTGAAGCTACTGATTTCGGTTTTCACATCACCAATGACTGCCCGTAGGTTGATCTGGATTTGCCACAGACTGCGGATCAATGAGCCCATGGGCGGGGCATGCTGCAGGGAGATAGAGGTTGTCAGGTTGCAGGCCGACAGGTCGCCGGCAAAGCGCTCCGCCTCACCAATGACGCTCACAATGCGGGAGTGAAACCACAACAGCATCGCGATACCGCCCACGGTCAGCACCGCCAGCTGTAATAAGAGGCCGGTCATTCCTTGAACGCCCATGAACTGGGGCGCCATGCCAAAACCGATCATGGCGAGCATGGCAACCGACATGCGCTGTGTCATGCTCATGCGACCCAGGCCCTGGATCCAGCCACTGATACCCAGTTTTTGTACCTGGCCAGCCTGCAATTTAAAGCTGTGTCGATTGGATTCACGCTCTGCACGGATCTTGGCGTAAAGCTGCTCTGCACTCTCGATTTCCTGGCGTGTAGGCTTGATACGCACCGACATATAGCCGCGTGGCTTGCCACCCTCCATGATGGGGGTGACATTCGCTTGTACCCAATAAAAGCCGCCGTCCTTGCGGCGGTTTTTCACCATGCCTGTCCAAGGTTGGCCACGGCCTATGGTGCTCCACATGTCCTTGTAGGCCTCCGGTGGCATGTCCGGATGGCGGATCATGTTGTGGGGCTGGCCGATGAGCTCGTCATATTCAAACCCGCTCACCTTCACAAAGGCATGGTTGCAGTGTGTGATGACGCCCTTGGGGTCGGTCGTTGAGACCAGCATTTCACCAGCAGGGTAGTCGTACTCCTGATTGGTGACCGGCAAATTCATTCTCATCAAACTTCTCCTGGGGCAGTGTCGTTGTTAATTGCGCCAAATGTTAGCGCGCATTGATTTATATCAATGGTGTCTATATCCATAGGGTAAGCGATAAAAACCATTTTGAGCACACTTACTGGCCTGTGAAAAGGTAACAACTCTGGCCGCTCAGTCAAAACAGCTGGCCCGAGTATGGATCCATGATTTTGCCTTTCGAGTGGATGGCTTGCCCTGATGACTTGGCCAGACTCAAACCGCCTACCCGTACCCCGAGCAAGCGGATGCGGCGTTGCAGGTCCACCCGTTTCAGGCAAAGGCCAGCCGCCTGGCGGATTGCAGCAGGATCGGCGGTCGGCATGTCGACGGTCTGGTCACGGGTCACGCTTTTGAAGTCTGCATATCGCAGCTTGATGCCGATGGTTCGCCCTACAAAGCCTTTACGCTGCAGATCTGCCGCCACTTGTTCACACAAGCGCGTAAAGACTGCCCCCAGCTCTGTTTTGTCCTGCATGGCATGCAGGTCGCGCTCAAACGTGGTTTCTCGGCTCATCGACACCGGGTCACTGTGCAAGATCACCTCGCGTTCATCCCGGCCCCAGGCCGCCTCATGCAACCAGCTACCCAAAGAACCACCAAAGTGGCCGATCAGCCAAGGCAAGGTTTGTGCTGCCAACTCGCCGATGGTATGGATGCCCAAAGCTGCCAGCCTGGCCTCGGCCTTGGGGCCGATGCCGTTGACTTTGCGACAGTTCAGCGGCCAGATCGCCGTTTGCAAGTCTTGGGGGTGAACGATGGAAATGCCGTTGGGTTTGTTGAACTCGCTGGCCATCTTGGCGAGCAGTTTGTTGGGGGCAACGCCCACCGAGCAGGTCAGACCCGTGGCCTCAAAAATACTTTTTTGGATCAGACGCGCCAGCACCCGGCCACCTTCGCGTTGGCCGCCAGGAACATGAGTGAAGTCGATGTAAACCTCATCCACACCCCGGTCTTCCATGCCGGGCGCGATGTCTGTGATGACCGCCTTGAACTTGCGGGAAAAACGGCGATATTCCTCAAAATCCACGGGCAGCAAAATGGCTTGCGGGCATAGTTTTGCCGCCTTCATCAGCCCCATGGCTGATCCAACACCAAACTGGCGGGCGGCATAAGTGGCCGTGGTGATGACGCCACGACCTGTGTAATCCGCCAAACGGGCGAAGGCCCGCACGGGAATGCGACGCAGGGCCGCACGCTCGGCCTCAGCATCCCACACGCGGTCTGGCTCGGCGGCTTTCAGTTCTTCAAGAGCAGCAAGAACCTGCTTGCGGCCACCGCCGATGACCACGGGCAGGCCCTTGAGCTGTGGGTAGCGCAAGAGCTCGACACTGGCATAGAACGCATCCATGTCCAGGTGCGCGATGCGTCGCTCGGGCGCAGTTCCTCCGGGCGTGGGCTCAGTCAACATCTGCAAGAGGTGCTGCGCCAGGCAGGCAACAGCGTGAAACTCAGGTGGGGTAGGTGCCCGGCAGCAGGATGGATCGGTCAACCTCTTCGAGCTGGGTATGGCCGCAAAAAGCCATGGTCACATCCAGCTCCTTGTGAATGATTTGCAGGGCCTTGGTCACGCCGGCCTCGCCCATCGCCCCCAGCCCGTACACCATGGCGCGACCGATCAGCGTGCCACGTGCGCCCAGCGCCCAGGCCTTGAGCACATCTTGACCCGAACGGATGCCGCCATCCATCCAGACTTCGATCTGCTCGCCAACGGCGGCCACAATCGCCGGCAGCGCCTCGATGCTGCTTTGGGCTCCATCGAGCTGGCGACCACCGTGGTTGCTCACTACGATGGCGTCGGCACCGCTTTGCACCGCCAGACGGGCATCTTCCACGTCCTGTATGCCTTTCAGGATCAGCTTGCCGCCCCATTGCTGTTTGACCCACTCCACGTCTTTCCAGGACAGGCGAGGGTCGAATTGTTCATTGGTCCAGGCCGACAGGGACCGCATGTCACTGACGCCCTTGACATGCCCGACCAGGTTGCCGAAGCTGCGGCGCCGGGTGCCCAGCATGCCCAGGCACCAGCGTGGCTTGGTGGCCAGGTTGATGATGTTGGCCAACGTGGGTTTTGGGGGAGCAGTCAGACCATTTTTCAGATCCTTATGACGCTGCCCGATGACCTGCAGGTCCAGGGTGAGTACCAGCGCGCTGCAGCGCGCCTTGCGTGCGCGCTCGATCATTTGGACCATCGCTTCTCGGTCACGCATCATGTAGAGCTGAAACCAGAACGGGGCTTGGGTGTGGGCAGCGATGTCCTCGATGGAGCAGATGCTCATGGTGGATAGCGTGAACGGAATGCCAAATTTTTCGGCCGCCCGCGCCGCCTTGATTTCACCATCGGCGTGCTGCATGCCGGTCAAACCTACTGGTGCGATGGCCACTGGCATTTTCACGGCTTGCCCGACCAAGTGTGTGGCGGTGCTGCGGTTTTCCATGTTCACGGCAACGCGCTGGCGCAGCTTGATGCGCTGGAAGTCGGCTTCGTTGGCGCGGTAGGTGCTTTCTGTCCAGGAGCCCGAGTCGGCATAGTCGTAAAACATGCGCGGTACCCGCTTCTGGGCAAGCACACGCAGATCTTCGATGTGGGTGATCACGGGCATGGGGACGCTCCTGGTTAGGGGGTTAAAGCATTAAGAGCAGCTGACGCTGCCGCAACCCGACATGGTCACGTTTTTGATCACCGTAGGGTCGGCCAGCGTCTCGGTGGCACTGTCGAAACCCACTAATTTAAGGTGTGCGGCCAAGCCGGCATCCATGCTGGCGGCGTGACCGGGAAACCATTCGACAAGTGCCTCAGCCATGCGAGTGATGATCTCGGGGTCGTCGCCCAGGTAATGTTGTTCTATCACCCCCATGGTCTCCAGAATCATGGCGTGGTGCTCGGCATGGCAGTTTCCGGCCGAAAAGCCGGTGGCCAGCATCCAGCGCTCCTCTTGTGCGAAGTGCTCCTGGGTGTGCGTCAGGAAGGCTTTGTAAAGGGGGAGCTGTTCGTTTTGCGGCGTTGCCAGCAGTTCATTGAGCAGGTCGGTGAATTCCTGGTGGGTGTGATCCATGCGGGCGTCACCAGTCAGCAGGGCATCTGTCAATTCCAGAGTGGTGGTTGTTTCCATGACGTTGATACTGTGGGTTAGATGAATCAGGCCAAGCGTGCCTGGTGGCGGGCAATCTGTTGGCGCACTTGAGCCGGCGCTGTGCCGCCCAGGGTGTTGCGTGCGTTCAGGCTGCCACGCAGACTCAAAGAGTCAAACACATCGGCATCGATGCCCGGATTGAACTGCTGCAAAGTGGACAGCGGTAGCTCCGAGAGGTCTTTCCCCGTGGCTTGCGCCGTTTTAACGGCGTGTGCAACCACCTCGTGCGCGTCCCTGAACGGCAAGCCTTTTTTCACCAGGAAGTCAGCCAGGTCGGTGGCCGTGGCGTAGCCTTTTTTGACGGCAGCTTCCATGGCCTGGGCATTGACGGTGATGCCGCCTTCCTTTTGGCCTGTGGTGGGGTTGACCTGGCCACCCACCATTTCGCTGAAGATGCGCAGGGTGTCTTTGAGCGTGTCCACGGTGTCGAACAGCGGCTCTTTGTCTTCCTGGTTGTCTTTGTTGTAGGCCAGGGGCTGGCCCTTCATCAGGGTGATCAGGCCCATCAGGTGACCGACCACGCGGCCGGTTTTGCCGCGTGCCAGTTCCGGCACGTCGGGGTTTTTCTTCTGCGGCATGATGGATGAACCGGTGGTGAAGCGGTCGGCGATCTTCACAAAGCCGAAGTTCTGGCTCATCCACAAAATCAGCTCTTCGCTGAAGCGGCTGATGTGCACCATGCACAGGCTGGCGGCGGCGGTGAATTCAATGGCGAAGTCGCGGTCGCTCACGCCGTCCAGGCTGTTTTGGCAGACCTGCGCGTGGCCGTGTTCGTCGACCATGCCCAGGGTGCGGGCCACGCGTTCGCGGTCCAGCGGGTAGGTGGTGCCGGCCAGGGCGGCGCTGCCCAGCGGCAGGCGGTTGGTGCGGCGGCGCACGTCGCTCATGCGCTCGGCGTCGCGGCTGAACATCTCCACATAGGCCAGCAAATGGTGCGCAAAGCTCACCGGCTGGGCCACTTGCAGGTGGGTGAAGCCGGGCAGGATGACGTCGACGTTTTGCTCGGCCACATCGACCAGCGACTTTTGCAGGTCGACCAGCAAATCAATGATCAGGTCCATCTCGCTGCGCAACCACAGGCGCACGTCAGTGGCGACCTGGTCGTTGCGGCTGCGGCCGGTGTGCAGGCGCTTGCCGGCATCGCCCACCAGTTGGGTCAGGCGGGCCTCGATGTTCAGGTGCACGTCTTCCAGGTCGAGCTTCCACTCAAACGTGCCGGATTCGATCTCTTGCGTGATTTGCGCCATGCCGCGCTGGATGTCGGCCAGGTCGCTGGCCCCGATGATGTTCTGCGCGGCCAGCATCTCGGCGTGGGCCAGAGAGCCCTGGATATCGGCTTGCCACAGGCGCTTGTCAAAGAACACGCTGGCGGTGTAGCGCTTGACCAACTCGCTCATAGGTTCAGAAAAGAGCGCCGACCAGGCCTGGGATTTTTTGTCGAGTTGGTTTTGAGACATGTGGGGCAATAATCCGGCCGATGTATGGCGGAACCTGAATGAAGGACAAACAAATTTTATCGACCTTCCCGAAGACGCAGGGCCAAATCACCCCATGGGTGCTGGATACCTGCCATGTGGGTGTCGTCCTGCGGGCCGTGCTTTTTGTCCAAGGGGTGATGGCCATAGGGGTGATGTTCGACAGCCCCGGTGCGCGTGAGTGGCTCGATATGTTTGCGGTGCAGGCTGGCAGCTCCCTGCCGGCCACCCTGGCCTGGCTCCTCACGAGCTGCGGCTTGAAGCGGGTCTTGGGCCATCGATCCCTTTTTGTACAGGTGACGGTTGGGGTGGTCCTGGGGGCTTGGGCTGGTGTGTACGGCTGTGCGATTCTGTACTGGGTTGGCTTGGTGCCGTCCATGCGCTGGGTGGCTGGCGCTTGTTTGGGTGCCGCAATGGCCAGCGTGCTCATGAGGGTTCTGGTGCTGCGTTCCAAGGCCCGTGCGCCGGCTACTGCTGCGGCGCGCCTGTCCGAGCTGCAGTCGCGTATACGGCCTCATTTTTTGTTCAACGCACTCAATAGCGCCATCGCACTGGTTCGTGCGGAGCCTGTGCGAGCCGAAGCCGTGCTGGAGGACCTGAGCGAACTCTTTCGCCAGGCGCTCGCGGAGCGAGGCGATTCGGTCAGCCTGGCAGACGAGCTGCTCTTGGCGCGCCGGTATCTGGCGATCGAACAGGTGCGTTTTGGTGACCGGCTACAGCTAGATTGGGTGCTGGATGCAGCTGCCGACCATGCCCGCTTGCCGCCGTTGTTGCTGCAACCGCTGGTTGAGAACGCTGTGCGCCACGGGGTGGAGCCCAGTCCAGAGGGGGCCCAGGTCCGAATTTCGACCCACCGACGAGGTGGCACGGTGGTGATCAAGGTTAGCAACACCGTGCCAGCCGGTGCCGGCAAGCCCGGGCACGGTCTGGCGTTGGCCAATGTGCGTGAGCGCCTATCTCTCTTGCACGATCTGCAGGGCCAATTCACCTGTGGACGAAAAGGCGATGTGTACGAGGTCAGGATCGAGGTGCCGGCATGAGCTTGAGGGTGTTGATCGTGGATGACGAACCGCTCGCCCGCGCCCGGCTGAGAGCCTTGCTGGGCGATTGTGGTGCCTCTGTGGCTTGCGCCGCCGGTGAGGCTGGCAATTCGGTGCGGGCGGCTGAGTTGCTGGCGCACGAGTCCTTTGATCTGGTGTTGCTGGATATTCACATGCCGGGGGCGAACGGATTGGCCCTGGCGCAGCAACTGCAAACCATGGCCAAGCCACCAGCCGTGGTGTTTGTGACCGCTCACGCCGAACACGCGGTGCAGGCTTTTGAGCTGGATGCGGTGGATTACCTGACCAAGCCAGTGCGATTGGAGCGGCTGCAGCAGGCGCTGCAAAAAGTGCGGCGTGTGACGACACCGCCTGAATCCCCGGCGCATGAAGAACCCGCACTGGTCATCCACGAACGTCTGAGGACCCTGCGTTTGCCTTTGACCGACGTGGTTTATCTCAAGGCAGAGCAGAAATATGTGACCGTACGCACGGCCACACAGAGCCTCATATGGGATGGCTCACTACAGGAGCTGGAGGAAAAGTATGGGCAGCGGTTCGTGCGCGTCCATCGCAACGCCCTGGTGGCCAGGCACAGAGTGCGTGCGCTGGAGCGTCACTTTGAGCCGGAGGAGGGCGAAGGCTGGGCCGTGCGCCTGGATGGCGTGACTGAATGGCTGGCCGTCTCCAGGCGCCAACTCGCCGCAGTGCGCGAGCTGATCTCTCAGTAACCGCTCCCGCCCCAGCCACAGCCGGGCGCACTGCTCAGCCCGTGTTGCGCAAACCTGCCGCGATGCCGTTGATGGAAATGTGGATGCCGCGTTGCACGCGCTCGTCCGTTTTTCCCTCGCGGTAGCGCCGGACCAGCTCCACCTGCAGGTGATGCAGTGGGTCGATGTAGGGAAAACGGTGGCGGATCGAGCGCTGCAGGGCGGCATTATTGGCCAGTCGCTGCTTGTCCCCAGTCACCAATGCCAACGCATCGGCGGTGCGATGCCATTCGGCTTCGATGGCGGTAAAGATCTTTTTGCGCAGGCGTGCGTCGCTGACCAGCTCGGCGTAGCGCGAAGCCAGTGCCAGATCGCTCTTGGCCATCACCATGTCCATGTTGGACAGCAGTGTCTTGAAGAAAGGCCATTGGCGGTACATCTTCTGCAACAGGGCAAGCCTGGCCTTCTTGCCCGACGCGCCCTGGTGGTTGAGGAAGCTGTCAATGGCAGAGCCGAATCCGAACCAGCCGGGTAAGGTCAAGCGGCACTGGCCCCAGCTGAAGCCCCAGGGAATCGCGCGCAAGTCTTCGATTTTCTGGGTGGCTTTGCGCGACGCCGGACGTGAGCCGATGTTGAGTTCGGCAATTTCCCGGATGGGCGTCGAGCTGAAGAAGTAGTCGGTGAAGCCGGCCGTCTCGTAAACCAGTGCGCGGTAAGCACCCATGCTGGCCTGGGACAGATCCGCTGCGGCCTCCAGAAATTCGCCAGGTGCCGTCTTGGTGGGCTGCAGCAAGGTGGCTTCCAGGGTGGCGGCCACCAGGGTTTCAAGGTTGCGGCGTCCAATTTCCGGGTTGGCGTATTTGGATCCGATGACTTCACCCTGCTCGGTCAGACGAATTTGTCCGCGCACGGTGCCTGGGGGTTGCGCCAGAATGGCCTGGTAGCTGGGGCCACCGCCGCGGCCGACCGTACCGCCACGGCCGTGGAACATGCGTAGCTGGATCGCTCTTGCTTGTGCCTGCCCTTCCTTGCCGGGCTGGCTGGCTGCGGCCGCGTTGATTTGTACGGCCAGATCATCGAAGAGATCGACCAGTGCGATTTCTGCGCGGTACAGCTCCCAGTTGCTGGTGAAAATGCCGCCGTCCTTGTTGCTGTCGGAGTAGCCCAACATGATGTCCTGTTCGGCACCCGAGCGTTGCACCAGGGCGGTGATACCGGGCAATGCGTAGAAATCGCGCATGATGGGGGCGGCATTGCGCAGATCTTCAATGGTCTCGAACAAAGGCACCACGATCAGGTCGCAACAGGCGTTGTTGTCGGCACTCAGGGTGCCGTGCATCAGCCCGGTTTCTTTCTGGAGCAGCAGTACCTCGAGCAAATCGCTCACCGTTTCGGTGTGGCTGATGATGTAGTGGCGTATGGCTTGGCGACCAAAGCGCTCCAGCATGTCGCGCGCCTTCTCGAAGATGGCTAGCTCGCCCTGCGCATGATCGGAGTAGCTATGGCCCATTACCCGCAGGCCGCGGGCGTCATTCAACTGTTTCAGCAGCAGTGTGCGCTTGGACATTTCATCCAAGCTCGCGTAAGCCGGCTCCAGGCGTGCGGTTTTTAGCAATTCGGCAACGACTTCTTCGTGTTTGTCGGAGCTTTGGCGCAGATCGACCGTGGCCAGGTGAAACCCGAACACCTCCACCGCGCGTATCAGGGGGTGCAGGCGCTGGGTGGCCAGTGCCCCGCCATGGTGGGAAAGCAGGGAAGTCTCGATGGTGCGCAAATCAGCGCAAAAGTCTTCTGCGCAGCGATAGGGGTTTTGCGGGGCGACCGCATGCCGGGCGGCATCGCCCCCGGTCAGTTCCTTCAGGGTGGCTGCCAGGCGAGAGTAGATGCCGGTCAGCGCTCGGCGGTAGGGCTCGTCCTGGCGGTGGGCGTTGGTATCGGGTGAGCTGTTGGCCAGGGCCTGCATATCGGGCGAAAACTTCACCAGAATGCCGGACATGGACAACTCGCTGCCCAGGTAATGCACCTCGGTCAGGTAGTGGCGAAGTGCTACGTCGGCCTGACGGCGCAGGGCGTATTCGAGGGTTTGGGCACTGACGTTGGGGTTGCCGTCGCGGTCGCCGCCGATCCAGTGGCCCATGCGCAGGAAGCTGTGCACCGGCAAGTTGCCCAACTCCCGCTCCAGGTTGGCATACAGGCCAGGAATTTCACGCAAGAAGGTGGATTCGTAATAGCTCAGCGCATTTTCAATTTCATCGGCCACTGTCAGCTTAGTGAAGCGCAGCAGGCGGGTTTGCCAAAGCTGGGTGACGCGTGCCTGGATCTGTGCCTCGTTACCGGCCAGCTCTCTGGGTGTGAGTGCATCCTTGCGGGTATCTATGGCACCGGCGCGCAGTTTGATTTCGTCACGTGCGGTCAGCAGCTTGGCGATGTCCCGCTCCGCATCCAGAATGCTCTTGCGCTGCACCTCGGTGGGGTGAGCCGTGAGGACGGGCGCGACATAAGCCTGCGCCAGGGTACTGGAGATGGTCTGAGTCGAAATGCCAGCCCAGCGCAGGCGCGACAGCGCCACTTCGATGCTGCCTTCCTGGGTTTCACCAGCCCGTTCGTGGATCGCCCTGCGGCGTATGTGGTGACGGTCTTCGGCCAGGTTGGCCAAATGACTGAAATAGGTGAATGCCCGGATCACGCTGACAGTCTGGTCGTTGCTCAAGCCTTTGAGCAGCTTTTTCAGGGCCTTGTCTGCATCGTGGTCGGCATCCCGCCGGAAGGCCACCGACAGCTGGCGTACTTGTTCGATCAGCTCGTAGGCCTCCACACCGTCCTGCTCGCGGATCACGTCACCCAATATGCGCCCCAGCAGTCGAATATCTTCCACCAGTGGCCGCTCGTTTTCCTTGGCTTTGGCCATGGGACGCTCCACAGTTGCTGTCTTGCGTGCAGCTTTGGGTGCTTTGCTCGCTGCAGCAGCGGGCAGTGAGGACGAAACTTCGCTACGTTCAGGCTTGGAAGATGGGTTCATGGTTTGGTTGTGGGCGGTAAATGCCAATCTGGCTGGCAACTGACAAGCAAGACGCATGCTAGCATCGCCGCCGAGTCAAAAGCCCCCTGAGAATTACCAAGGGGTTACCAGTCCGCCCCGTGTTTTGAGACCCCCATGTCCTTGTCTTCAGCCCCCCACAACCCCTCGGTCAGACCGATCGTCATCGCTACCCGTGAAAGCCGCTTGGCGCTGTGGCAGGCCGAGCACGTCAAGACTCTGTTGGAGCAGCGTGGTCACACGGTGAGCCTGCTGGGCATGACCACCCGCGGCGACCAGATTCTGGATCGCAGCTTGAGCAAGGTGGGCGGCAAGGGTCTGTTTGTGAAGGAGCTGGAGGTTGCCCTGGAGGAAGGACGTGCCGATCTGGCGGTCCATTCGCTGAAGGACGTGCCCATGGAGATACCAGAAGGTTTCAGCCTGGCCTGCGTGATGGAGCGCGAAGATCCCCGGGATGCCTGGGTATCGAATCGGTGCGCGCACTGGCGAGACCTGCCCCAAGGTGGTGTTGTGGGCACCTCCAGCCTGCGTCGTGTGGTGTTGCTGCGTGCCTTGTTGCAAGCTGCCGGCCGTGCCGATGTCCGTATCGAGCCTCTGCGCGGCAATCTGGATACCCGCTTGCGCAAACTGGATGACGGCCAGTTTGATGCGATTGTGCTGGCCGCGGCTGGTTTGAAGCGATTGGGTCTTGCCGAGCGCATACGGTACGTGTTCCCGACCGATGAAATGTTGCCCGCTGCAGGGCAGGGCGCCCTGGGAATCGAAATTCGATCAGATCGCGAAGACTTGATGGCGCTGCTGGAGCCCCTCGTTCACCTGCCCACCTGGACCGCTGTTGCTGCCGAGCGTGCGGTGAGCCGTGCCATGGGAGGCAGCTGCTCCATGCCGTTGGCGGCACATGCCGTCTGGATTGATCAGGCGCTGGACTTGCAAGCCGCCTGGGGCGAGTTGCCTGAGATGCTGGATGCCGCTGCACCGGAGCCTGTAGTGTTTGCGCCTCTGGTGCGTGCTCGTGCGGGTC